>NZ_JAMBOQ010000003.1:358391-716782 GCF_023715685.1 Priestia aryabhattai
TTATCTTTCCTTGGATTTGATGCTGTGACTACGCTTTCTGAAGAAACGATTAATCCAAAGAAAAATGTACCAAAGGCTATTATTCTTGTAGCATTTATAGGAGGAATACTTTTTATACTCGTTTCGTACATTACCCAGCTTGTTTATCCAAACTATCATTCATTTAAAGTTGTAGATTCAGCTTCGTTTGAAATAGCAGCTTATATTGGAGGAACGCTCTTTTCATCCGTCTTTCTTGCCGGAATTATCACTTCAACGATTGCATCAGGAATTTCTTCACACGCTAGTGCTTCACGACTGCTTTATGCAATGGGCAGAGAATCAATGTTGCCTAAAAGACTATTTACATATATACATCCAAAATATAAAACACCATCGCGAAACGTTATTTTTATTGGGGTACTCTCATTAAACGCACTAGTAATGGACGTAGTTACAGCTGCTTCCTTTATCAATTTTGGCGCGTTAATTGCTTTTACATTTGTAAATATCTCTGTTATTTTTCACTACTATATTCGTCGAAAACAAAGAGATTTTAAAGGCACATGCCGTTATTTAATCAGTCCCATTATTGGAGGAGCCTTTACAATTTGGTTATGGACAAGCTTAGATATAAAATCTCTCTCCTTAGGGAGTATTTGGGTTGTTATAGGCTTTATTTATCTATTATATAAGACGTCATTTTTTACAAAGGCACCGCCGCAATTTACTTTTAATGAAAAAACAGAGCCAAACCAACCCAAAACCGAACATATATCTTGATAAAGTACATTATTAATTATCTGAAATTTCTAATATAAGAGGAGAGATTAAAATGAAAGAAACAGTAAAGGTTGGTCTTATTCAAGTTAAGTGTGAAGAAAACATTGAAGTTAATATTAACTATACGCTCAAAAAAATTAAAGAAGCTGCAGCAAATGGAGCTCAAATTATTTGTCTACAAGAACTATTTAATGCTCAGTACTTCCCTCAAAGTGTGTCACCTGCAAGATACGAACTGGCTATACCATCAGAAAGCTCCGTATTAAAAGAAATGGCAGACCTTGCAGCAGATCTGAAAGTTGTGTTAATTGTTCCTTTTTATGAAAAAGCTGCTAGAGGCGTTTATTTTAATAGTGCAGCCGTATTCGATGCGGACGGAACTTGCTTAGGAATTACAAGAAAGAACCACATTCCTGACGGGCCGAACTATCATGAAAAATATTACTTTGTTCCAGGAAATACAGGATACCCTGTATATGAAACAAAATATGGAACAATTGGAGTGGGAATTTGCTGGGATGAGTGGTTTCCAGAAGTGGCACGAATTTTATCACTGCAAGGAGCGGACATTTTATTTTATCCTTCTGCTATTGGCTCAGAGCCTGATCATCCTGAGCTTTCAACTCGTCCTGTATGGGAAAAAGCTATTTCAGCACATGGTATTTCAAATGGAGTCTTTGTTGCTGCGGTGAACCGAGTAGGAACTGAAAAAGAAATGACATTTTACGGAGGGAGTTTTGTAAGCAATCCAATGGGAGAAATTCTACAAGCTTTAACGGATGAAGAAGGAATTTTGATTCAAGAGATTAATTTAAAAGAAATTGATTCAACACGTAATTTGCTTCAGTTTATGCGTGACAGAAGACCGGACACGTACGAATTATTATTAAAAAAAGAAGCATTCCGCGCACCTTCAAATGTATAAGTTTGATTTCTAGTATAAAAAGAAAGGAGCAAAACAGAATGATACATAAAACAAGCTGGATTTGGGATAAACGATTTTTACGCCATGACACGGGCAAGATTCAGTATATGTTTGAAGGTGGAGAAGTAGTAGAGCCTTGCGAAGAATTTGAAAACAAGCATCGAATGACTGTGATTAAAGAAATGATTGAAAAAAGCGGTTTAGCAAAGCACTTAGTTAGACAATCACCCTATGAAGCAACGGAGGAAGATTTACTTCGCATTCATACCAAAAGCCATATCCAGCGTGTTCAGACAGAATGTAAAGCAGGAACAAGGGAAATTGGACCTGAAGCTTATGCATCTTCTGAAACAGAACATATTGCGAGGCTATCTGCAGGTGCTGTCATGAAAGCAGTAGATACAGTAATGAAGGACGGGGAGATAAGGAAAGTTTACGCTCAAATACGTCCGCCAGGGCATCATGCGTCTTCAGATCAAGCAATGGGCTTTTGTTTTTATAACAATGTGGCTGTAGGCGCTGCTTATGCAATTGAACATTACGGTTTAGAAAGAGTCGTCATCTTAGATTGGGATGTTCATCACGGAAACGGAACGCAGGATATCTTTTATGAACGTGACGACGTACTCGTTATTTCCATTCATGAAGAAAATTATTTCCCATTAGAATCTGGTCAGGTACATGAAGTAGGACAAGGAAAAGGGGAAGGATACAATGTAAATATACCCGTACCTTCGATGACTGGAGATGAAGGCTATCAATATGTATTTGAATCTATTATTGCACCATTTATTAGCCAATTTGAGCCGGAGCTTATCATAATATCAGCGGGGCAAGATGCAAATGCATTGGATCCTATTTCTCGTTTAATGGTAACGAGAGAAGGATTTAAATATATGGCAAACAAGATGCGGAAATTAGCAGAAACACATTGCGAAGGAAGGCTCATTGTAGCACAAGAAGGAGGATATAACCTAGCATATCTTCCTATCGCAACCATGGGAGTTATTGAAGGGCTTACCGGTATAGATGTGAACTGGAAAGATCCGCACGTTTTGCCGAAAAGAAAAACACCGACTACTTTGTTCCAAGCAGTAGACGACGTCATGAACTATCAAAAAAGATTTTGGAAGTTCGCCGAGAAAAAAAGTTTTTGTTGAGAGGTAGGGATTTAAGCTGTTAATAGCTTAAATATGTTAGAGACAAATAGATGAAATTACATGAAAAAAAGAGTCTCTGTCACGGAGACTCTTTTAAACGATCAATTAATATAATAATTGGAGTGTATTTTAAGGCTGTTGGTCACTTTGAGGGAGAATTAAATTCTTTGAATGTTAACCATTTCTATCGCAATTGTACGTTGATGGTTTATCACGGTATAGTGCCTATGCCGTAAGAGTTAAATAATACATATCTTTTTAGAATATAAGATAAGAATACTAGTTTTATCGTTAGGTAAAGTAAGAAGACAGGGTAACTATGTATCCTGTCTTCTTTTGCTGTTAGTCGTTCAACGTATGTAAAAAATCACTTAATGCTTCTGCTGTTGGAAACTTGAATGAATATCCAAAAGAAATCGGCTGTTTTCCTCCGTTTAACCGCTTTGGAAAATGTTTTAAAGCGGTACTATGAACTTTTCCATCGCTTTGACTTAAGTCTACATCAAATGAAAGAGGACTCACTACAAGATTTATTTCTTTTGTTGGCAGTAAATAGACAATAGCTTCAGTCTCTTGATGTCTGTATTCAAGTCCTTTTGTTGTTTCGTTTGTTAGTTCAAAGTTATGAGTTTCAAAAATGTGTTGTAGATTGTGCATGATAGGGGCTCCTGTCTTTTTAGTGGTTATAAGTATTGTACAAGAGTGTAAGTGGTTTTTGAAGGAGTGGAGTAAATGATTCTTTAAATAGCAACTTATCAAAATCTAACCCTAGCAACATCATAAATAAAATTTCAAAAGAAAATAAACCGAGACTGTAAACAACTTAACCTCAATGCCGATATATAGTATGAACATATGTCCTAGGGATCTATGTTTGATTACTGTTATTCCCCACTGAATAAATCAGTAAGCGAGAAACTTCTTGCATACAAGGATGTAACCAAGAAGTAAAACAATTATATGGAGGTAAAGGAAAATGAGAATTAATCACAATATTGCAGCGCTAAACACGTACCGTCAGTTTAACAGTGCAAACAATGCACAAAGCAAATCAATGGAGAAATTGTCTTCAGGTCTTCGCATTAACAGTGCGGCTGATGATGCAGCAGGTCTTGCAATTTCTGAAAAAATGCGCGGTCAAATTCGTGGGTTGGATCAAGCTTCATCAAATGCTCAGGATGGAATTTCTTTAATTCAGACTGCAGAAGGAGCTTTAAATGAAACGCATGACATCCTTCAGCGTATGCGTGAACTTTCTGTACAATCAGCGAATGATACAAATACAGACGATGATCGTGCAGAAATTCAAAAAGAGGTAGATCAATTAGGAAAAGAAATTGATCGTATTGCTGATACAACTCAATTCAACACTAAGAACTTACTAGATGGTTCAATGGATAAGACGACTACGGCAGGTGCTAATGTTAACACTGGAGGAGTATTAAAAGACGCAGGTAACTCAGGCGCAGCCATAGCAACCACTACTTTATTAACTGACCTTCAAGACAAGGATGGCAATAGTTTAGGAATCGTCGCAGGAGATAAAATTGAAGTTTCTTATGTGGTAGATGGTGCAACTAAACAGGATATTATTACTGTTGGAGCGGCATCTGATGTTGCAGCACTTTTTGGTGGAACTAATACAGCCGCAGATACTGATGTAGCAGTAAGTGCTAACGGAGAAGTAGAGTTAACAGCAGCCGCAGATGGTACTGCAGGTGCTGTTCATGGAGTGACATTAACTGTTAAGGATTCAACAGGTAATGAAAAAACAGGTGCAACAAATGCGCTATCTAGTTTCAGTGAAACAACTCAAGCAACTAATGACCACTCTGATGGCTCAGCAACATTCCAAATTGGTGCAAACACTGGTCAGAACATCAATCTTGCTATCAAAGACATGGGTGCTTCAGCTTTAGGGGTAAAAGATATTAAAGTTGGTAACCAAGGTCAAGCTAATGTAGCGATTAAAGTTATGGATGAAGCCATTCAAAAAGTATCTGCTGAGCGTTCAAAACTCGGTGCTACTCAAAATCGTCTAGATCACACAATTAACAACTTAAGTACATCTTCTGAAAACTTAACTGCTGCGGAATCTCGTATCCGTGACGTAGATTATGCTTTAGCTGTATAAGCAGCAACAAGCACAGTCGTCCTAGCTGGTAACGGCTAGCGATTATAATCGGGTGAATTGCTGGAAACCCCTTAGAGCTTTTCTTGCTACAACGTAGTTGGAAACGACAAGCGTGAAGGTTTGAAAAAAGAAAAGATTGGGCAATCAGCAGCCAAACTCCTGTGAGGAAACTCTGGAGAAGGTTCAACGACTAGGGTAGACCATCTAAAAGCTAAGCTCACGATGATGAAATCCATAGGTGAAACAGTATCCATCAGTATTGTGAATCCGAAGTGCCCGACCCCTACTTCTATAAGAGGGTGAAGATATAGTCTGGTCATTTATGAAAGTAAATGTTCGCACGATGGCGAAAGAAATGATGAACCAAACAAAGAATTCAATTCTTGGTCAAGCAGCACAAGCAATGTTGGCTCAATCTAATCAGCTGCCTCAAGGAGTTTTACAACTTTTGAGATAACCGATTAAAGGGCGTCTAGCTTGGTAACGAGCTAGAGAATAACTGGGTGAACTGCTGGAACTTCCTAAAGCTTTATCAACCACAACGTAATCAGAAACGGTAAGCGTGATGGTTTGAAAATGATGAAGATAGTATAATGGATAATCAGCAGCCAAGCTCCTGTGAGGAAACTCTGGAGAAGGTTCAACGACTAGAGAATACGGTCTAAGGTGAAAACTATGACTATGAATCTCGTAGGGCAGTGAAACTGTTCGAAGTGCCCAGCTCCATGAAAAACATGGATGAAGATATAGTCTATTCTGTAACTGAAAAGTACAGTCGCAAAGCAAGCGAACCAACAACCACAGGGAGTTTTACAACTTCTTCGTTAATTTTAAATTATTTAAAAGAGGCTCTAGCTATTTTGCTAGGTCTCTTTTTTTTAGAAGTTTTTTACATTAAAGCAATGAAATGACTTTAAAGAGAGTTTATCTGTTTTACATTTCTTAATATTGAAAAAATATAAAATCTAAATTAAAATAGAGCAAATGTTCTTATTAAAGGAGGGTGAACATAAATGGATGCAGAAAAGCAATTGAGCGAGTTAATTCCGTACAATCAATTATGTATGATAGTAGGGAAGTTATTAGGTGATGGCAATATTTCTATTGAAAAAGGACGTCGGCCGAGGTTTCGCTTTAGCCATTGTTTAAAAGATAAAGAGTGGGTCTTTGGTTGCTATGAACAATTAAGAGATCATATCGAGTTATCATTTCCTAAGTATCGAAAAGTTATAGATCAGCGTTTAAAAAATGGATATAGTGAAAGCTACTACTCACAATCAAAAGTAGGGGAAGTCAGTTCATTATTAAAAGAAATCTGGTATCCCCACGGTAAAAAAGCTCTGCCAGTGGAATTTATAAACGCTCATTTTTCACCATTAACTTTAGCATGGTGGTATCAAGATGATGGTTCTTTAAAGGTTAGCAATTCTAGTATTAAGAAGATTATTCTTGCTACAAATAGCTTTAGTAACCAAGAAAATAAAAAGCTAATTGAAATCCTTTTTACAAATTTACATCTTTCATTTTCTTTAGATAGCCAAAATAGGCTAGTAATATACGATCAGAAGCAAATTCTCTATTTTCTCAGCTTAGTTAGCGAGTTTATTCACCCATGTATGTCTCGAAAGGTTAATATACCTAAAACCAAATCACCATCGTTTCAATCAAATAAAAGAACGACTATTACTTTACCACTTACTATTCTTGTAACTTCACCTACAAAAGATTTACGATACTTCCTTAGCTATTTACCGAAACTTTTACCACAATTGAAAAATAGAGTTACCTATCACCACTTTTTTAAACATCAGTTCTTTCTTGAACGTACTGTTTCCAATAGAAAAAGCTATCAAATTCAATTAGAACAAAATGAGTTGCGCCTTTTGTACGAATGCAGGCAAATTACAGGCTTATCTATGAATCAATTAACAGAACTATGTTATATATTGCAAAATAATAATAATTTAATAAAAGAACGAAAGACAGCGTATCAAATTTCCACTAAAAACTAAGAGAGTTAAGACATTTTATAAATTTAAATAGCCGTTTTTAGTTGTAAAAAACCTTACTCACAAGTGGAGTAAGGTTCAGGTTTTTACCAAGAAAAAATTGTAAGTTAATACTACTATTTAATGCGTAGCCCCACCCGAAACCACAACATCCTCTTCAACCAAAATCGTCGTCTTCACCACGCTCAGCAGTCCCTGCGCGATCAAATCCAGCGACATACTCGCTTTCCCTGGGTGATTGACAGCTTGTTCAGGAAGGTAAGGAATATGCACAAATCCGCCTTTAATCGAGCAGTTTTGAATCATGTTCATGAGCCCGTAAAACACGTGGTTGCAGACAAACGTTCCAGCGGTTTGAGAAACGCTGCTTGGAATGCCTGCTTGGCGTAAGTTTTCGACAGCTGCTTTGATTGGCAGTGTCGAAAAGTATGCGGCAGGGCCGTTTTCGATAATAGGGCGATCAATGGGCTGCTGGCCGATGTTGTCAGAGATTCGCGCATCGTCTACGTTAATTGCAACGCGTTCCACTGTTATGCCTTCTCGGCCGCCCGCTTGTCCTACGCAAATGACGATAGAAGGACTGATTTCTTCTATATACGTATGAAGCTTTGCGAGCGATTCGCCAAACACAGTAGGAAGAGATTTAGCAATAATGTGATAGTCTTCAACAGCTACACCGTCTAAAGCTTTGACAGCTTCTAAAGACGGGTTAACGCTTTCACCTTCAAATGGTTCAAAGCCGGTTAGTAATACAATTGTCATTCTAGTCGTCTCCTTTAAAAATGATATACAAGATAGTACATTAATAGCGTATTAACAACAAAAACGGATAGCGCAATCGGAACTTGAGCTTTAATCACGGCATTTTTGTCTTTTAATTCAAGCAGCATGGCAGGTACGATGTTAAAGTTGGCTGCCATTGGCGTCAACAGCGTGCCGCAGTAGCCAGCAAACATGCCCAGAGCTGCCATAATCGCGGGATTTCCTCCGTGCATGTGTACAATCAGCGGAAGTCCAATACCTCCCGTAATAACGGCAAACGCTGCAAACGCATTTCCCATTACAACCGTAAATAGCAGCATTCCCAAGCAGTAAGCAAGCACTGCAACAAACGCATGGTTAGTCGGCAGTACATCGCTTACAATATCCGAGACGACTGTTCCAACGCCTGATTTTGAAAAGATACCGCCAAGTGCTGCGAGCATTTGCGGTAAAATAACTGCCCAGCCCACTGCTTGAAGCAAACGGCTTCCTTCTTTAACAGGCACGTCCATTTTCGCTTTGGTGACGCCCATTGAAGCGATAAACGCAATCACAGCTGCGATTGCCAGTGAAATTAACGTGACTTTTTCTGGATCAATTAACGCCCAGTTTCCGAACTTAATTTTTCCAAAAAGAAGAGTACCGATAATCGTAAAAATAGGAATAAATAAAGCTGGTAAAAAGATTTTGTTTTTTAATCTTTGCGCATGAGCCACTCGTTCTTCAGCAGGTGTTTCCGCTTCATTGGATTTAGTCACGCGGTTAAATGAAGCAAGCAGCACCATAATAATCACCAAGCAGCCTACATAAAAAGGCGGAATCACGTTGCCAAATAAAAACGTAATGGAAAACAGCGCCCAAAATAAAGAAGATCCTAAACGGTTAGGATGGTTAGGGTCACGTGCGATTCGAATCGCGATAAAAGCGACAATAATACCGAGTAAGTAGTAAATCGTATCAAGTGTCAGGATACTTTTCATTTAGCTCGCCTCCGTCTTTGAAGATGATGTTGATTTGTGCTTCGTCATTTTTTTGTGAATACGTCGGTCTAACTGACGGAAACGAATAGCACTGATCAGCAGCGCTGAGATGGCTGTCGGAATTCCCCAAAGCGCCATATCCCAGACGTCAACGTGAATACCTACGGAGTCAAAGAACCCTTTCATTAAGAGAATTCCACCCGTTGCGATAAAGATATCTTCTCCGAAAAACCAGCCCGTATTTTCAGCTGCCGCTGCATGAGCACGAATATCTTCTTTTACTTTAGGAGGAAGCTCTCCGTATTTTGCACGAGCTGCACCTTCAGACATAGGTGCAACTAACGGGCGCACGGATTGAGCATGTCCCCCGATATTTAAACCGACAGCGGCTGAGATTTCACGGATAAAAAGATATATAAGTAAAACATTTCCAGAAGAAGCGTTTTTGGCTTTTTTAATCAGCACTTCCGCTTGTTCCTTCAGCCCGTATTTTTCTAACACGCCGAAGATAGGAAGAGTAAGTAAAATAGCCATAGACATATAGCGGTTATCCACAAAGAACTGTCCGAACATCGTAATCACTTCATGAAGCGATAAGCCTGATACAAGACCTGTCACGATGCCTGCGATAGTCACCACAAGCAGTGTATTTAGACGAAATATAAACCCCACTGCCACTAGCAAAACCCCAATTAATTTCAACATAGAAAATCCCCCCTTGAGTATGTATAAATCGTGCTGTAAATTCACCTCCATTGCTTTTCTAAAAAAACAAAGATGTTTTGAGTATAAACAATTCTGAAAATTAAAACAAGATAGTTAAGGCATAAAATAGTTTTATTGGTGAACTAAAAGCATAAAAGGAAGGTTTATATGCAACATGCATGTAGAAATCAAAGAAAGGATTCCGCGAAGAAGTTTGGGTAGAAACTTTTTAAGCTAATCTGCTGAAAACAACTCTCCTGAAATACCAAAAATGGTGTATAATGCTAAAAGGTATGAATATAGAATTATATAGATTATATATAGGTAAATCTATATAACTATATTTTAAACAATATATTGAAGGAGGAAGGAGCATTTGAATTGTTCAAATTGCGGCCATTTTAATGATGGCGGAAAGTTTTGCGTGAAATGCGGTCATAGATTAAAAGAAGAGGCAGCTGCAAGCCAGACGGCAGCAGCATCTGAATATCAGCCTCAACCTCAGCCGCAAACAGCGTATGCGCCTCAACAACCTAATCAACGTGTTCGTCAGGCGAAAAAGGTGTCAAAATCATTTTTTAGTTATTTTGCAGAAGGAATTAAAAATCCAACAGCTACAGCGCAAGCAGCAGGAGAAAGCCAATTTGTTAATGCTCTTATTACAGTCATTCTTTATGCTCTTAGTATACCTATTATGCTGTATGTAGGCTGGAAGCTATTATTGATTCAGTTTGTTCGAAGCATGTTCAAACTGCCTATTATCAGTGAAGAGATGGCTCCATCTGACCTGGAGGAATTTAATACGGGTGCTGATTTGATAAAAGCTACAGATATCAATAGCATTATTCATTTCAATTTTACCGATTTTGTCTTTAAGCAAGGAATTCTCACTTTTATTGGACTTGCGGTTATTATTGGAGCAACATATATTGCAGCAAAGTTTGGAAAGGTAGACGTTTCCTTTAAAGAATTTTTCTCACGCTTTGGCACGTTTTTAATCATTCCAACAGCTCTTCTTTTAATTGGGCTTGTGCTTTCATTTCTCCATGTGGAATACTTCTCTTATTTTATGAATTTTGGTTTGTTGAGTATTTTCCTTGTGGTTCCATTTACGATTGCTAGCTTTAAGCAAAGCGGAACAACTGGACTTGATCGTATCTATAGCACTCTTATTGTGTATGTAGTAATTACGATTGTGCTGACGTTCATTGCGAATGGCTTAGGAGAAGAAGCCAAAACCATTATTACAAGAATGGGAAACAGCACTGAATTGAATGACCTATTTTAAGCAGACAGAAAGCATCGTGTACAGCGATGCTTTTTCATACCATTATGACAAAGGAGTGTAGAAATTGGGATATTGTAAAGAGTGTGGACATCAGTTAACAAATGAGCATGAATTTTGTCCAGAGTGTGGACATCCTGTCGAAAGGAAAGCGGCTTCTAGTGAAGGAGCACAATCACAGCGTTACGTAGAAACTGCATCACCTTCAGTAGAGGAGGGCAGAGACTCGGTAAAGCCTTCAAATAAAAAAACAAAGGTTATTGCGATTTCAGTGATAGCAGCAGCTGTGATATTAGGAGGAGCTTATTACGGAATCGATAAAACAATGATGGCTCCTAAAGCAGTATCAGAAAAATTCATTGCTTCAGTAAAGAGCAATGATGTTGATAAAGTAAAAAAATATGTAAATGATGGTCAAATTCAACTAGAAGCCAACGATGAGCAAACAAAAGCATTTATTACATATTTGCATGAAAATCCGAATGTAATGAAATCAATCTCTGAAGGGTTAGCGGCAGATAGCAGAGCGCTTGAAGCAGGAGTTCCAAGCGAAGATCACTCTTCATACGCTAAGTTAGAACAAGACGGAAAGAAATGGGGGATCTTTGATCATTACACGGTACAGGTAAACCCTGTGTATGCAAAAGTTCAGTCTACAGAAGATGCGACAGCGGTATATATTGACGGTCAAAAAGCTGGAACGGTAAGCAGTGACTCTTCTAAAAAAATTGGACCATTTTTACCTGGGACCCATACGGTAAAAGGTGAAGTTCAAAATGATTATGGAAAAGTTGAAAACGAACAAGAGATTGAAGCCACTAACGGAGAAGATGTGAACGTGGAATTTGATTGGTCAGATCATGCGGTATACGTTTCTTCAGATTATGATGACGCGACGCTGTTCGTTAATGGCAAAGACACAAAAACAGAAATTGGCGATATTGATTATCTAGGTCCACTGCCAATGGATGGCTCTGTAAAAGTATATGCAAAACGTAAATTTGATTCTGGAGAAAAGAAAACGGAAGAAGTATCGATCAAAAAAGGAATAGAAGATATTGCGCTTAATTTTGACGAAGAAAATACGGCAGAAGCATTAGCTCCTTCTAAGGAAGAACAGTTGGATGACGAAGATTCAAAAGCTGATTCTGAAGTATCTACTAGCGAAGTTTCTAGTTTTATTGAACAATATATGTACGCTACAATTTCATCAATCAACAGTGGAGACTTCTCTATTGCAGAGCCTTATATCGATTCCAACGGACCAAAATACAAGGAACAAAAAGAGTATACAGCTTACCTAATCAAAAAAGGAATAACAGAAGATTTATTAAGCTTTAACGTAAATAGAGTAACAAAACTTGATGATTCTATGTATAAAGTGTATACAACAGAAGAGTATGATATTTCGTACGGAGACGGATCTGTTAAATACAAAAAATTTAACAGTATTCATAAAGTAAAAGAGTTATCTGATGGAAGTCTAGGGGTTTACCAGCTTATTAGTTCAACTGAAGTAAAGTAAGAGCTACTAAATGAACCCTGAAACAGCAAAACACATAGTGTAGTAAGGAAAAACAAATAAAAAAGACGTCTTCTATGAGGAGACGTCTTTTTTATGTATTAAACCCAATACCTGGGATACTGCCGATCTTGAAATAAATTGTTATACACGGTAGAAATTAGTACAATCACACACGCACAAATCATAATAACCCCTAAAAATCCCCAGCCGGCCCCTGTGTTAATCGCTACAATTGCGCTAGCTGCAGCGGGAGGGTGAACGGTCTTGGTAAGAATCATTAAAATAAGAACAAACGCAAGTACAATCGCAATCGTAATGAGGCTCCGATGAAATAAACTCCAAATAATAAGTGCTGAAATCGTCGCAAGCAAGTGTCCTCCAAGCACGTGGCGCGGCTGTGACAAGGGACCTTTATGAGCGCCAAAGATAAGCACGCAGCTTGCACCAATCGGAGCAAGGGCCATTGGATATCCAAGCGCGAGTGCAATCGAGCTGCTGATGATAATCGCAATTAAGCCTCCTAAAGAAGAAACGACTGCATCTCTATAGTTGATTTTCGGTTCTTCTTTTAGTTCTCCTTTCATCTTTTTCGTATAAGAGCTTAAGTAAGACAGAAAGGGGCTTTTTGTTTGAGAAAAACTCTTTTCAATTTCCATTTCTTATTTCCTTTCTCTTTTGTAAGTAAAAGTCGTTTGTCAAGTTGTATGTCAGAACATCTGCTATATTAAGTTAGTTTATAAGAAAACAAGGTTTACTGGAAGAGGAAAAAAGTCTTTTTTTAGTGGAAATTTTTTTTATGAGCGAAAAGAGGCGGGATAGGCGGGGGAAAGGGTCTCTATGTGCAGTCAGGGCAAGAGAGATGTATAATGAAACGAGAGGTGACTAAATTATGTATCTAGTAGACTACCATCATCACACAAACAATTCATTTGACTCACAGGCAGTCATGAAAGAAGTGTGTGAACAAGCTGTAAAAAACGGCATCAACGAAATTTGTTTTACCGAGCACTTTTCATTAAATCCATTGGCACCAACATATGGTCATATGGATTTTGATAAATACGAACGAGAACTAGCTGAATGCAGAGATCAGTTTCAAGGGCAGTTAGTGATTAAAAAAGGAATTGAAATTTGTGAGCCGCACTATTTGAAAGAAGAATATCAAAAAACGATAAATCAAGAGAAATTTGATTTTATTTTAGGATCGGTTCACAATATTAATAACATCAAGCTTCGTAAACATTTGGAGCTGAATGATAAAGAAGCAATTTACCGCACATACTTTAACGAAATGTATAAGCTAGTAAGCGGAGCGGATATTGACGTGTTGGCTCATTTAGATTTAATGAAGCGCTACGCGTTTGAGCAATACGGCATTTATGACTTTCATCAATTCAAAGATATTTTTGCCGAGATTTTGAAAAAAGCAATCCAGCGCAATATTGGAATTGAAATTAACACTTCAGGGATAAGAGGGAAGCTAGGCGAAGCGCTACCGGCCCTTGAAGTTGTTGGCCTGTACCGTGATTTAGGCGGAGAGATCTTAACGATTGGGTCTGATTCACACTTTGTCGAAACCGTAGGAGCTCATATGAAAGAAGCGGTTGAAATGGCGAAACAGTGCGGATTTACAGAGATTTATACGTTTGATCAACGTAAGCCAAAAGGAATTCGCATTTAATATGAGCGTATTTCACTTTCTCTATACTGAAAAACATACATTTTATTCATTAGAAAAATAATAATAAATTAAAAAAGCACGCTCAGATCAGAGCGTGCTTTTTTAATTTATTTCCGCTTAAACTCCGATAAAAATCTCCGGACTTCTTCGATGGTCAGCCCCAGTTTGCGAGCTACTTCCATAAGACTTACCCATTCTTGATCCATTGACAGTACATATTCTTTTTTCATTACGATTCATCCACCCTTTGCCAGGGAACCCAGCCATCATAGCCGGAAGCGGCCTTAGACCTGAAGCTTTGCGTCACTATTTTTCAATAGTTTTGCCCTTATCTGGATAATTTGTAATATTCATTTCATTATATATTTCAAAGTTATTTTACAAGAAAATAGTTGTCTAGTATGTCGAAATGAGTCGATTATCACAAAAAATTCGAAAAATTAGTTAATTGAGGATGCTAGTTCTTTTTACGGAACTTCAAATAACACTGAAATTCAATAAAATCTTCTCGTGTCATGCCATCTTGGATTGCTTGTTCAATTAATTGAAGCCATTCTTTGTTAAGATTCGGCTTTAAAGGTACCGTTTCAATGCTAATTTCTGGATCAATTAAATAATCAATGGTTGTATGCAGAGAAGAAGCAATTTTATCAAGCATTTTTAAGGAAGGATTACTGTTAAGGCCTTTTTCTAAATGACATAAATATGATTTTGAAATATGAGCTTCTTCAGCCAAGCGAGTCATTGAATAACCTTGCTTTAACCGCAAATTCTTAATTTTTTCTCCTATCACTTCAGTTCATCCTCTTCATATTGTTTTGTTCATTATAACGTATATAAAGTTCTTTTGTGTATATTAAATCGAAAAATGTTCTTTATAAAGAATATAAAGAGTAAAGGAGAAACAAGTCTCTGTCTATGAGGTATATAAGCCAATTCATAAAGAGTTCACACAAGCCATTCACAATAAAAGCAAGAAAAACATAAGACAGGAGAGATGAACATGACGTGGAAAACTGAATGGAAGAAATGGAGTACTCATAAAGAGCTGCCAAGTGAATTAAAAAAACAAATGACTGAAATGAACGAACGTGAACGAGAAGATGCGTTTTATAAACAGCTGGAGTTTGGAACAGGCGGAATGAGAGGGGAGCTTGGTGCGGGACCTAATCGCATAAATATCTATACCATTCGAAAAGTCACGGCTGGACTTGCTAAATACATCGAAGAAAAAGGCCTGGAAGCCAAAAAACGAGGAGTCGTGATTGCATATGATTCCCGCCATGGTTCAGCAGTATTTGCACTAGAAGCAGCCAAAACATTGGGAGCGCACGGAATTAAAAGCTATGTATTCCAAGAACTGCGCCCAACGCCAGAATTATCATTTGCCGTCCGTTATCTTCGCACTTACGCTGGCATTATGATTACAGCGAGCCATAACCCAGCAGCATACAACGGCTATAAAGTATACGGAGAAGACGGAGCACAGCTTCCTCCTACAGCGGCTGATGTTATCGTTACGCATATGAATGAAATTGAAAATGAACTGCTGCTGGAAGTAAAAGAAGAACATGAACTTTTAAGACAGAATCTATTAAGCTATATCGGAGAAAATTTGGATCAAGTGTACTTGGACTATGTAAAAGGCCTTCAGCTAAACAACAATGCGGCAAAAACGAACCTACATATTGTCTATACGCCGCTTCACGGTACGGGACAAACGCTTGTGCCGCAAGCACTTCAAAACGTTGGATTTCAACACATTACTATTGTGGATGAGCAAAGAAATCCAGATCCTAACTTTTCAACCGTTTCATCTCCTAACCCGGAAGAAGCACAGGCTTTTCAGCTAGCAATTCGCTATGGAAAAGAAACAGGTGCAGATTTGCTGCTTGCTACAGATCCAGATGCTGACCGGTTAGGAGTAGCTATAAAAAATAACAGCGGTGATTACGTACTTCTGACGGGGAATCAAACTGGTGCATTATTGCTGCATTATATGCTGTCACACAAAAAAGAAAAAGGGCTTCTCCCAGATAACAGCGTGATGCTTAAAACGATTGTTACATCAGAATTAGGACGTGTCATTGCAGAGGATTACGGTGTTCAAACGATAGATACACTCACAGGTTTTAAATACATTGCAGAAAAAATCGAAGAGTATAATCAAGAAGAAACGAAAACCTTTCAATTTGGCTACGAAGAAAGCTACGGCTATTTAATAGGTGACTTTGTCCGTGATAAAGACGCCGTGCAGGCAGCGGTGATGATTGCTGAAGCAGCGGCTTATTACAAGCAGCAAGGAATGACACTGTATAACGGATTAACCCAACTTTATCAAACATACGGCTATTACAAAGAGTCTCTTACCTCCCTTACACTAAAAGGAAAAGACGGAGCTGAACAAATAGGTCGAATCGTTAACCAATTCCGCGAGAATCCTCCGACAGAACTAGCGGACGCAGCGGTTGAAAAAATTGAGGACTACCAAAGCGGGGAGCGAATCAATTTACTTACAGCGCAGCGAGAAACAATCGATTTACCTTTTTCAAATGTCATTAAATTCTGGCTGAAAGATGGCTCGTGGTTTGCGGTTCGTCCGTCAGGAACGGAGCCGAAAGTGAAGTTTTATTTTGGAGTGAAGCAAGCGACAGAGAATAGAAGTGAGAAGCGGTTGCAGGAAATTCAAGAAAATGTAATGAGTGCAGTAGAAAATATGATATGCACATAAAAAAGCATGAGGCACTAGCCTTATGCTTTTTTATGTGTATATCTATTCTTTCGACAACGCCTATAAACCTATCGCGTCGAAGACTTTCTCACTTTATACAATACAAACAACATTACAGCTGCTCCGAACGAATCAATCATTACATCCACAATCCGTCCGTCTCGGCCAATGATAAAAGCCTGATGAACTTCATCTAAAAAAGCAAATGCTGCGAGACAAAACCAAGCTTTCACATAACGATATCGCTGTTCCTTTAAATTCCAGTAAAAAAGCAGTCCTAATACGCCGAAAAAAGAAAGATGGGCGATTTTTCGAAGGATAAATTCCACATCAAATCCGTATGTATAGGAAGTATAAAACTCACTGTCCGGATGCAAAATGGACCAGAGCGTAGCGTTATGATTCCAAACAGAAGAATTTGTCCATGTAGAAGGATCGGTTACTAATAAGTGCGGTGTGTGGGAGAATTTTGAAATAGCTAAAAGCAGAAGTATTAATAAAGCACGTTTTAACATAATAAAAAAACTCTTTTCTCTACAAAATTTTCACTTAATGATAAAGAAATGAAGAGAGAAATGCAAGAATTTAATGAAATGTTCTTTCGGAACTAGTCTAAATACCTAATCTGGATTGGGTTTATTTAACTATTAAATGTTTCTAAATTATTTACAAAACATTATATTAATAGCAATGGTTGCGTTTTCAAAACAGCTAATCAAAAAAGGTTGATTTATTAGAATTTTTTCATAAAATAATTCAGTTGTCTCAATAAATGTAAGACTTTAACTGATAAAATGAATATTAGGAATAAAATAGAATGATATGGTATTTTTTTATTTTCATCTAGATTATGTGAGGTTTTTAATATATAATTATAACATTTGAAATGAACAATAAGATTCATTTTAAATACAAATACCGGCATAAAAAGTATATTTCCGGGTTATTTGATAACTTTCGACAAAATAAGACATTGAACCTATTTTATGCCTATGGTAGTATTTCATAAGTATGAAGTAGAATTTATGGGTCTTTAGGTATAAGGGGGATTTTAAGGAATGATTGATCTTCACTGTCATATATTACCTGGTATTGATGACGGCGCACAAACAATGGAAGACAGCTTAGATATGGCAAGACAAGCGGTATCAGAAGGAATTCATACGATTGTAGCAACCCCTCATCATCAAAACGGTAAATACATAAATGAAAAAAATGAGATTTTACAACGAGTTGCCGCGTTAAATGAACGCCTGCTTCAAGAGAATATTCCTCTTACAATATTACCAGGTCAAGAGAGTCGTATATACGGAGAAATGATCGAAGACTATCGAAATGGTAAGATTCTCACCTTAAATTCTACTAATAAATACGTGTTTGTAGAATTTCCATCAAGCCAAGTCCCGCGGTTTACAGAACGTTTGCTTTATGATGTTCAAGCAGAAGGGCTAACGCCAATTATTGTGCATCCCGAGCGAAACAGGCGCTTAATAGAAGATCCAGATATCTTATACAACCTCGTTAACAAAGGGGCTATGACGCAAGTTACGGCATCTAGCTTAACAGGGCGATTCGGTAAAAAAATTAAAAAATTCTCTATGGACTTAATTGATGCAAACTTAACACACATGATTGCATCAGATGCTCATAACATTTCAGGACGAAACTTTCACATGCAAGAAGCAAGTGAGCTTATTTCTGCTGAATATGGAATGGACATGCTGTATCTATTTCAAGAAAATGCAGAAGCGGTTGTAAATGGTAGCGCTTGTTTTAGAGATACGCCTGAGAAGGTGAAGAAGAAAAAGTTTTTGGGGATTTTCTAACTACTAATAGATCAAGTATATGAAAGCTTTCTTCTTTTTAAAAATTAAATTAGTTTAATATCCAATAATAGTTACAAAGAGAAAATAATGGTGATATCTCCTAACCACTATCAAAGGAGGTACTCGGCTGTACTGTGGGTGGTGGTTCATTGTCACCTTAGACACGATAGTTGTCGGTAGTAAAGTGTGAGGAAGGGTTAGATGCCCTAATATTTAATAAGCACTTAGCAAAGAGTTGTGCTCCATAGCTTTTTGCTAAGTGTTTATGTTTGTAGATTCTTAATTTCAAAAAAGGATTGGTTTTATGGATAAATTTGAATCATTACCAAAATCAGTTAAGAAAGCTGTGAGGTATATTCGTCAAGATGCAAATTTAGAACAGCTTCAATCAATAAAAATATTGGTGAATAGAACTATAGAGAAGAGAAAAGTCGAGCTTAACAAGCATGCAGGTTGTAAAAAATTAGATGAGTGATTGTGATTGAATAGGTTAAAGTAATGACCATTTTCTTTAAATACTTACTAGCTAATGCAGGGTTAAAAAGTGAGGGGGCTATCTATTTATACAGAAGATATTGAAAGAAAATCTATCATTAAAAAAGAGAATAGATGTAATGATGAAGAGGAGTTGAGTGTTTTGACGTATAAAAAAAGAATTTTATATCTTATGGGAGTAGATTCAGTTATTGTTATAACATCAATCTTTGTAAGTTATTTCTTACTGGTTCCTACAACGTGGAATATATTTTCACCAATTTTAATTGCTAGCTCATTAATTTTATTAATTAGTCACCACATTTTTGCACATTATTATGGATTATATAAAAAAGTATGGCAATATTCGAGTATTAACGAGCTAGTAGCAATTATGAAAGCTGTATCTTTTTCTATCATATTAACTGGAATAGCCCAATTTATAATGTCTGGAGGCTTTTTTACTAGAACACTTGCTATTACATGGATGATGCATATTTTATTAATCGGTGGTTCTCGATTTTCATGGCGTATGTATCGAGATACATACTTAGTAAAAGAAGAAGAGCACTATAAGAAAGTTTTAGTAATCGGTGCTGGAGCAGCAGGTACAATGGTCGTACGAGAACTTAAGCAAACACCATCATTGAAAATGAAACCTATTGGGTTTATAGATGATGATTTTACAAAGCATCATCTAGAAATTATGAATGTACCAGTTCTCGGTGGGGTTAAAGAAATTATACGACTAGTGGATGAATTTGAAGCTGATCATATTATCATAGCTATCCCATCACTAAGTAGAAATGAAATTCAGCGTATATATGAGGAATGTTCAAAATCTAATGCGGAAATTAAGATACTTCCCCTATTGGGAGATTTAATGACTGGAAAAGTGAAAGTAAATCAAATCCGAGAAGTACAAGTAGAAGATTTATTAGGTCGTGAACCAGTTAATTTAGACATGGAAAGCATTGCAAAAAACATTTATGGAAAAACTATATTAGTAACAGGTGCAGGTGGATCAATTGGATCTGAAATTTGCCGTCAAATATGCAAATTTAGTCCAAGTCGTCTGATTTTAGTAGGTCACGGTGAAAATTCAATTTATAAAATTGATATGGAATTACGTAAACAGTATGGAAATAGTATTGAACTATTGCCAATAATTGCAGATGTTCAGGATCGTAACCGAATTTTCGAAATTCTAATGATCAATCAACCAGACGTTGTGTATCATGCAGCTGCCCATAAACATGTTCCTTTGATGGAAGCAAACCCTATGGAAGCTGTGAAAAATAATATTTTTGGAACTAAAAATGTTGCAGAAGCTGCACATTCGGCAGGTGTATCGAATTTTGTTCTTGTTTCTACTGATAAAGCAGTTAATCCCCCAAATATAATGGGGGCAACAAAGCGTTTTGCGGAAATGATTATTCAGAATTTAGCTAAAGAAAGTAGAACAATATTTACTGCAGTTAGATTTGGTAATGTCCTTGGTTCAAGAGGCAGTGTCATTCCTCTATTTAAACATCAGATTGCCACAGGAGGACCAGTTACTGTTACTGATCCAAAAATGACAAGGTATTTTATGACTATTCCTGAAGCTTCTCGATTAGTAATTCAAGCCGGTACTTTGGCAAAAGGTGGAGAAGTATTCGTTCTCGATATGGGAGAACCTGTAAAAATCGTAGACTTAGCAAAAAATTTGATAAAACTTTCCGGATATTCAGAAGATGAAATGAAGATTACTTTTACAGGAAAGAGACCTGGAGAAAAGTTGTTTGAAGAATTATTAAATGAAGATGAAATTCAAAAGGAACAAATATTTGAAAAGATTTTTATTGGTAAAGCAACTCCCATTCCATCATATGAGATGGAATTACTATTGAAACAACTTCAAGAGGGTTCGGAGACTGATATGAAGGAAATCTTAATTTCAGTAGCAAATAAAAAAACAGGAGATACTTCAATGTATCTTCATACAGTATGAGAGTAGGTGTGTTAATTGTATCTAAAAATTAAACATATTTTTGATTTTTTATTCTCTTTAATAGGGCTTATACTACTATCGCCGTTTTTTTTAACAATTATAGTAGCCATAAAATTAGAATCTAAGGGCCCTGTTCTATTTAAACAAAAGAGAATAGGAAGAGGAAAAACACATTTTTATATTTATAAATTTCGGACGATGAAGGTAGATACTCCAAAAGATATGCCCACACACTTATTAGAAAATCCAGAGCAATATATCACAAAAACAGGACGTTTTTTAAGAAAAACTTCATTAGATGAATTGCCTCAAATTTTAAATATATTGTCTGGCAGTATGAGTATTATTGGTCCTAGACCAGCATTATGGAATCAGTATGATTTAATTGAAGAGCGAGATAAATATATGGCTAATAGTGTAAGGCCAGGACTAACTGGCTGGGCACAAATTAACGGAAGAGATGAGCTACCAATTAAGCAAAAAGCTTTACTTGATGGTGAGTATATTCAAAATTTATCTCCTTTAATGGATATAAAGTGTTTTTTCTTGACAATTGTATCAGTTTTAAGAAGTGAAGGCGTTGTGGAAGGGGCCTCTCAAACAGAAAGTTCGAGAGACAAGGAGAGTTAAATGTGAAAAAAATAATTATAACAGGAGCTAATAGTTATATAGGAAGGAATCTTGCTGACCTACTTACAGATAACTTTGATCAATACGAGGTCAAGTTAATGAGTGTAAAAGGTGAAGAATGGAAAAAACAAGATTTTTCAAAATATGATGTTATCGTACATGCAGCAGGAATTGTCCATCAAAAGAAAAATAAAATACCTCAGCAACAATATATAAAAGTTAATGCAGAGTTAACTCGTGAATTAGCAATTAAAGCAAAAAATGAAGGAATAAAACAGTTTATTTTTTTGAGTACCATGTCAATATATGGTGAAATAGGAAGCTTGGAAAGGAAAATTAGTATAAATGAGAATACTTTTCCAAACCCTCAGAATTTTTATGGTGAAAGTAAACTTTTAGCAGAAAAATATCTTCTTGATTTAGAGCAAGATAACTTTAAGGTATATATCTTAAGACCACCTATGGTATATGGGGAAAACTGTCCTGGTAACTATACCCTTTTGAAAAAATTGAGTACATATATACCTGTATTTCCATTAATAGATAATGAAAGAAGTGCGATAAATGTAAAAATACTTGTAAAGGAGATAAAAAAAGGTATAGATTGTCACTTGCAAGGAATATCTCTTCCTCAAGATGATGCTTACATAAATACAAGTGAATTAGTAAAAAAGATGGCATTTGAAAATGGAAGGAGTATCTACCTTTCTAAGGTGTTAGGTGTTATGGTGAAAGTTTTTTTAAAAAACACACCTGTTGTAAAAAAGATTTTTGGTAATTTAACATATACTAAATAAAATATCGAGTAAGGGGCACTAAAGAATATGCAAGAAATACTAGTTAGTGTTATCGTTCCAACTTATAAAAGAGAACCTAGATTCTTAAAAAGAACAGTTGAGTCGTTATTAGATCAATCTTATAAAAATATTGAAATAATTATAGTAAATGATAACCCCCCTGATTCAGATCATAAGTCAGAAATTAATAATGCTATTAAACAAGAATATAAGCAGTTTAATAATATAGTATTAATTGATAATCCAGTAAATTTAGGAGGTTCATTGGCGCGTAATAAAGGTATAGAAGCTGCAAATGGTGAGTATATAACCTTTTTAGACGATGATGATATATATTTAAGAGAAAAAATTGAAAAGCAATTAGAGTTTATGATACAGAGAAATTTAGATTTAAGTTTTGCTGATTTAATAATAAAAAATGAAGATGAAAAGGTAATAGATTATAGAGAATTTAGTAAACTCTCTAACTTTGAAACAAATCATTTATTAAGGTATCACCTTACTCGTCATATTACTGGAACACCAACTTTTATGTATAAAAAAGAAAAATTAATAGAAATTGGTGGGTTTGAAAAAGTAGTAATGGGTCAAGAATTCTTCTTAATGTTAAGAAGTATAGAAAAAAAATTGAATATCGGATACTTTGCTCAAGCCCATGTTGTAGCATACAGACATTCTAATGAAAGTATTTCTGTGGGGAAAAATAAAATCATTGGAGAAAAATACTTATACGAGTATAAAAAACGTTATTTTCATTTGTTCAACAATAATGAAAAAAGGTTTATAAAATTCAGACACTATGCAGTAATGGCTATAGCTAATAAAAGAGATGGAAAAATAATAGATTCAGCTAAAAATATTTTGAAAATGATTATAACATCTCCTAAAGATGTTATGGCTGAAACTTTTGGATTTATTACAAAACAAAAAAGAATGGTAGGTAAGTTAAAATGAGTTTATCTGTGAAAGTTAAAGACGAAAATTCTAAAAAAGGAAATGCAATAAATTTATACACAGAAATTAAAGAGAAGAAATCTAAAATTGCTGTGATTGGTTTAGGTTATGTGGGTATGCCAATTGCTATAGCATTTGCTAGGAAAGCAGAGGTTATTGGATTTGATTTAAATCAAAAGAAGGTTGAACAATATCAATCTGGTATTGATCCTACATTAGAAGTAGGTGACGAAGAGATAAGCAAAACGACAATGAAATTCACGTTTGATGAGTCAGAATTAAAAAATGCTAAGTTTCATATTGTAGCAGTTCCTACTCCTATCAACTCTGATAAGACTCCGAATTTAACTCCTATTGAAGGAGCTAGTGAAATTATTGGAAGAAACTTAGTTAAAGGGTCAATTGTTGTATTTGAATCTACTGTATTTCCTGGAGTAACTGAAGATGTTTGTGTTCCAATACTTGAGAAAATGTCCGGTTTAAAATGTGGACAGGATTTTAAAGTAGGATATTCTCCAGAGAGAATTAACCCTGGGGATAAGGTGCATAAACTTGAAAATATTATTAAAATTGTTTCTGGCCAAGATGAAGAGAGCTTAGAAGAAATTGCCAAAGTATATGAATTAGTAATAGAAGCTGGAGTGCATAAAGCCAGTTCAATAAAGGTGGCTGAAGCAGCTAAAGTAGTTGAAAATAGTCAAAGAGATATAAATATTGCTTTTATGAATGAACTTGCTATGGTTTTTGATAAAATGGATATCGATACAAAAGATGTAATAGAAGCTATGGGGACAAAATGGAATGCATTAAATTTTTATCCCGGACTTGTAGGTGGACATTGTATTGGTGTAGATCCTTACTATTTCATTTACCAAGCAGAACAACTTGGTTATCACAGTCAAATAATTTTGTCAGGTAGAAAAATAAATGATGGCATGGGTAAATTTGTGGCTGATAATATTATTAAACAGTTAGTTAAAGCCAATAAACTTGTTAAAGATGCAAAAGTTGTTATTTTAGGTCTAACATTTAAAGAGAATTGTCCAGATATTAGGAATTCTAAGGTAGTAGACATCATTGAAAATTTGAAAGAGTACGATATTGATCCTGTAGTAGTCGATCCGTATGCAGATAATGAAGAAGCAAGAAAGGAATATCAAATATCATTAACAAATCTAAATGATGTTGAAAATGCTGATTGTATCGTTTTTGCAGTAGCCCATGATGAATTCAAAGAAATTTCTATACCTGAATTAGGAAGATATTTCAATTCTAAAGATAATAGTGCAAATATAGTTATTGATGTTAAAAGCATGTTAGATAAAGAAAGTCTGAAAGAATGTAATTTTAGATACTGGAGACTCTAATAGGTGATTAATTGTGAAAAAATTATTCAAAAAAGCATGCTTACGTGTTTTGAGACTTATTATATACAGAAAAAGTGTCTTTGGACAGGTGGGAAAAAAGAATAGGTTTACTAAAGGTGTATTTATATCTGAAGATGCTAAAATAGGTAGCTATAATTATTTTGGCCCTTATTCCATGGTTAATAACGCATCTATAGGGAATTATTGTTCTATTGCTCCAAGTGTTAAAATAGGACAGGGAGAACATAGTCTTCACTTTGTAACTACTTATCAAAAAATAAGTAAAAAGGTTATAAATTATTCATTAAATACGTCTCCTGCTGTTATAGGTAACGATGTTTGGTGTGGAGCTAATGTAGTTATCAAGCAAGGCGTTACAGTTGGAACGGGCGCTGTAATCGGAGCGAATTCAGTAGTAACTAAGAATATTCCTGAATATGCAATTTGTGTAGGGGCCCCTGCGAAGGTTATTAAATTTAGGTTTTCTCAAGAAGAAATAGATAAAATTAAAAATACAAATTGGTATGATTATGATATTGATGAAGCTATTAATATAGTTAATGAGTTAGAGAAGAAAAGGTGAGAAGTGTGAGAGTTTTTCATTTAAATTCGAACTATCTGTATACAACGTTGCATGATTTGTTGATTAACGAGTTAAAGAATCATGGAGTAAATAATACTATTTACATGCCTTATAATGGGAATGGAAACTTTCGCACTACTTCAGAGAATGAAGTATTATGCGATAAAATATTTAGTAAAGGCGATAGGTTTTTTTATTTAAAAAAACAAAAAAAAATTATTGCTGCTATAAATGAGAAGTATTCTTTTAAAGACTATGATGTTACTCACGCTCACACATTATTTACTGATGGATTTGCAGCATTATATTTAAAAGAAAAATACGGTATTCCTTATGTAGTTACAGTAAGGAATACCGATTTAAATTATTTTTTTAAATACCGAATTAACCTTCGGAAAATAGGTCTGAAAATATTAAGAGAAGCAGATAAAGTGATTTTCTTATCTGCTTCTTATAAGGAACAATTGATTGATAAATATGTCAAAGAAAAAACTTTTAAACATCAATTAAAAATAAAAAGCATAATTCTTCCTAATGGAATCGACAAATTTTGGTTAGAAAATAAGTATTACATTGACAAGTCACCCGTAGATAAGGAATTGAAGCTAATTTATATAGGTGAAATAAGTAAAAATAAGAATGTTATAACAAGTATAAATGCAATAAAGCGTTTAAGAGAAAGAGGAATGGATGTTAGCTATACAATAATAGGGAGCATAAAGGACAAATCTATAATGCAAGAAATAAAAAAACACAAATATATTAATTTTTTAGGACGAAAAGATAAGAAGGAACTAATGAGAATTTTAAGAGAACATCATATATTTATAATGCCCTCAAAGAACGAGTCATTTGGATTAGTTTATGCAGAAGCTATGAGTCAAAGTGTACCAGTAATATATTCAAAGAATCAGGGTTTTGATAATCAATTTGAAAATGGTACAGTAGGGTATTCTGTAGTATATAACTCTGAAGAAGATATTGTAAAAGCGATACAATTAATAATCAAAAATTATAAAAAAATATCTAAGAATTGTTTTATTAATGTTGATAAATTTAACTGGAAAACTATATCACTCAACATTAAAAATCTATATTACGATATAAAAGATAATAGGTGAATTTCCATTGAACATTACCAAAATAAATTCATTAATATTAGTACTATATATTTATCTTAGTTCATTCTCGCTTTTAATTTATATGTTTGACAGTACGCTTATAAGGTATGCTTTATATGGAGGATTAATTGTAATTACTCTTATATTAAATAATATGAATTTTTCTAAAGGTTTTTTATATGTATTAATTTCAATAGCAGTACTTTTAGGAATTAATATATTAGCAGTTGATTATAAAAATTATGTTATAGGAGATTCTATTGTTTTTCTATTAACACTCTTTATTCCTTTTTATTTATTCTCTCTTCGAAACATAAATTATGATAAGATTACTATTTTTTGGTATAAAGCATCTATTATTTTTACAATTTTTTTACCTAGTTACTACTTTTTATATGTAAATGATAATATTACATACTTAGAATTGGGAACTGTTACACACTTAAATATTATAATTCAATCCATGTTTTTCTTTAAAAATATTAGTAAGCAAAAAATAATACCATTTTTTTTAATAATAATTAACTTTACAGTAGGGCTAATATTTGGTTCAAGGATGATATTAGTAGCATCGATAAGTGTAATTGTAGTTGCTGCAATAATTGTAGTAGAACGAAATAAAATAAAACGTTATTTTTTCTTAGGGTTGTCTCTAATAAGTGCTATTTTTGTATTAATAAATTTAGAAGCTATTATTAGATGGTTGATTTATTTGCTATTAAATAGAGGAATAAGGTCTAGAAATCTTCTTTTATTCTATGATCAAATCCAAAATGGAAGTGACAATGTATATTATGCAGGTAGAGAAGATGTTTATGAAACAGCAGTAAATTACTTGAGTACAAACGGCTACTTCCCGTCAGGGTTTAGTGTTATTAGACATTTAACACACGGTGCATTTTATCACTCTCATAACTTTTTTCTGGAAATATTTTTAGTATTTGGTTTTATTTTTGGAAGTTTATTCATAATAATTTTTATATTTAAATTCATTGAGAAAATTAAAAAAACGGGATTCAATAATAGTTTATCTTACATTTTATGTTTACTAACCTGCTCTTTTATTGTGAGATCTTTAACAGGTACAAACTTCATTGTTGATACATTGTTTTTAATTTCTATAGCAATTATTTTTTCAAATGATAGAAAGATTGTGAATTTAAATGAGTAAAAAAGTTATTCAGGATGTTTTTTTAAATTTAATTGCAACTGCGTTACCTATTTTAATTCTACAGTTTGTTTGCCTCCCAATAATATCAAATATAGAAGGCGTAGAAACTTTTGGGCAAATCCTATCTTTAATAAGTCTATTTACTTTAATAAGCTTTCCAATTGGTAATGTGTTAAACAATATAAATTTATTGAATAACAAAAAATATACAGATAATCAGCTTATCGGAGATTTTAATTTTAATTGGATATTAGGGATTTTCTTAGGTGGAGTTATTATTTCTATCGTTTATTTTTCATTTTTTAATAGTTTTTCTTGGACAACTTTAATCTTTTTAAACATACTTACAATTTTATCTCTATCCAAAGAATACCTCGTCGTTATCTTTAGATTATCACTAAATTTTAAAGGTATTTTAGTAAACTCTTTCTTTATATGTATAGGTTATTTATTGGGGATATTAATGTATTTCTATTTTCATTTTTGGGAGTTAATATACATTATAGGAATGTTTTTTTCAGTTATGTATTTGATTTATAAAGCTAATTTAAACAAAGATTCATTCAAAAGAACAAAGTATTATTTTAGAACTACTAAAGATACACTGATATTATTGAGTTCATCACTCTTGCGAAATTCTATTAACTATGCTGATAAATTTGTAATATTAATCTTACTAGGACCTAAAAGTGTTAGTGTATATTACACTTCAAGTATCATAGGTAAAATAATATTGATGGGAGTCAATCCTATTAATTCGGTTATCCTTAGTTATTTAATTAGAAAAGAAAAATTGAATATAAAAGGATTTTTAAAAGGATTTTTAAGCATCATCGTTATTAGTATATTCTCTTATTTTCTGATAATTTTTATTAGTCCCTTCTTTTTTAGGTCATTGTATCCTGTTCTTTCAGAAGAAGCACTAAACATAATTTGGATAACTGCTGGAATAGCTATTTTAAACGTCTTATCTGCGGTTTTGCAACCTTATAATTTAAGATTTAATAATGTAAAGTGGCAGTTACATTTAAATTTAATTTACGCTATAACCTTCTTTTTAATTACAATATTTGGATCTATTTATTGGGGGTTAGGAGGGTTTGTCTTGAGCGTATTGTTTTCTAGTGTTATCTTTTTAATATTGCAAGTTGTACTTCTCATCAACAAGACAATTAATCATAAAGTGTAAATTATATAAATTTAATTACTATATAATAGATTGAATATAATATTATTATAAGTTTCTAAGATTTGTTTATTAACAATCAATACTAGAAAATTTACGCTGAATATATTTGAAGTTTATAGCCTATATCTTAGCATAAAGAGTTTACGTCAAGCCTTTAAGGTAGCATTTAGAAGTATATTTAAGAAAATTAAATATAGAGAGATTCCGGACATTTTTACTATTACATAATAAGAATGTCAAATTAAATATATGTAAATATTTAATAATATTGTAAAAACTATATAGATAAATATATCTATGTCAATTATAATAGAAATTGCATTGTTTTAATCTCATAAAATATTCGGAGGTCATCATGGAGGAAACAATTAGTTTAAAGGAATTGTTTCAGACGTTGAAAAAGCGTCTTTGGCTTATTGGGTTAATCATGATAATTGCTGCTATTATAAGCGCGGTAGTTAGCTTTTTTATTTTAACACCAATTTATCAGTCTAAAACGCAAATTCTTGTTAATCAAGCAAAGTCTGATCAGCAATTATATACGGGAACTGAAGTACAAACAAACATTCAATTAATAAATACGTATAACGTAATTATTAAAAGTCCAGCTATCTTAGATAAAGTGAAGGAAGAGTTAAATTTAAATCGCACAGTGGATGAATTAAATGATCAAATTACTGTTAGTAGTGCTAAAGATTCTCAAGTGGTAGAAATTACTGTAGAGGATGAGTCTCCATACATAGCAGCTCAAATTGCTAACAAAACAGCAGAAGTATTCCAAACTCAAGTTTCGAAAATTATGAAAATTGATAATGTAAGTATATTATCAAAAGCAGAAGTAAAGGCAAATGTTTCCCCAGTTAAGCCCCAACCATTGTTAAACATTGCTATAGCTATTGTAGTAGGTTTAATAGTGGGTATTGGACTAGCAGTGTTACTAGAATATCTAGATAACACCATTAAAACAGAACAAGATATTGAAAGTATTCTTGAAGTTCCAGTGATAGGTGCGATTACAAATATTAAAGAAGTACCAAAGCCAACAAATGTAGCAGTAAGAGCACCGTTAAATACTCGTGCTCCGCAAAGAGGTGAAACATATGGCTCGTAAACGAAAAGATCCTAAGAATGATAAATTACTTACGTTAAAGCGTCGTTTATTAGCTCATAATAGTCCAAAAGATCCTGTAGCTGAGCAGTACCGTACGATTCGTACGAACATCCAGTTCTCGGGGGCTGACCAAGAAATTAAATCTATCGTTTTAACGTCAACAGGCCCTGGGGAAGGAAAGTCAACAACGGCTTCAAACTTGGCAACCGTTTACGCTCAGCAGGGGCTTCGCGTGCTGTTAATTGATGCAGATCTCCGTAAGCCGACTGCTCACTATACGTTTCGTTTAGAGAATCATGTTGGCTTAACGAATGTATTAACGAAACAGTCTACGTTAGGACAAGCTGTTCAAGGAACGGAAGTACCAGAATTATTTCTGCTTACAAGCGGTCCTATTCCGCCTAACCCGGCAGAGCTGCTTGCATCAAATAATATGACTGAACTTTTAAAAGAAATGAAAGAACAGTTTGATATGGTTATATTTGATACACCACCTGTACTTGCCGTAGCGGATGCACAGATTTTAGCGAATCAAGTAGATGGCTCGATTCTTGTAGTCAGCAGCGGAAAAACAGATAAAGAAGCAGCTTTAAAAGCAAAAGAGCTTTTGCTTAAAGCTAATGCCAAATTATTGGGAGCTGTGTTAAATAATCGTAAGATGGAAGAAGGTAGCGATTACTACTATTATTACGGTGTATAAGATCAATTCTTTTTGTACAAAATAAGCCCTCTAGCTATGCTAGAGGGCTTATTTTTATTTTAGGTTTAAATGTTCCTTTAACGTATTTGATACTTTTGTACGCTCTGATTCTGGTACTTCATAATAGTAAATACCATTTAATTTTTCACCACTACCACCAATTTGAATTTGTTCTAAGTTGCTTCGAGCTTCCTTATAGTTGGCTTGAATATCTTTCATCTGGTCAAATGTTAAATTTGTTTTTACGTTATTACCTATAGCATCAAGAATAGTTCCGTAATTTGTTAATGATTTAACACTAGCCCCTTCATCAATAACTGCTTGAATAATTTGACGCTGACGTTCTTGACGTCCAAAGTCTCCTCTTGGATCTTCATGACGCATACGAGAATAAGCTAATGCTTCTTCACCATTTAACGAAATTTGACCTTTTGAAAAAGAGAATCCATCTTGCTTAAATGAAAGAGGGCTGTTAACTGTAACACCTCCAACAGCATCTACAATATCTTTAAAACTTTCCATATTTACTTGAACATAATAGTCAATTGGGATATCTAGAAAGTTTTCAACTGTTTTAATCGACATATCAACTCCGCCAAATGCATAGGCGTGGTTGATTTTATCTTTTGTACCTTTACCCACAATTTCAGTACGCGTATCACGTGGAATACTTACCATTTTCATAGATTTATCTTTAGGATTTACAGTTAAAACAATTAAAGAATCTGAACGTCCGCGATCACCTTTACGTTCATCTACTCCTAGTAGTAAGAAAGAGATTGGATCTTGCTTTTCAAAGCTGACTCCTGTATTACGTTTCTCAGACTTTGCTCGACTCAGAGGTTCATGTGTTTTATTAAAGGCATTTGCCACTGAACTGTATACGGAATATCCGTAAATCCCAACCCCTAAAATAAGAAGAAGTATAATAGCTAATGCAATTTTAAACCCTTTTTTCTTTTTTGACTTGCGCTTTTTTCTCCTGCGCTGTACTTCGTATTCTGTTTCCATTTTTTTATCGTCCTTTACAATTTTTTAGATAAAAAGATCATGTCTTTCATCATGTGACAAAATACACAACTATTCTACTATCTTATCAAAAAAATGTCATTTTTAATCATTTTTTATAAAAAAACAGTAAAAAATATATTATAATGGAAAGACAAGTAAACAAATAAGGGAGTTAATTTATGAAAGTATTTGTGAATATTTTTGCGGCTGTTGTGCTAATCATTACTATCGTCGCAGGTAAAATGTATTGGGATCATCAAATGTCTGCAGAAGCTTCTAGTACAAGCAAGTCAAGTAGCAGTGCTAGTAAAGCGGCTAGTGGAAATTGGGAAGACTATGCAGAGAATCTTCCAAAATCCGTGAAAGAGAAGTTAAAAAAAGCAGAAGCATCAGGAAAGCCGATAAAGTTATTAATTGTAGGTTCACAAGCAACAGCTACTGATTCGAAGGCATGGCCTGAAACGTTAAAGCAAACATTAAATCATACATATGGTTCGCTTGTAGAAACGAGCGTACTCGAATACAAAGACGAAACCACGCTTGATTTTGTTCGTAATCAAGATTATAAAGATATTATCAAAGAAAAGCCCGATGTACTGTTATTTGAGCCTTTTTTATTAAATGATAATGGTGTAGTAGGGATTACAAACACGCTGGATAACTTAGATGTGATCATGTCTCATATTACAGAGGCTGACAAAGATCTTGTAACGATTTTACAGCCGTCTCAGCCAATTTATAATGCGACCAACTATCCAAAAGAAGCAGAAGCTTTAGGCAAGTTTGCGAAGAAGAATGGCTATGAGTATGTCAATCATTGGAGTGCATGGCCTGATTATAAGTCAGAGAAAATCCTAGATTATCTAGTAGAGAAGCAGCGCGTTCCAACTGCTAAAGGCAACAAAGCGTGGAGCAGCTACTTAGAAGAATATTTTACAGCATCTTAAACCTGTCGTTTGACAGGTTTTTTTATTGAGATGAAGCTGCTTTTAATATAGTCTGTAGGACTTCTTATTCTATGTAAAAATTTTGTAAGAAAACCTATTAATTTATTGAAAATTGCCAAAAACAGTATTAAGATTAGATATAATTATCGTTATTAAGTAAAGGAGGAAATGTGCTGTGATAGATTTATATACGAATATCTTGCCTAATGTAGACAAAGGGCCGCGCGATACGACTGCTTTTTTAGCCATGGCAAAATCCCTGGTTGATCAAGGTGTAACGTCTGTAGTAGCGGCTCCGGTATATGATAATCGAGACACCGAACAACTTACGATTCAAATGCATGTAGACGCAGCGAATGAGCGCTTGCAGCATTCATTTATTCCTCTTACCATTCTTCCTGGACAAAAGGCAATCATTCATGATCGTCTTGTTACAGCGTTTGAACAAAATACACTCATCACGGTTAACCGCTCTACGAAATATGTGCTTTTACAGATTCCAAACCAATACACATTTAGCTCTACTGAACAAATTCTTTATCAGCTTCAATTAAAAGGTGTTGTCCCAATTATTAGTGAGCCGGAACGACAATCGGTATTTCTAGAAAATCCTGATCAGCTTTATGAACTTGTGAAAAAAGGAGCTATTGTTCAGCTGTCCGCAGGCAGCTTAATCGGTAAAAATGGCCGCAAAGAGAAAAAAGCCGCTTTTTCGTTTATTAACAACGGACTGGCTCACGTTATTGCATCAGGGGTAAGTGCTGATACATACGAAAGTTATACATTGCCTAACGCATACGAGATCGTATCTAAACAGCTCGGTACACAAGCTCTTTATAAGTTTATGGGGAATGCTGACTATGTAGCAGAAGGAAAAGCCATCTTTAAAGAACAGCCAGAACGAGTAAAAAAAGGAAAAATACTAGGTATATTTTAGTTTGTTTTAAAGCCTGTTCGTATCGGATGGGCTTTTTGTTATGGTTCTAAAGGTTATTATTCCGGTAAAAAAAGTATGCTAAAATGAGGAACATAATATTAGAATTTCCAAATTACTGTGTAAAAAACAAGGAGAAGATTTTGTGATAGATATTTACACCCATATGTTACCCAGAACAGCAAACAGCAAGCAGCAGTTTGTAGATGCTGCTAAACATCTAGTTAGTCAAGGCATAAAAGCAGTAGCGACGACTTTAAATGATAAAGAAACGAATACTTCTCTTTCTCTTTATGTTAAAGAAGCAAACCAAACATTAAAAGATAATAATATCCCTCTTACGATTGTTGAAGGAACGGAAGTGGTGGCGAACCGTACGTTTGCAGAATCTTATCAACGCCGTGATGCTATGCTTGCTTCAAATGAAAAATATATCGTGTTAACCATTCCTAAACAGGAAGAAGCGGATTATCTTAAACAGCTGGTATATGAAATTCAGCTAAATAAAATTGTTCCGATTATTAGCGAACCTGAATGTCACCCATACTTTTTAGAACATAAAAACGCATTGTATAAATTTGTTAAAAAAGGAGCTATTGTACAATTATCTTCAGATAGTATTATTGGTAAAAACGGCAAGCAAGCTAAAAAAGCTGCGATGCAGTTTATTGAACGTAACCTTGCCCATGTGATTGCTTCTGGTGCAAGCTTGGATAACTACAAGCAGCATTCACTGCGTCAAGCTTATGATGTAATCACAAAAGAAAAAGGAGCTGAGACATCTCAGCTGCTGATGCAAAACGCAGAAGCTACATTTAATGGTCAAGGCATTCAAACTTTACCGCCTGACCGCATCAAAAAAACAAAATTCCTAGGAATCTTTTAATATTTCCCTATGTACCCTGGTTAACATTCGGTTAATCGGGGTATTTGCATACAAAGACCTATTTTAGACCCTTCTTTTTTCATCATTATTTGGCGTTATTTTACAAATTATGTTTGCGTTTTCACAGAGAGTGATAGTAAAATATTGTTAGTTAAGTAGAGGACAGGAAAGTGCGCGGTTTTCTGGGGTTTGTGGTGGTAAATGTCGAGAAGAATACATAGTGTATAATGCCGAATCGTCGTAGAATAGAGCTATACAAAACGCAGGAGGGGAATAAAGTGATTGATATTCATACGTACATATTGCCTAATATCGATAGCGGACCTGAGGAAGTAGACGGCTTTTTGAAGATGGCACGTTCGTTAGCGGATCAAGGCGTTCAGTCCGTGGTCGCCACTCCGCTTTATGATAGCGATCAAGAGTTTATGAAACACCATTTATTTCTCTATGTAAATGCAGCTAATGAATGGCTCACAAATTCATATATTCCTCTTCAAGTATTACCAGGTCAACTTGTCCCTTTATCGCCTCAGCTTCTGCGAAACTATGAGCGAAATCAGCTTCTCACGCTTAATCACACCGATAAATATTTGTTTCTTTCACTGCCTGAGTTTGATGTCCCACCTTATTTTGAAAACATACTGTATGATCTTCAAGCAAAAGGCATTGTGCCTATTCTTCGTTCACCAGAATGTCATCCGATTTTCCGAGATCACCCTGAGCGTTTGTATGAGCTGGTGAAAAAAGGTGTACTCGTTCAGCTAAGCGCCGCTAGTATTCTCGGTTTAAATGGAAAAAAAGAAAAGAAAGCGGCATGGACATTTATTAAATACCGCTTAGCCCACGTGATTGCCTCTGGCGTTCATGCTCGAAATTACCACGACTATTCACTTTCAAAAGCGTATGATTACATTTCCGATATGTATGGTGCTTCAGAACTTTATTTTTTTATTGAAAATGCAGAGGCTATTATTGACGGTCGTCCGGTTCATCAATTGGAGCCTGAGCCGATGAAAAAATTTAGTTTATTTAAATTATTCGGCTGAAGACAAGGCGCTTTACCATAAAAATGGTAAAGCGCCTTGTTTTATCTTTCCCTCATTGTGGTATGGGATAGAAAGGAAGTTAAAGAAAGGAAGATTAAATATGATGAAAACTACAGCTGGAAAAGCAGCCATGTCTGTGTTAAAAGAATGGAATATCGATCATATTTTCGGTATGCCCGGAGATTCAATCAATCATTTTATGGACAACTTGCGCAGTGAAAAAGACGAAATTGAATTTATTCAAGTCCGTCACGAGGAAGTAGGCGCACTTGCGGCATCTTCTTATGCTAAAATCACGGGCAAAATCGGCGTGTGTCTGTCAATTGGGGGGCCGGGTGCGATTCATTTGTTAAACGGTTTGTATGATGCGAAAGCAGACGGTGCACCAGTGTTAGTGCTAGCTGGACAGGTGCCACGTGAGAAGCTTGGCAATGAATCGTTTCAAGAAGTGAACTTAGAACGTGTTTTTGATGATGTGTCGGTGTTTAATCACCGAGTAGACTCGCCTGAATCGTTTCCGCATCTGCTGCAGCAAGCGATTCGAACGGCTTATGCAAAAAAAGGTGTCGCGGTATTAGTTATTCCAGATGATATTCCGTCTTCAACGATTAAAATTGACTCAAAAACGCCAGTTGCCAATGTATCAAAATCAATTTCTCATAGTGATCCCGAAGATATAGCTAAAGCGCTTCTAGCGATTAAATACGCAAAAAAACCGGTTATTTTAGCGGGAACAGGTGCAAAGCACGCGAAGCTTGAGTTAGCACAGTTTGCGGAGAAAATTGCGGCGCCGGTTATTTTTACGCTTCCCGCTAAAGGAATACTGCCTGATCATCATCCTTATAATCTTGGGCAGCTCGGACAGCTTGGGACGAAGCCGTCTTATGAAGCGATGGAAGAAACCGATTTGTTAATTATGGTTGGGACTTCGTATCCATACCGTGAGTTTTTACCGGATGGAGCCGAAGCAATACAACTGGACTCAGATGCCACACAAATTGGCAGACGCTATCCTGTATCAATCGGATTAGTCGGTGACTCTAAAACGACGCTGTCACAGCTTACGCATAATTTAGATTATCAAGAAAACCGCCGTTTTTTAGAAGAATGTCAAGTCAATATGGAAAACTGGTGGAAACACGTAGAAAAAGAAGAAAATGAAGTGAGTACGCCAATCAAGCCGCAGCAAGTAATTCCGAAGCTTCAAAAAATAGTTGATGATGATGCAATTGTATCTGTTGATGTCGGGAACGTTACGGTATGGATGGCGAGACATTTCCGCATGACGAATCAAAAATTTGTAGTTTCCAGCTGGCTGGCAACGATGGGCTGCGGACTTCCGGCTGCGATTGCAGGAAAGCTTGCCCATCCTGAAAAACAATCGGTAGCCGTATGCGGTGACGGAGGCTTTACGATGGTGATGCAAGATTTTGTAACGGCTGTGAAGTATAAGCTGCCGATCGTTGTAGTGGTGCTGAACAACAGTGAAATCGGGATGATTAAATATGAACAAGCGCTTCAAGGTCACTTGGATTATCAAACGCAGCTTGGTGAAATGAACTTTGCGAAGTTCGCTGAATCGTGCGGAGGAATTGGTTACCGAGTTGAAAAATACGAAGAGCTAGAAACAGCTTTTGAAAAAGCAGCGCTTGCGAATGTCCCTGTTGTGATTGATGTGGTCGTAGCAGATGAACCGCCGCTTCCAGGCAAAATTTCATTCGGACAAGCGGCCAATTATTCGAAGCATATGATGAAAAAGTTCTTCAAAGAACATGAGCTCGAAATGCCGCCGCTTCGTAAAGGACTAAGCAGAATGCTTTAATCAGTGACTCTCCTTACAGGGGAGTCTTTTTAGGAGGGATATCATGGGAGTGTTTGAAATCATTTTACTTATTTTTGGCGCGGTAATGATGCTTGTTATTTTAGTACCAATTATCATTGCTATTATTCTTTGGATGAAAGATGAAAAACAAGAAGAGCATTCGGTGCTTAGAAATTATCCGCTGCTCGGGAAAATGCGCTATATTTTTGAGAAAATGGGGCCTGAACTGCGTCAGTATTTATTTTTAAATAATAACGAAGACAAGCCGTTTTCTAGAAATCAATATGAACAAACCGTTAAGTCAGGTAAATACTTGAACCGAATGATGGGATTCGGTTCAGAGCGTGATTTTAACGAACCGGGCTATTATATTCGAAATGCGGTGTTTCCAAAGCAGCGCGACGAAATGAAAGTGGATAATAAACAAAAAATCAAAACAAAAGTATATAAAATGGACGCGGATAACTTATTCAGCCGAAGAGAGCACCGAGAAGAAAAAAAAGCGGATCCGTTTTATTTGCGGGATGAAGATGCGATCGTCATAGGGCCTTCATGCAAAGAGCCGTTTGTTGTAAAAGGATTAATCGGTCAATCCGGCATGAGCTTTGGAGCGCTTGGTGACCATGCGATTACCGCTTTATCACTAGGATTAGGACGAGCAGGCGGCACGTGGATGAACACGGGAGAAGGCGGACTGTCACCGTATCATTTAAAAGGAAACGTCGACATTATTTTTCAAATTGGTCCAGGACTTTTTGGCGTTCGGACAAAAGAAGGCGAATTTTCATGGGAAGAATTTAAAAAGAAAAGTGAAATGGAACAAATTAAAGCGTTTGAAATTAAGCTGGCGCAAGGAGCTAAAACGCGAGGCGGTCACGTGGACGGTTCAAAAGTAACGGAAGAAATCGCCGAGATCCGCAACTTGAAGCCAGGAGAATCTGTAGACAGTCCAAACCGTTTTAAAGAGTTCGCGTCGTATCCTGAAATGTTTCAGTTTATTGAAAAACTTCGAGATGTGGGCGGCAAGCCCGTAGGCATTAAAATGGTTGTTGGAAACACAAATGACCTTGAAGAAATGGCGGCCTATATGAAAGAGACGGGAAGTGGTCCTGACTTTATTACCATCGACGGAGCAGAAGGAGGAACAGGCGCATCGTTTCAAGAATTAGCGGACGGAGCGGGCGTACCGCTATTTTCAGGATTGCCTTTTGTGGATGAACTGCTTAGAAAGTATGGCGTTCGTGATGAAGTAAAACTGTTTGCATCCGGCAAGCTGTTAACGGCTGATAAAATTGCGACTGCTTTATCGTTAGGTGCTGACTGCGTCAATATTGCCAGAGGCTTTATGTTTTCTGTTGGCTGTATTCAAGCGGAGGTTTGTCACAACAATAGGTGCCCAGTCGGTGTAGCCACAACAGCTCCAAAGCTGCAAAAAGCGCTTATTATTGAAGAAAAATCGTACCGTGTGTGCAACTACGTGCTGTCGCTTCGTGAAGGATTGTTTAATTTAGCAGCAGCAGCCGGTATTGATTCCCCGACGAAGTTTTCAAAAAAACACGTGGTGTTCAAAAACAGCAGCGGACAATTAGCTGACATTTCTGTAAAAGAAAAGATTTACGTATAAAAAAAGCTGCCGGTTGGCAGCTTTTTTATTGTCTTCGCTGAAGCAAATGCAGGCAAAACTCTAAGTCTTTTTGAAGATGTTCTTGCATTAACGCTTCGGCTTTTTCGGCATTGCGTTCTTTAATGGCGTTATAAATGTCTTCATGTTCGTCAATTAAAAATGGACGGTTGTAAAACACCACGGTATGACGGAATAAGTAAATGATGGACTGCATGCGGTCGATGATATTCACCATCACATCATTGTTGCTTGCGTTCACAATAATGGCATGAAAACGTTCATTCGCGCTCATAATTTCTTCAAAAGAACCGTTCCTTCCGATGTCTACGCATTCTTTTAATTCTTCTAATTCTTTGTCAGATAAAAAAGTTGCGGCAGCCTTAGAAGCCGAGCCTTCTAGCAGCATTCGCACTTCAAACAAGTTGCGTAAGTCTTTTTCCGTAGGCGACACCACTTTTTTTCGAACAATCAGTCCTTCATATTCTAAGCGTCTGATGGAATCACGAATCGGCGTTCGGCTGAATCCAAGCTCGCTCGCTAATTTTTCTTCGACGATTTTTGTACCGCCTTCAAGTTCACCGTTTAAAATTTTATCTCGAATCATCTCATAAGAAGGGTGATGAGACGAACGAGAACCTTGATTTCTTAACATACTCTGCTTCACCTCTAGCATTTGACACGAGGAATCTCGTCTCTTTCTCTCTTTATTTTTTATCATTTTGTACGCGTATACCCAAATCATACTATAACTTGTGAGTAGTTGGGACGGAAAGTTTCGCTTTTGGAAATAAATTTCATTTAAAAAAAGTCTAGACAAATAAATAGAATGCGAATATGATGAGTGTATACAAAATTATCAGAAATGTATACAAAAAATATTTCATCGTATACATTATTTTTTTAAATGTATTTGAAAACGTATACAACAAGGGGAGGAAACGAAAATGACAAAACGCGTTGGATTTATTGGACTTGGAATTATGGGAAAACCGATGACACTCAATTTACTAAAAGCAGGTTTTGAGGTAACGGTTTACGATATTAATAAAGCAGCAGTGGAAGAAGTGAAAGCAGCAGGAGGATTTGGAGCAGAAAGCCTTGCTGAAGTTGCAGTGAATAGCGACGTGATGATCACGATGCTTCCGGCTTCACATCATGTAAAAAGCGTGGTGCTTGGAGAAGAAGGGTTAATTCATAGCGCAAAAGAAGGAAGCGTTATCATCGATATGAGTTCGATTTCACCGGTAGCATCAAAAGAAATTGCGGCTGAACTTGCACAAAAAGGAATTCACATGCTAGATGCTCCTGTTAGCGGAGGAGAGCCAAAAGCAATTGACGGCACGCTTGCAATTATGGTGGGAGGAAATGAACGTATCTTTGAAAGCGTTTCACCAATTCTTCATGTAATGGGAACGGAAGTAACGCTTGTTGGAGACAATGGAAGCGGCGTAACGGCTAAGCTTGCAAACCAAGTAATTGTAAACTTAAATATTGCAGCGATGTCTGAAGCGCTTGTATTAGCAGCCAAAGCGGGCATTGACGTTGAAAAAATGTATCAAGCTATTCGCGGCGGATTAGCAGGAAGCGCTGTATTAGATGCAAAAGTGCCGCTTATTTTAGATCGCAATTTTGTAGCAGGCGGACGCATTGATATTAACTTAAAAGATATGACAAACGTGATGGAAACGGCTCATGACATTGGTGTACCGCTTCCGCTTTCAAGTCAGCTTGTCGAAATTTTCCACGCGTTAAAAGTAGACGGAAAAGCAAGCGATGATCACGGCGGAATTGTACAGTACTATGAAAAATTAGCAAACGTTGAAGTGAAAAAGAAGGTGGAAGCATGATTAAACAACAGGAAAAACGTCTTGTAAGCGATGTGTTTAAAGACATTCCAGCGGTCGATGAAGCACTTGTACAAAAAATGCTTGATGAAGAGCTTCTGACGTTCAATCAAAAAATTATTGTGTTAGATGATGATCCAACGGGTGTTCAAACGGTCAACGGTATTTCCGTATATACAGACTGGAGCAAAGACAGCATCAAGCAAGGATTTTTAGAAGAAAATCCAATGTTTTTTATCTTAACAAATTCACGCGGATTCACCGCTTCTGAAACGGAAAAAGCACATGAAGACATTGCTGCTGCTATTACAGAAGTAGCAGGTAAACTGAATAAAGAGTTTTTAATTATCAGCAGAGGTGATTCGACTCTTCGCGGTCACTACCCGTTAGAAACAGAAGTGTTAAAGAAAACCGTTGAACAGCACTCCAATCAAGTGCTTGACGGCGAAGTGATTTTTCCTTTCTTTAAAGAAGGCGGACGATTTACGATTGATAACATTCACTACGTGCAAGATGAAGACTACTTAGTGCCGGCAGGAGAAACGGAATTTGCAAAAGACCGTACGTTTGGCTACAGTAAATCTCATTTAGGCGAGTGGGTGGAAGAAAAATCAGAAGGGAAATTCAAAGCAAGTCATACGACGTATATTACGCTGCAAAGCATTCGTACACTTGATTTAGTGACGATTACAAATCAGTTAATGGAAGTGAAAGACTTTAACAAAGTGGTTGTGAACGCAGTGGATTATGTAGACGTGAAAGTTGTGACGATTGCGCTTCTTCGCGCTATGAAGCTTGGGAAGCACTTTATGTATCGAAGTGCTGCAGCTCTAACAAAAGTGATGAGCGGCGTGAACGATAAAGATCTGTTAACAAAAGAAGAGCTCATTAAAGAGAAGTCGTCAAATGGCGGATTAATTATGGTTGGTTCGCACGTTAAAAAAACAACAGAGCAGCTGGAAGAATTAAAGAAATGCAGTTTCATTGAATTTATTGAATTTGACTGTCATCTTGTCTTGGAACCTGAAAAGTTTGAAGAAGAAGTGAATCGTATTATCAATGAAGCAGAGAAGCTTATTTTACAAGGGCAAACGGTAGCTGTGTATACAAGACGCGAACGCTTAGATCTTGGGGAAGGAAAAAAAGAAGAAGAGCTTAAATTATCTGTAAAAATTTCAGATGCGGTTACAAGCATTGTTCGCCGCTTAAACGTTCGTCCAAACTTTATCGTCGCAAAAGGCGGCATTACGTCAAGTGATATTGGCGTAAACGGCTTATCTGTAAAGCGTGCGACAGTTGCTGGACAAATCAAGCCAGGCATTCCGGTATGGGTAACGGGAGAGGAAAGCAAGTTTCCAGGCATTGCGTACATTATTTTTCCTGGGAACGTTGGAGCCAAAACAACGCTTCGAGAAACGGTTGAATTACTAAGTAAATAGTAAGAAGTGAACGTGCGATGTGCGTTCACTTTAGAAAAAAAAGAAAGCGTATACATTATTTGGATGTACGTACGTGAAAAATGGTCACACTAAGGGGATGAACATATGAATTCAGTATTCGGATTAAGTCATGAAGCAAGTCTTTTGCTGTATGCAATTGTATCGATTGTCGGACTAATCTTTTTAATTGCCAAATTTAAAACAAATCCATTCGTAGCGCTGATTGTCGCGGCTTTGTTTATGGGCCTTATTTCAGGTATGAAGCTGCCTGATATCGTAACAGCTTTCCAAGAAGGAGTAGCAAGCGTATTAGGGTTTATCGCGATTGTTCTTGGTCTTGGAACGATGTTAGGTAAAATGATGGCAGAGTCAGGCGGAGCCGAGCGTATTGCCCGCACGTTAATCAAAGCGTTCGGTGAAAAGAATGTACACTGGGCAATGATGATTGTCGCCGTTATTTGCGGTATTCCAGTCTTTTTCCAAGTAGGTGTTGTGTTATTAATTCCGCTTGTGTTTGTCATTGCCAAACATACGGGCACGTCACTTATTAAAATTGGTTTATCGTTAATTGCCGGCTTAGCCGTTGTTCACAGTTTAGTACCTCCGCATCCGGCAGCGATGCTAGCGGTAGATATCTTTAAAGCAGATTTAGGTAAAACGATTTTGTATTCATTAATTGTTGCGTTTCCAGCTGCAGCCGTGGCAGGTCCCATTTACGGCTCGTTCATTTCACGTCGTGTTCTTGTAGAGCCAACGGGTGAAATTATGGAGCAGTTCACAGAGTCGAAGCATAAAGATCTTCCTCGTTTCGGGATTACGCTATTTACGATTTTACTTCCAGTACTATTAATGCTTTTAGCAACGATTACCGGCTTTGTTTATCCAGAAACAAGCAGTATTCGCTACGTCACAAACTTTATCGGAAGTCCAATCGTTGCGCTGTTAATTTCGTTAGTGTTTGCTTTTTATTCGTTCGGCTTTGCAAGAGGATACAATAAAGATGATTTATTAAAATTCACAAATGAATGTCTTGGACCCGTTGCTTCTATCATTTTAATCATCGGAGCAGGCGGCGGTTTTAATAAAATTTTAACAGCAAGCGGTGTAGGTGACGCCATCGCAGGATTTGCTCAAGATGCACATCTTTCTCCAATTGTTTTAGCGTTTGTGATTGCAGGCTTGATTCGTGCAGCAGTTGGTTCAGCAACAGTGGCAATGACAACAGCGGCAGGTATTGTAGCACCTATTGCAGCAACAATGCCAAACGTAAGCCCAGAATTGCTAGTACTAGCAACAGGCGCAGGTTCTGTTATGTTATCGCACGTAAATGATTCTGGATTCTGGTTAATCAAAGAATTCTTCAACATGTCAGTTGCCCAAACGTTAAAAACGTGGACAGTGATGGAAACCATTCTATCATTTGCGGCGTTTGCGATGGTTCTTATTTTAGACATTTTCATCTAAGAGAAAAAGCGCTGGTTTCAGCGCTTTTTTCTTTGGATACAAATATATTCAAAATATTTCAAATAATGAGAAAAAAAGACTAGATTTTCCCCGTTTCGATAGTATAGAATAGTTATAAAGTAGCAAAAGGGGGTAGATGTATGATAAATAATGAAAATTATCAAATTGGTTTGACGACAAAAGCATTGATTCCAGTGAATGATCCTATTCACCGAACGAAGGTGCTAGATGAAGCAGGAGAATACATGCTAAGCAAGACACATGTAAGCAATTATTAGAAGAAGCGTGTATTCGAGAATTAAGTACGTTTAACGGCTCCATTGCTGCCGTTCGAAAAATGTTTCCGTACAAACAGCTTACGCCGCTTGTTATTAATCGTTCACAAGCCATCATTGCATTTCCGACATCTTCGCCAAACGACTATAGCTGCGCTTGGATTTTTGCTTCTCATGTTCATACTTCACATACGCTTGCTTCAGTTGATCCAACCTCCATGCTGATTCACTTCAAAGACGGAACGTTCATCCCAGTGAAACTTTCTTATTATAGTTTAGAAAAAAAGTTAGCCAGAGCGGCTGTTATTCGCAATTATTGTTTAGAAAGTTCGCTTGTCTTTGCATAATGCATTCGATTTATCAAACGAACTTGTCCTACATATGAACAATCGGTTGTACGGGACTACACATATGTACTGAAGGAGGAAGCTTATCATAAGCTTCCTCCTTTCCTTACTCTTGGAGAAGCGAGGCTTTTAGCTTTTTGCGAGCTGCTTTTCCCCAGTTTTTAACGGCTCCTGTGGAGACATGGTATTTGTAGGCAATATCTTTATAAGAGTAGCCTTCTAGCAAATGTTCGATTACATAGATTTTTTCTCTTCCTGTTAAATGTTCGATATGCTGCTTGATGATTTCAGCTTCTAGCGGGACGGGAAGAGCGGGATCTTCGTTTAGTGAAAGCAGGTTCTGCTCAGCTGGTGTTTCGCGTTCTTCGTATAAAATGGTGCCTTTTAAATGAGAAAGGATGGTACCGCGCACCGTTGTGTAGGCATAAGCGGAAAAAGAGCCTTTGCTTTCATCAAATTTTTGATACGCTCTCCATAAACCAATCAAAGCAATTTGATAATATTCGTCGTAGTCTTTGTAAATATGAAGTTTTTTAATCATCGACACAATTAATGGATGAAAAGATGAAGCGATTTGATCGAACGAGTCTTTTTGCATCTAGCATTCCTTTTTCAAAAACGCGTTTTTGCTGTATTCCGCCGGTATCTCTACTGTACAAGGGGAAGATCACACGCGCGAATGAACGTACATTATGTTTTCTTTTTAAGAAACGTGACGTAATTTCCCCGGAAACTTCACGTTTCGCTAGAAAATATGCGAAGTATACGTGTATTTGTAGAGATTTTACGTACGAAAGGTCCCCCATCCCCAATCCTACTAATCTATAATATGTTTATATCGATGTAGCAACTCTAGCATAACCAAAGAGCGGTTATGCTAGAGTTGCTAGACCTGTCCGGCTGAGCCTCTCCCTTGCGGGCTGGTCTCATCCGGACAGGTGGACCTTTGAAGGCAAGTTCGAGGGAGTGTGTCCGTGTTTGTTTGGTTATCCTATTAAATGTAGAGTGAAGATTGAATAATAGAATATATTTGGTTCTTAAAATGGGGTAAAAGGGGAGATTGAATGAAGGCGACGGTTGGGGTAAATGTGGCGGCGGCTGTTTTGTGTGGGGCGGTGATATATGCGGGGATGCATTATTGGCAGGAACAAACCGAAGCACAGGCAAGTGAAGTGAAGTCCGCTGTTGTACATAGAGAAAAACAGTTTTCCGATGTATCTGCTTATACAAAAAATCTTCCAGACTTTATCACAAAGCAAATTGAGTCATCTATTGCAAATAAAAAACCTCTGACTCTTGTGCTTGCCACGTCCGCAAAGGAAGCAGGGTGGCCACAGCAGTTAAAAAAAGAGCTAGCAGCCGCATATGGAAGTGATGTATTTACGGTTAAAACACTTTCATACGGCAGCCTAACAACTGATGAGCTTTTATCCTCACATATTGCCGATCAAATTGATCAACTTCAGCCAAACATTATTCTTTTCGAAGCACCTCTTAAAAATGATTATCAGCACCTTACGCTAGATGAGACGCTTGAAAATACAGACGAGCTAATTCATCAGCTCAAAGACTTGAAAAAAACCCTTATGATTCAGCCATCACAGCCATATATTTCACAAACGGAGTCCTATGAAGAAGGGGTAGAAGCAATTAGGGGAGTCTCTGAAGCAAATTGGGTGTATTATATGAATCACTCGCTCATTTGGCCGTTTCATTTAGGAGAATATATAAATAAAGACAGCGGCAATTTAACGAAAAAAGGAAATGAAGTGTGGGGAGATTATGTTGTGAATTGGTTTACGGGAAAATGAAAAGACAAGCCCTATTTCAAAAGAAATAGGGCTTGTTTTTTATAATTTTATTAGATTATGACTTTTCCTTGTTTTATAGTAGTAGCTTTTTGCATCTCTACACTTATAAAGCTTAAATCCAAAAATTCCCAAATGAGTCCAAAGTTTTTTGATGTTTACGAGTGGCATGATAATTCTCTGTTCTGTTCTTTATAAAGGTTCTTTATTTTCATTATAAAGAATATAAGAGTGATAGTAAATACTATAAAGAACGTTTTGTTTAAAAAATTCTTTATAAAGAATTTTCGAAACTTCTTATTTTTAGCATATAAACATTCAGAAGTCCTTGGCCCGCGATATCCGCAATAATCAATTTACATGCTGATAAAAAGATAGATGCCACGATACTAACCAGAGTCTTTAGAACAAGACTATGAAACCATTGATCATTTTTAATAGGAGTGACTTTTATCATAGCCCAGGTTCTGTATTCTTGTTACATTAACGTTGTGAAAAATATCACAAAATAAAATGCAGAGGATGATACAAATTAAAACATAATTAGACCACTTATTTTTTTTGCTTGCTGCTAAAGCAATGGAATCGCATACATACCATAACCGTGTTAGATAATCTGACACACAAGTTGAACGATTCAGAAAATTCATATATCTTAAGTATATCTTTAAAGATGCATAGAAAATATATCTTTGAAACAAGCAGGTATAGACGCCAGGGGAGGAATGGAACGTGCAAAAAAAGAAACTCGTATTGATTGGAAATGGAATGGCTGGAGTTCGAGCGATTGAAGAAGTATTGAAGGTTTCAAACGAAGCGTTTGAGATTACGATTTTCGGAAGTGAGCCGCATCCGAACTATAATCGTATTTTATTATCAAAAGTGCTGCAAGGAGATACGAATGTTGAAGACATTACGTTAAACGATTGGAACTGGTATCAAGAAAACAATATTACATTATATACAGGCGAAACGGTTACTAGTATCGATTCGATAAAAAAAGAAGTAGCGACAAACAACGGCAGAGTAGAATCGTATGATGAATTGATTTTAGCAACGGGCTCTCTTCCTTTTATTCTTCCAATTCCAGGATCTGATAAAAAAGGAGTCACGGCTTTTCGAGATATAAAAGACACGGACGAAATGCTGCAGGCATCTCAGCAGTATAAAAAAGCAGCGGTTATTGGAGGCGGACTGCTTGGATTAGAAGCAGCGCGCGGATTGTTAAATTTGGGGATGGACGTATCTGTGATTCATCTAGCTCCGTATTTAATGGAACGTCAGCTCGATCCAACGGCCGGCAAATTGCTTCAAAACGAATTAGAAAAACAAGGCATGAAGTTTTTGTTGGAAAAACAAACGGCGGAAATCGTCGGCGATGAACGAGTTGAAGGTCTATCTTTTAAAGACGGTACTTTTTTAGAAGCTGATTTAGTGGTGATGGCCGTTGGAATTAAACCAAATGTCCAGCTTGCAAAAGAAGCGGGACTTACCGTAAACCGAGGAATTGTCGTGAATGACTATATGCAAACGGATATCCCAAACATCTACGCCGTTGGAGAATGTGCAGAGCATAGAGGAATGGTATACGGACTAGTGGCACCTCTGTATGAACAAGGAAAAGCATTAGCAAAAGCGATTTGCGGTGCAGAAAAAGTTCCTTATGAAGGGTCGGTTTTATCAACGCAGCTAAAAGTATCAGGGGTTGAAGTGTTTTCAGCAGGAGACTTCACGGAAGATGAAGAGAAAAAAGCGATCAAAGTGTTCGATGAACAAGACGGCATTTATAAAAAGCTTGTTCTGCGAGGCAATCAAATCGTAGGAGCCGTTCTTTTTGGAGACAGCAGCGACGGAAATCGACTGTTTTCAATGATTCAAAAGCAAGAAGATGTATCGGATGTCGCGAAAGTGTCGATTTTACAGCCATCTGGCGGTGACGCGGGTGAAAGCTTAGTAGCAAGCATGAGCGCGGATGATATTATTTGCGGCTGTAACGGCGTATCAAAAGGTACGATTGTAGAAGCTATACAAAAACAAGGATGCTCATCGGTTGATGAAATCAAAGCTTGTACAAGTGCCTCTCGTTCTTGCGGAGGATGTAAACCGCTTGTGGCGGAAGTGCTTCAGCATACTCTTGGTGCTGACTTTGACGCGGCGGCTCAAAAAGAAGCGATTTGCGGCTGTACGACTCTGTCACGAGATGAAGTTGTAGAAGAAATTAAAGCAAAAGGACTTTCGCATACGCGTGAAGTCATGAATGTACTTGGATGGAATAATGAAGAAGGCTGTTCGAAATGCCGTCCGGCGCTAAACTATTATTTAGGTATGGTGAATCCGACCGGGTATGTTGACGAACGCGAATCACGATTTGTTAATGAGCGCATGCACGCAAATATTCAAAAAGACGGCACGTATTCTGTTGTTCCTCGCATGTACGGAGGCGTCACAAACGCAGAAGATTTACGACGGATTGCAGACGTCGTTGATAAATATGAGATTCCGTTAGTAAAAGTGACGGGTGGACAGCGTCTTGATTTGTTTGGTGTCAAAAAAGAAGATTTGCCTAGCGTATGGGAAGAGTTAGATATGCCTTCTGGCTATGCTTACGGCAAGTCACTGCGGACCGTAAAAACATGCGTCGGCGAACAGTTTTGCCGTTTTGGTACGCAGGATTCAATGGGTGTTGGGATTGCGCTTGAGAAAAAATTTGAAGGACTATGGACGCCTCATAAAGTGAAAATGGCTGTATCTGCTTGTCCGAGAAGCTGTGCTGAGTCAGGCATTAAAGATATTGGCTTTATTGGAATTGACGGCGGCTGGGAAATTTACGTGGGCGGAAATGGAGGTACGCATCTTCGCGGAGGAGATTTGTTGTATAAAGTAAAAACAGACGAAGAAGTGATGGACATCACAGGAGCTTATTTGCAGTATTACCGAGAAACGGCTAATTACTTAGAGCGTACGTCTGCATGGATTGAGCGCATGGGACTTTCGCACATTCAATCAGTGCTTGATGACGCTGAAACGAGAAGAGAGCTGAATATGCGTATGGACGAAGCGTTATCTACGTACCGTGATCCTTGGAAAGAAATCGTCGAAAGCAAAAAGACGAAAAAAGAGCTGTTCGAAACAGTTGTCACATCATAAAGCTGGGGGGAAATAAAGATGGTGAATAAAAACATTACAAAAGTATGCGTAGGGTCTATTCATGATTTTCCGGTAAGCCTGGGTAAAACAGTGAAAGTAAACGGAAAAGAAATTGCTGTGTTTAAGCTATCAAGCGGAAAAATACGGGCAATTGAAAACCGCTGTCCGCATAAAGGCGGCGTGTTAAGTGAAGGAATCGTGAGCGGTGACTCGGTGTTCTGTCCGATGCACGACTGGAAAATTTGCTTGCATGACGGCAACGTACAAGAACCTGATAGCGGATGTGTAGACACGTACGAAGCGTCTGTTGAAGGAGATTTGCTGTATCTTTTAATTGAAGAATAAGTAAGGGTGGCGCGTTGATTTTCAACGCGCCACAAAAATTCAAGGGGACATTCAAAGGAGCGAAGCAAAAATGAGACCAGGAAAAGTGTACATTGTAGGAGCCGGACCAGGAGATCCAGATTTACTAACGATAAAAGCAGCAAAATGTTTAGAAAAAGCAGATGTTATTTTATATGATCGATTAGTGAACCCTGTTCTTCTTCAATATGCAAAAGAAGGAGCAGAACTCGTCTACTGCGGGAAAAAGCCTGGTGAGCACTGCGTTTCTCAAGATGATATTCATGATTTGCTTGTATTCTACGCAAGAAAAGGAAACACCGTCGTGCGGTTAAAAGGCGGAGATCCGTTTATTTTTGGAAGAGGCGGTGAAGAAGCAGAAGTGCTCGTTCAGCACGGAATTCCATTTGAAGTCGTTCCCGGTATTACAGCGGGCATCGCGGCACCGGCGTATGCGGGAATTCCTGTCACGCATCGTGAGCTGAGCCGTTCATTTGCCGTTGTTACGGGACACTGTTTAAGCGGCAAGCCGGAAAGTATTCGCTGGGAGCATTTAGCAAAAGGAGTTGATACGCTTGCGATTTATATGGGCGTTAAAAATTTACCATATATTTGCCGTCAGCTTTTACACGCGGGGAAAAGCCCAGATACGCCGGTCGCCGTTATTGAACAAGGAACGTCCATTTATCAGCGCACGGTTACAGGTACGCTTGGCACAATCGTAGACACGGCTGCCGAGCAGCAAGTCAGCAATCCCGCGATGATTGTGATTGGTGAAGTGGTGAAGCAAGCTTCTGCTCTCGCATGGTTTTCGGAAAAAACAGAAGAAAAAGTATGCGTCTAAGATGAGTAAAAGGAGGAAACACTTTTGTTGAAACATTCACTGCAGTCAATGAATGAGTTAGCCCGTGAAAAAACGAAGCTTGTTAATGAACATTTGCCGAGTTATTTGCTGTTAGCTGTGCTAGCGGGTGCTTACGTGGGACTTGGAGTTATATTAGCTCTATCGGTAGGAGCGCCTTTAGCCTCTGCTTCTTTACCGGTAGTTTCTCTTGTGATGGGGTTATCTTTTGCTGTTGCTCTACTGCTTGTTGTATTTGCAGGAGCTGAATTGTTTACGGGAAATCACATGGTGTATACGGTCAGTACGCTATCAGGAGTTACCACATGGAAAGATACGTTCAAAAACTGGACGTGGTGTTTTATCGGAAATGCGGCAGGAGCGTTTGGGCTTTGTTTGTTAGTTACTGGAACCGGTTTGTTTAAAGGAATTGAACCAAATCATTTACTTATGACGCTGGCAGCTAAAAAGATGAATTTGCCGGTCAGTGAATTATTTTTTCGCGGCATTCTGTGCAACTGGCTTGTTTGCCTGGCGATTTGGACGGCTTCGAGAACCAAAAGCGATGCGGCAAAGATCATGCTTATTTTTTGGATGCTGTTTGCATTTGTTGCTTCAGGATACGAGCACAGCGTGGCGAATATGACGTTTCTTGGTCTAGCTTTATTGCTTCCGCATCCTGATACGATTTCGGCTGCTGGGCTATTTCATAACTTGATTCCTGTTACACTCGGAAACATCGTAGGGGGAGGACTGTTTGTAGGAAGCATCTACTGGTTCGTGAACGCTAGGCAGCTAAAAGAAACTAAAAAACAGCCGACTGCTCTCTCGGCTGACTTGGATTCTGCTAAACTGTCTAAATAGCAAAAAACCGCTCTTTATACCATATAGTCTGCTTTTTAAAGCTATCATGACGGTATTTTAGAGCGGTTTCTTCTATATATAATATAAACTGCTTAAAGCGTATTCACATCTATACGTATCGAACAAGCAGTATCGTTCTTCATTTTATAAAAACAGGAAGTCTGTGAAAGTTGAATCGGACAGATTCTGTTGAAATGAATGTGTGAGGGTGCAGGTATCATCGAAGAGGCAGAGGGCATCTTAGAATTTTAATGTTGTTTGGCATTTTATGCTCTTTTTGAGCTTCCTTAAAGCAGTTGTACATTGCTTTGCTGCCTGAATGATTAGCGGAGTGAATCGTAATTCGATCGGCATATAAATGATGCTTTACCATAAAACGCACGAGCATTAATCCATTCCGTGTCTTGCTCAGTAAATCGTGATCGAGTGACAAATGTTCAACGTCGAATGATTTTAGCAGATCAATACATTCATCAATCGTTTCGGCTAAAACATGACCGTCAGGGCATTTGCGATAGTCGTCTAGAAAAACATTGATTTTCATGACTGATTCTCCCTTCTTTGCCTTGTCTTTAGTGTAACATACATAACATCATATACCTACCTAAGTCCATTCGACACTTTTTTCTGTATTCCTTCTTAAATAGTGATAAAAACACGAATTTTTATCATTATTTGCATATTCGAGGCGAATAAAGAAGGAATAAGGAGGAGAATGTCGAACGAAAAAACGAGTAGATAAAAAATCAAAACTGGAAATTGCATTTTTTTACCCCGCTATTTTTACATAAGAAAATCATTGGAATCCCAGGTCTGATAAGGGGTGGAATGCGGTTAACAATTAAAGTATGGTCAGAAAAAAACTATCATTTACGATTTTTTTAAAATAAATTGGAAATTTCTCTTTACGAAAAAGATGGTTGGGACGTATAATTTGATTTAAGGATTTTTTGGAACATAGTATGACAATATGACAAAAAAGAAAAGTAAGGTGAATAGAATGGGTAAGTTATTTAGTATCGGTGAAGTATTAATTGATATGATTCCAGCTCAAAAAGGTCTTCAATTAAAAGAAGTGGAATCGTTTACGCGTGTGCCAGGCGGAGCGCCGGCAAACGTTGCGGCAGTTGTTGCTACATACGGTAATGAGTCATCACTTATTACAAAAGTTGGAGAAGATGCGTTTGGAGACTTTCTAGTAGATACGCTTCGTGAAGTAGGAGTAGGGACTGATATGGTCTATCGTACAGAAGAAGCAAACACAGCTTTAGCTTTTGTTTCCTTGCGTGAAGACGGAGAAAGAGATTTCAGCTTCTATCGTAATCCTTCAGCAGATTTATTATTAACAGAAGACGAAATTAACCCTGATTGGTTTGCAAGCAACGATGTTCTTCACTTCTGTTCGGTTGATTTAGTTGAAAGCCCTATGAAATACGCTCATATGAAAGCGATTAAAAGCATGAAAGAAAAAGGCGGCGTTATCAGCTTTGATCCAAATGTACGTCTTCCACTGTGGAAAGACCATGAGTTATGTCGTCAAACGATTTTAGAATTTATTCCACAAGCGCACATTGTCAAAATTTCAGACGACGAGCTATCGTTTATCACAGGCATTGAAGATGAACAGCAAGCGATTCAGTCCCTATTTACAGGTGACGTTCAGGTAGTTGTGTTCACAAAAGGAGCAGAAGGCGCAACGCTTTATACAAAACAAGCTGTCTATGAATCAAACGGTTACAAAGTAACAGTTGTTGATACAACAGGTGCAGGAGATGCGTTTATTGGCGGATTCCTTTATCAGCTATTAAGCCGCGATGTGTCACAAGAAAACTTAACAGCTATTCTTGACCGCGACCACGATGCTATTTTGCGTTTTGCAAATGCAAGCGGTGCCTTAACGACAACGGGAAAAGGTGCGATCAGTTCGATTCCAGCCAAAGAAGTAGTAGAGCAATTTTGTAAGCCTGTAGCTAACTAAAATGAAAAGGCTTTATCTCTTCTTATTTTCAATCAGCAGAGGCGCTAGTTTCTGCTGATTGCAGATCACATATGAGGGAGAAGCCGGCTGCGGAGCAAGAAGAAAAAATTTTTTTCTGTTTTTAAAAATTAATCAAAAAAATTTCTAGCTAAACAATAAATGTTCGTGTTAGTATAATACGAGCAGCAAGAAATAACAGTTTTACCGTCATTTATGAAAACGTTTGATATATATATCGATGTAGAAAATTTGATATGACCAAAGAACGGTCATATCAAATTTTCTAGACCTAAGCGTCTCCCGCCCCCCTTACGGGGTAGGCAGCATCCGCATAGGTAAACCTTTTGGGGAATATTCAAGTGGTATGAGTCATAGATTTTGCGTAGCCCTTGATAAAAGAAAAGCAGCAGGTTATTGCGTACACTGTACATAGATTAGAAATAGGAAAGTAGGTTAAGAGAAAGATGGATATTTTGCTAGGTGTTCTTCCTTCCGTTGCGTGGGGAAGCATGATTTTAGTTAGTATGAAGATGGGCGGTGGACCTTACAGTCAAACGCTTGGAACAATTATTGGAGCATTGATTCTCTCATTTGTTCAGTTTATGATTGTGCAGCCAGTGTTAACGCCAACGCTTGTTATTGTCGGAATTGTTTCAGGTTTGTTCTGGTCAGTAGGTCAAAGCAATCAGTTTAAAAGTGTTCCATACCTTGGTGTTTCAAAGTCAATGCCGATTTCAACTGGTATGCAATTAGTATCAACAGCTCTTTTTGGTGTTATTGTATTTAAAGAATGGTCAACGCTTCAAACGATTGTGCTTGGATCTATTGCGATCCTTTTAATACTAGCAGGCGTTGTGCTTTCTTCATTAGACGGTAAAAAAGAAGGGGCACAAGCGGCTCCAGGACAAACGAAAAAAGGAGTTATCACTCTTATCATTTCAAGTCTTGGATTCTTAGTTTACGTGGTTATCGCACGTATCTTCAACGTAGACGCATGGGCAGCTCTATTCCCGCAAGCGATCGGTATGTTAATTGGTGGCTTAATCATTACATACAAACATAAGCCTTTTAACAAATATACAATTCGCAATATCTTACCAGGTCTAATCTGGGCATCTGGAAATATGTTCTTATTCTTATCTCAATCAAGACTAGGCGTAGCAACAAGCTTTTCATTATCGCAAATGGGTATTGTTATCTCTATTTTTGGCGGTATTGTATTCTTGGGAGAAAAGAAAACAAAACGTCAATTATTCTATGTATCTCTTGCGAGTGTACTGATTATTTCAGGCGGTATTTGTATCGGCCTTGCGAAAGCAAACGCTTGATTTATCGATTTAGAAAAACCCCCATGGCTAAAGTGCAGCCATGGGGGTTTTTCTAGACCTAAGGTTTTGAGACCACCCCTTGCGGGGTGGCCTCAAAACCTTAGTCAAAACCTTAGTCAAAACCTTAGTCAAAACCTTAGTCAAAACCTTAGTGCTCTTAAGAGTTTCAAAGCTGTACGTTCGTGTGAAGGTTTCTCATTCTTAAGGCTGATTATTTTTCATTCTTTGTTAGGAAGCTGTTTGTTGTGAAATGGCTTATAGTAGTAGAAAAGGATGGAGGAGAGGCTATGATTAAGAGTATTTATGAAACGCATGTACAGGTGCGGAATTTGGAGGATTCGATTGAGTTTTATAAACGTCTTGGGCTGACGTTTGTTCATAGAATTAAAGAGCGGCGCTGTGCTTTTTTCTTTGTTGGTGAACAAAAGCAGATGCTTGGGCTTTGGGAAACAGACGAAAGAGAGTTGAAAACCAGCCATTTTGCCTTTGGAATCCAGGCAGCAGATATTCATGAAGCGTTAACGTGGCTGCGTTCAAAAGGCATTGAACCGGAAGAAACTTCGTTTGGAAAGCCGCAAATAGAGCCCATTGTTCATACGTGGATGCCGGCAGCGTGCGTGTATTTTAATGACCCTGACGGCAACCGCTTGGAGTTAATTACACTTTTGGATGATGAACCGGTTGTATCTAAGGACTTTCCGTATTTAAGTGAATGGAACACAAAACAGCAGTGAACACTGCTGTTTTTTTATGTATCATAAACGTATGATTGACATAATAATAAACATATAATATATTTGTTTATAAATTAACAAACAAAATAGAAAGGTGTCTATTTATATGGTAAACGATTTGTTTTGGGAATCATCTTTTGATGATATGAAAAAAGGATATGCAGAAAGCGAAGAGCACTATCAATGCTTATTGTGCGGTGAAAGCTTTGAAAAAGGCATTATTTATCCGATGGAAGGTGTTTTTTATGAAGCCAAACGTTATATGAAGCTTCATGTTGAACAAGAGCATGGGTCTGTGTTCCATCATTTAATAGAGCTAGATAAAGATGTAACCGGTCTTTCTGATCATCAAAAAAATTTAGTGAAGTTTTTTAAGGAAGGAAAAAGCGATAGTGATATTCAAAAAGAAATGGGAATCGGCAGTTCATCCACCATTCGGAATCACCGATTTACTTTAAAGAAAAAAGAGCGTCAAGCAAAAGTGTTTTTAACGCTGATGGAACTGTTGAACGACGGGGAAGAAGAGAAGAAGCTACCCGCATCAAATAAAGCTCCTAAAAGAAGTCAGCGCTACAGCATAAGTGATGAAGAACGTGAAAAAATTTTAGCGAAGAACTTTCCGCAAGGTTTGAATGGACCGCTTCGTACATTTCACTTGCAAGAAAAACACCGTCTCGTTGTTCTTGAAGAATTAAGCGGGCATTTTAAGTTTGGTGCAACGTATACCGAAAAAGAAGTAAATGATATTTTAACACCTTTTTATGACGACTATGCCGTGCTGCGACGTTATTTAATTGAGTACGGTTTTTTAGAGCGCAGCGCAGATGGAAGCAGCTACTGGAGAAAGGGAGAGACAAAGATGAGTACCAATTCAAAAGACTATAAAAAACAAATGAAACAGCTAGCGAAAGAAATAAAAACAGAAGGCGGCGTGTATCAAATAAAAAACCTTCACAACCATAAGATTTACATTGGCTCTACGCCTAATATCAAAACGTTAAACGGTGTAAAGTTCACGTTAAAGACGAATACTCATCAAAATAAAGAGCTTCAAGACGAGTGGAATACGTACGGAGCGGATGCTTTTTCAATTGAGATGCTTGAAACGATTAAAAGAGAAGAAGAAAAAGCACTTTCAAAAAAGGATTTGCTGAAACTGGAAGCGAAATGGTTAGAGAAGCTGCAGCCTTACGGCGAAAAAGGCTATCATTCGCCTAAAGCTGATACAAAGGAGAAATAGGTGTGAAAGATCAACGTGTAAAAAGTGAAGTAGTGGAATCAGAAAAATCCGTCAGTAAGCTGATGCTTGTATTTTTGATTCCGCTCATGTTAAGCAACGCCATGCAGTCAGTTGGACAGCTGGCGGGAAGTATTATTGTCGGAAGAGCGCTTGGAGTTGACGCGTTAGCCGCTATTTCCGCTTTTTTTCCTCTGTTTTTTCTGCTCGTATCGTTTTCGATTGGAATTGGATCGGGAAGTTCAATTTTAATCGGGCAAGCGTACGGCGCACAAAATGAAAAACGAGTCAAAGAAATTATCGGTACAACGCTGACGTTTACGTTTTTAGTCGGAATTGTGCTTGCTGTTGCAGGAAGCATATTTGCTCCGGATATTCTTCGGATTATGGGAACGCCGGCTAATATTATTGACGTAACGGTTCACTATGCGCGCATTTTGTTTGTTGCGATTCCTGTTTTGTTTTTATACTTTGTTTATACGACGTTTATGCGCGGAACCGGAGACTCTAAAACGCCTTTTTACTTTTTAGTTGTGAGTACGGTCTTAAACATCATTTTCCTTCCAATTTTAATTTTTGGATGGATAGGAGTGCCAAAGCTTGGTGTATACGGCGCCGCGTACGCAACGGTATTTTCCACCGTATTAACATTTATCATTATGATCGTCTATTTGCGCAAGAAAAATCATCCGTTAAAGTTTGACTCATCTATTTCGTTAAAGATGGATGGAACGCTTTTAAAGCTGCTCATGCGTTTAGGGATTCCAGCGAGTATCAATATGATTTTAGTTTCTCTTTCTGAAATTGCGGTCATTACGTTTGTAAACGGATTTGGTTCGGATGCTACAGCGGCGTACGGAGCGGTGAACCAAGTGGCAAGCTATGTACAAATGCCGGCAATCAGCTTGGGAATTGCGGTTTCTATCTTTGCCGCGCAGTCGATTGGTGCCAATAAATTTGAGCGTTTAAAAGAAGTTATTCGCTCCGGAATTATACTGAATTACGTTATTGGCAGTGTATTGATTTTACTTATTTATCTCTTTTCCAATCAAATTTTAGCGCTGTTTTTAACAAGTCAGCACACGCTCGATATTGCTCAAGAGCTGTTAGTGATAACGCTTTGGAGCTACTTAATCTTCGGGCATGCGCAAATTATTACCGCCACGATGCGAGCAAGCGGTACGGTGCTTTGGCCTACAGTGTTTAGCATTATGGCTATTTGGTGTGTAGAAGTGCCCGTAGCTTACGTACTATCGCAGTTCACGTCTCTTGAGATCAAAGGAATTTGGATTGGATATCCAGCAGCGTTTGTTGTCAGCTTAATCCTGCAGTATAGCTATTATCAATTTGTATGGAAGAAAAAGAAAATTGAACGTCTTGTCGGATGAAAAACGAGCGGAAGCGCTCGTTTTTTATTTTTTCTAATTAAAACACCCTTATCTAAGAGTTTTAATATGATAGTGCATATAACTTTTTGATGAAAAGAGGGTATGACACTATGAGTAAATCTGGATTTGTGCCGGATAATTCAAATATTAAAAAAAGCTCAGGCACGCCTAATCTGTCAGTGAATTATAAGCAAAATGTCCTGTTCAAACGAAATGATCAAAATATAGCGTATCGATTAACCTCAACTCAGCTGCCTGCCATGCTGGGAGGTGCTTTTGTTGATTTATATATGACGAAAGGGCATATGAGAGAGCCGCACTGGCATCCAAACGCGTGGGAATTAGATGTCGTCGTTTCAGGTGAAATGCAAGTATCTATCTTGGACCCTGATACAAGCAGCATGCACAATTACCGAATAAAAGAAGGCGAAGTTGTTTTTATACCAATGGGCTGGTGGCACTGGATTGAACCGTTATCGGAAGAAGCGCATCTTCATCTCTTTTTTAACAATGATCAATTTGAGTCTACAGAAGGGTCTGACGTGCTGCGCTTAACGCCTCCTATCGTGTTTCAAAAAGCATACGGAGTAAGCGCAAACGAAGTAGCAGAAGCCGTCGCTCCGATTACGGATACGGTTGTGATTGGACCGCCTAATGATAGTTCTTTTTATCAAAAAAGCTATCTTAAAGATGAACGTGATGAAAAGGTTGTTGTTAAAATAAATGAGAAAGTTGTGCCTGCTGAAGATAAGTAGCATAAAAAACCATTGAGCCTGCGGTCAATGGTTTTTTTCGTGAGGCGTTTTTTATAAAAACAGCTCGGTACGTTCTAAGTGCTTGTGCAGCCGCATTGTGACTTGTTTTTGGTTCCATTCATTTTGCGGAAACTGCTGCTTGTCTACGTGAGAAATTGCCGGTTTGTAGGTTTTTTGAATGCGTTTGATATCATTAAATGTTGCGTTGGTTTCGATGTGATCAGCCAGCGTAAATACAAGAGAATGAAGCTTTGTAACATTGGGAACCGTAGCTGCTTGGCTGAAAATGGCTTTCGCTACAGAAAGCTGTCTTTCGTGCGCAGTAAAGACGTCTTGTTCATTACGCTGCTTTAAAAAAACAAGCGCTTCTTTTCCGTTAAGACGAATCGATCCTTTTGGAAAAACGATGTTGCTGTGTTCAAAAGCATGTTTGTTTGTGACGATAATGCCGCCTAGTTTGTCTACAGCGTCGACGACGGACTGCTGATTCATTTTGACATAGTAATCAACAGGAAGCTTTGCATATGCTTCGACTTTCTGTACGACAGTATTCATGTTTCCTCGATGATAAATCGTCCGTAGCGTTTCACTGCCGAGCTGAGTTGATCCTGGCAAGTGGGTCATTTTTATCGATTCATGCTGCTTATTAACAGTCATATACACAAATGACGTATTTTGATGGTTTTCTTGAATTAAAAGCAGGGAAAACGGTTGCCCTTTTTTTAAATTGACGTGTGTTTTGTTTTCATGCTCAAGCGGTACATACGTTTGAGCAACGGCAGCTTTCACCGTATGATAGCCTGCAAATGTGATGCTGACAAAACTGACGAGTAAAAATAGTACGAGACCGCCAATCCACTCTTTTTTTGCTTTGCTGCTCATCGTCTCACCTTTTTCTATCGAAGTCGTTCGTAGTATTGCCATCTTAAAAGAGGAGTAAAACAAATGAGTGCTATTTTTATTGCGTATCTCGCTTTTTCTTGGCATAGATCTTGAGTTCTGTAATTAAGATCGCTTGTTCTTCCACATCGTTAAACGCTTCAATGCCATAAAGGTATTCTGTGTGCCGTCTTTCTTTCCACACGCAAAGTCCGGTAATATGGATAGGTTTTTCATTTAAATAAAAGCTGATTTTTAGCTGAATTTGATGGTTGAAAATAGGTAAATCAAGCGGCGTGATTATTTTGATTCCTTTGGGTGAAAGGTCGATAACAGACAAAGGACCGGGCTTAGAATCGATTTCTTTGTTGTCATATTTAGCAATGGAAAACGTTCCAACGATGGGAGTCTCAAATAAAAAACGACACGGTTCTTCACGTTTAAAATGCATGTATCATCAGTCCTTTTCGTAATCTAAGTTTGTTAAGTAAATATTCGATTAAAATCTGAAAATTCCTACACGTTTTTCCTCATTACGAATATAATGTTTATCGATGTAGAAAATCTCACATGACCACAGACCGGTCATGTGAGATTTTCTAGACCTAAGCGGAGGTCACCCCCCTTACGGGGTTGGTGGCCTCCGCTTAGGTGAACCTTTGTGGGAATATTCAAGAGGTTTTAGTTACCGATTGTGAGTACTGTCGTATTATTAAATAGCGGGTATACTAGTAAAGCATTCATAAAACAAGTGCATAATAACTGCTTTTATAGTATCGGAAGTTTTGTTTAAAACTTTAAAATAGAGAGGGAAACGTTTTGAAAAAAGCGCTACGCTAGAGTTCGATTGTATGTTAAAATTAAACTTTGTGAAGTAGCTGTATTACAAGTCAGCGTTCCTTCAACTAATTAGGAGGTGAGATGAATGGGCACTGATGACCCCATTTCGATGAAGGTTACTGCAAAACAAGATAGGGGCAACAAAGGTGGATATGTTCCTCTCATTTCAACGAAGGAAAATACTCCTTAATGCCTCAATGATGTGAGGTGAAAAATCAATGATTAAAACATACTTATATGATGATGAAACAAAAGAAATGGTAACGAATCTTGATTTAGGAGAAGTGCATGAGAAATTGCGCAATCCTGATAATTTGCTGTGGATTGATCTGTATGATGTCCACGGACAAGAGCTTGCTCAAATTGCTAAATTATTCGATTTTCACCCATTGGCAATTGAAGACTGCTTACACGACAGTCCTCGCGCTAAAATGGATGATTACGAAGACTATAAATTTTTCGTTTTTCACGCGCTTCGCTATAACGAAGAAAGTGATGATGAGATTACCACGCTTGAGTTAAATGCCTTTGTCGGATCAAATTACGTAGTGACGATTCATAAACATAAAATGGGCTGGCTTCGCAAAATGGATGCTGTATGCTCACGCTATCCAAAGTTTATGAACCGCGGCGCCGACTTTTTACTATATGCCTTGATTGATGGCATCACGGACGAATACTTCCCGATTTTAGACCGAATTGACATGCGTATTGATGAATTAGAAGATGAAATCTACAACAAAGAAGTGCGCGGAGTGACGGAAGAGTTCTTGGCGTTAAAAAGAACGATTATCTTAATCCGGCGCGTTATTCTGCCTCAGCGCCGAATTTTTTTAACGGTGAATGGAAAGTGGAAATTCGATATACGAGAAGAAAATGTTCCTTTCTACATTGACTTGCTAGACCACTTAGAGCGTATTGTAGACTCTGCTGAAACGTTTAGAGACCTCGTAAACAGTGCACTTGATACGTATTATTCTATTACCAATGCAACTTCATCTGAAAAGCTGAATGTCTTAACGTTGATTTCAACGATTATGCTTCCGCTAACATTCGTAACCGGATTTTTTGGGATGAACGTACCGATTCCATATCAAAATTCCCACTGGGCTACTGCTGTTATTATCGTTATGTTAATTGTGTTAACGTGGGGAATGTGGAAATACTTTAAAAACAAACAGCTTTTATAACAAAAAGGCACTTGGCCATAAGCCAAGTGCCTTTTTGTTTATTTTGTAACTGTTTTCGTTGTTGCTTTACTTGTGTTGTTGGCTGCGTCTGCTGCTGTTACGCTGATTGCTGTACCTGCTTTTTGTTTTTTAATTGTTATGCTGTACTGACCTTTTGCGTTGGCTTTTGTGTTGCCGATTTCTTTGTTGTTCACTTTGGCTACAACGGATGTGTTTGCTTCTGCTGTTCCTTTAATAGCTGTATCTGCGTCGCTGACTGGATTCACTTGAGGTGCATTTGGGGCAATGACGTCGCGCACCGATACTTTTACTTCTTCACTTTCTTGGTTTTGGCTGTTTGTAGCTGTGATGTACAAGAGTGTGTTTTCTTTTTGTTTTGGAATTTTCACTTGGAATGCACCTTTTGCATCAGCTTTAGCCGAAGCAATCACTTTTTTGGCGCTGTTTTTAACATTTACAGTAAAATTCACTTTAGCCGTTCCTGTTACATATTCATCTTTATTAGTCACGGCTTTTACCGTTGGTTTGGCAGGTGCTTTTTGAACAACTGCACGAATGCTTGTATTAGCTTCTCCATTCGTTACAATCACTTGCAAAACGGTATCTGCTTTTTGAGCTGGAATGTTCACAGAGAACGTATTCTTTGCATCAGCTTTGGCTGTACCAAGTGTTTTTGAACCGTTCATCACTTTAACAGTTGAACCGTTTTGAGCTTTACCTGTAACAGTTGTTTGAGTGCTGATTAGTGTATTTACCTGCGCTTGCAGCTGCTGTGCACTTACCGCGCTGTACGCATTTAAACGTCCCCATCCTGATACGTAATCGTAGCCTGGAGCAGGGGGTTCTGCTGGACTTTCTCCATCATCGTATACAGGAGCATCTTTTTCATCAAATTTAATATCTTTAGCTGTATCCGTTAAGCGTTTTTCAACGTCTTTTGGCTTTAAACCTGGGTTTTGTGATAATAATAACCCCGCAACGGCTGCCACGTGAGGGGTTGCCATTGATGTTCCGCTTAAATAAGTGACGTTTCCGTCTGGAACAAGACTTGGAATATCAGAGCCTGGAGCTGTAATATCTAATCCTTTTCCGTAGTTTGAGTAGTCAGATACGATATCTAAACGGTTTGATGCGCCGACTGAAATGGCATAGTTTGAAGAAGCAGGGTAAGAGAGCTCTTCCATACCGTCGTTTCCGCTTGCTGCTACAACCGTTACGTTATGGTCGTATGCATATTTTAATGAATATTCAAGTACGCGGCTGTAAGATCCGCCAAGGCTTAAGTTAATGACTTTTGCACCGTGATCGACCGCGTATTTAATACCGTACGCAATTTGTTCTGTATCTCCGCTTCCAGATGCGTCTAGAATTTTAACCGGTAAGATTTTAGCGTGAGAATTAATGCCGGCCATTGAATAGTTATTGTTTGCAGAGGCTGCGATAATACCCGCTACGTGCGTTCCGTGTCCGTTGTCGTCAGTTGCATTCGACGAACGATCAACGTAGTTATAGCCTGCTTTTGTATCCACGACGCCATTTAAATCAGCTAGTGATGAATCGACGCCTGTATCCGCAACGGCAATAACCGTATCTTTTAACTTTTGGCTGTTTAGTAATTTTTCAAGCGATTCAAATTGAATATCAGCATGTGGAGTGCCATCATTTTTACCCGTGTTGTTTAATGACCATTGATATGGGTATTGTGAATCCATTGAAAGGGCATGGTACTCTTGAACCGGCTCGATAAATTCAGTTTCAGGAAGTGCTTCAATTTGTTTTGCCGTCATTTTACCTTGAGCAGATGACGTGCTGAAACTTTTTGCATTGCTATCATCTAATTGAATAACAAACATATTATCAAAAGAAGCAGCTGATTCTTTTAATGGATTAATAGATTCAATGCTTGCTGATTTTGACTGTGCTTTTGTTTTAAATGACTTTGCATTTGCACCATCTTTTAATTTAACAATATAGCGAGTTTCAGCTTTTGTTGACACGCTGTTCGCGCTTACTAATTTAGCTCTTACTAATACAGACGAGACATTTAAGTCCGTTACGTCTTTTAATTTTGTCTGTGCTGCTACTTTTTCTAAGTCTTTCTTTAAAGGAGCTGGCACAGATTTGTACGCGATGCTGTATAGATCATTGATTGCTTTTTGATCAGCGCTTGTAATCATATATGTGCTTGATGCGCCGTTTTTCGCCACGTCTGTAAATAAACTCTTTAGCTGAACTAAATCTTTGTATACTTGTTCACGCATCGACTTATCGATAATCATTTTAGAACTGATAAACGGAGCTGCTTTGTAATAAAGAGAAGAAAGGTCTTTTCCGCTTGCTGTTTTTGAAAGCACAGCGTCACGAATTGTACGCAAATCTTTTAAAATACCTTTTCCGTTTTCTTTTTGGCTTGTACTTAATTCAGCCGGGCATTCTTCTGCCACCATTTGAGAAGGGGGAAGTGAAGCGCCTTCATAGCTGATTGTATAAGGAACTTCTGTTTTTTCTTCGGGCTCAGGTTCTGGAGAAGTTGAACCATCTTCTGCATCCTCTTCAATCATGCCGTCTTCGCTTCCGTAATACTCAACTTTCACATAATAAGGGCCTGTCCAAGCAATTGGAAAATCAAGTTGAGCAGGCTCGTCTTTGTAAGAGTATCCCATATAACGGTCAAATGCCACGTTGTTTTTGGCATTTTCAAGACTAGAGTAAACCGTGATATTTACTTCATCATCACTTTGCAGCTTAATTCGGTAGTGTGAAAACTTTGCTACATCTTGCTTAGAAGGATTAATCTTGTACCAATGTGCTTGTTCTGGTTCTGTAAATGTTCCTTTTGCTGCTTTACCAATGCTTAATGTTTTTTCATTAGCAGGAGGATTGCCTGCTGCTTGTGTTTTCAATAAGCCTAATTGGCTAAAACACAAGGTGAACATTAAAGCAAAAGCAATAAAACGATAAATTGACCCTTTTTTCATGTTAAACCTCCAAAAAATATAGTAAAAACTAGGAATTACATACCTATTAAACCATAAAGTTTAAAAATTTGTAAATAATTACTGTTGCTTATTTTAAAATTCTGTCAAGTTATTAATCTCGCATGAAAAATGGTGAGATAAGTCCTAGTTGCAAAAAGTAGAAAAAATTGGCAAAATAAAGAGTGAGTCTATTTATAAAAGGCGAGAGTACGCTGAAAAGGGAAGAAGGGAATGAGAATTATTTTTAAAAGCAGAATTCATTGGAGAAAATCTGATCGGTTTCTTTTTACCTGTGTTTATAAAGAGGAAATCGGGCTATATAAATAAAGATTGGAAAAATTTTCAGTCTAATTAAGTTCATTTGTAGCATATAATACGAGCCGGATTTCTTTTATAATAAACAAAAGCAAAGAAAGAGCAAATGGTGAAAAGGAGTGAAAGAAGTTGTCAAATGTGATGCAACGACAGGAAAAGCGAATGAAGTTTGATGCCGAACAGCTTGCACCCCTTGATATTGATAAAGAGACAAAGAAGTTGCTAACAGAAAAAGGATTGCCAAAAGAAGCTTCACCATTTCTAGAATTCGTTTCATCAAAAGGAAAGCTAACAACTTTATGCGAAACATTTCAGTTATCATCTCGTTACCAACACTATTGGCTTTTAGGAACAACAGGCGCTGGAGATCCAATTTGTCTTCATCAGAAAAACGGTTCAGTTGTGCTGCTCGATACGTCCAATGATGACTGCGAGCGCTTTGTTAATACAACTTTTCCACAGTTTTTAGCATGCTTAGATGTGTTTGAAGAACTAGTAGAAGAAACGATTCAAGCTAACGGAGAATCTGCATACTTAGAGCGACACATTCCTGCTGAGGTGCTGCAGCGATGCAAAAAACGTATGAATGAAATTGATGAAGCTTGTTTAGCCCCTTATTCTTTTTGGTTCAAAGAATTTTCTTTTTAATATAGTAGAAAAATAGACATGGCCGTTTTTGGTCATGTCTATTTAGTTGTGGCTGCAAGCCTATTAATATAGATAGAATAAATAAAAATGGTAGTATATAATGGATATAAATTCCTTTTGGGAGGGAGCGGAGATTATAAATGATTTCTTTATTTGGACTAATGAGTGCTTTCTTTTTTCTGCTTTTTGGTACATCGTACTTCTTCTATAGAAAGAACTCACCTGTGCAGTACGGAATTTCACTTAGCAGCATGCTAATAAGCATATTTCTATTTTTATATAGCATACTTGGAGTTGGAGGTTTTGAAGGAATGGGCCTTGGTGCTTTAGCGATTGCTTTGTTTGTGGCGTCGGTTCTGAGTTTGTTCGTCAGTGTTCTTTTTAACATAATAAATAGACACGGGAAAGGTGCTGTATGAAATGAGAGAAATAACTTTTAGAGAAGCAGTGCGGGAAGATTTAGATCAAATTGTTCAAATGCTTGCTGATGATATACTAGGAAGCAAACGCGAGCGCTACGAATTACCGCTTCCAGACTGTTATATTCAAGCATTTCAGGCGATTGACGCAGATCCAAACAATGAACTGATTGTCGCATGTAAAGATAATGAAGTAATAGGTGTTCAACAAATTACTTTTACGCCCCATATAGCACGACAAGGCGGATGGAGAGCAACCATTGAAGGAGTCCGAACCGCTTCGTCAGAGCGCGGGAAAGGGACTGGATATCAGCTGATTACATGGGCGATTGAACGAGCCAAAGAACGTAATTGTCATTTAGTACAATTAACAACTGATAAAGAACGGTCAGAGGCTTTGCATTTTTATCAAAAGCTTGGATTTACAGCTTCTCATGAAGGGTTAAAGCTACATTTGTAATCCACTGTTAATTGCTATATCCCTGTGATGAGAATTTTTTTGATTAAAATGATTTTTTTTCGTTTAGTTCAATTGAAACGTGGTATACACATAGTACAGAGCCGATAGAAATTTTTCTAAGGCTACTGTGAAAGGTAAATACTTAGCTTCACGAAGGGACTGATTTAGTTTTGGAAGACTTAACAGCAACTTCAGCAAACGTATTACCTCACATGAAAAGCAGATATTCTGATCTGACAATTGGCACTCTCGTTATGAACCGATATACGTAGCGAAAGGGCCTCACAAGGGCAAATGAACATGAAATAATAAGAGAAGAACCTGTATCAGTTTTGATGCAGGTTCTTTTTTGTGAGATGTAAAAAGAAATCTTATATAAAACTTCGGTAGGAATTTATATATAAAATCTATAAGTATGGTAAACTATTCGAAATTGTATCGGCATGAAAAAAGAAGGAGGAGTTCTATGGATACACGCGAGCTCTTTTACCACATTTATCAAAAGAGTGTCACAGCAGAAAAACATTATTTACCATGGGCACTTTCTATGCTGGAACATGAACAGGATTCTTTGTCTCTTTCTATTTTGGCTTCCCTCCGGCCACCCTATAATCTCTTTGAAATAGAAGATTACTTTCATCGTACTTCAAAAGAGCTTTCTTTGCCGGAGCCGAGTGAACAGGAATGTACAGATTACCTGATCTATATGCGGCTTCAAACAAATGTGCAACATGAAGAGATGGCGCTGACGGAAGCAAATCACTTATACACCATGTTCATTGAGCTCGACTGTCCGACTGAATTAGTAAGTTGGCTTGAAATTAGTGACATGATAGATGACTATCAGTACGGAGACAATTATTTTAACATCACGGATGAAATCATACATATAACTATTATGAAAGAAGCAAAAAGTCAGTTGGAACATTACCGTAAGAAAATCTTTAAATGAGGCATTACGAAATTTCTTATAACTCATTTGACACCAAACGTATAAAAGAGTATACTTATGTTAAACATAGTAATTATGTCGGATAAGTAGGTTATGGTGCTGTGAACAAGACTTCTACTGATAAAGAGGAGATCTAGTCCAAATCGTACAGTCCGACTTTGATGAGATGCTTTCAAGCATCTTTTTTTTTGTACAAAAAAACAGCCGCATGGGCTGTTTTCTATAGAGCAGTAATTCTTCCTTTGTAAGCATCAATCAACCGCTGGTTATGTTCATCTGAACCTTCCATATTTCCGCTTAAAAAGACAGGCGGCGTGATGCCGCGACTAAGCAGTTTTTGAATGGCTCTAGATAGGATATCATTTAAGATAGCGCCTCCAATTACTGTAGAGCCAGAAGCGAAGGAAATGTCTTGCTGATGAAGAAGAACGTCTCCTTTTGGAATATGATTATTAACGACAAGATCAACGACATCATGAAGGTACTTTCCGCTTTTATGTCGCGAAGCCCGGCTTGCGGCATAAGAAGGAGAGGTAAGTCCGATAACAAAGGCACCTTTTTCTTTTGCAATTAAGGCCACATCAATGGGAACGGGATTTACGCCCGACGTAGAAATCACAATCATAATATCACCTGGTATGATATCTTCTTTTTCCATAAAGGTGTATGCATAGTCGTTTTTACGCTCTAACTGTGAAGAGCGCGAAGCTCCTTTATGAAGCATCAGTTCTTCTACAAAAATAGGATGAATCGGTGCAAGCCCCCCGGAACGGTAAAACACTTCTTCCGTTAAAATATGAGAATGACCGCACCCAAATAAATGAATGAGGTGATGAGAAGCTAATTGCTGTGAGATTTTCTCAGCTGCGGATTCCATTGCCTGCTGTTCATGCGCCTCCACTTTAGCAAGCAGTTTTGTTAGTTCCTGTAGATATAAACTAGACATAAAAAAACTCCTTAGTTAAGATCGTGTCATGTTAATCGTAAACTTATAGCGGTCTGCCCGGTACGAAGATTTCACCACTTCAAGCGGCGTGCGGTCTTGCAAATACGTATTTCTTTGAATCAGTAGAACCGGTGAATATGAGCTGATTCCAAGATGCTTCACTTCGGTTTCAGAAGCTAAAATGGATTCTAACGTTTGATTGGCTTCTCCAATTTTCAGCCCCAGCTCTTCTTCAATATAGCGATAGAGAGAGTCATTAACAATGGATTCTGTTAATCCTTTGACTAGGTTAGCGGATACATATACGCTTTCAAGCGCCATGGGCACGTCATCAGCTAAACGAATACGCTTGATTTCATAAACGGGTGCATGCAGGGAAATTTGCAGCTGCTCGGCAATTTTCTCTGAAGCCGCAATAATTTCAAAGCTCAGCAATTTACTGCTTGGCACCATTCCCCGCGCTTTCATATCTTCTGTAAAACTCGTTAATCCAACAAGCTGCTGCTCAAGCTTTTTTTCAGACACAAAGGTGCCGCGTCCTTTTTGACGATATAAATAACCGTCGTTTACTAAATTGTTAATCGCTTGGCGAACGGTCATTCTGCTGATTTCAAATCGTTCTGCAAACTCTCGTTCAGAAGGAAGTGAATCATTTGGTTTTAACTCGCCTTTTTCAATTTGTTTTTTTAATTGTTCTTCAATTTGATAGTAAATCGGAAGAGGTGAGCTTTTATCAATCACTTGAGTTCTCTCCTTTATGTAAACCTCCTCATCTAAAAGAGATGAGGAGGCATGGTATCTATATACATTTTATTTAATAACCAGATATCTTTCTTTCATAAAGACTGATTGATTATAGCCGGGATAGACTACTTGACTATTCTTTCAAAGGTTCACATAAGCGGAGGATGCCTATCCCGTAAGGGGGGCGGCATCCGCTTAGGGCTAGAAAATTCAAATTGACCGCTCTTTAGTCATATTTGGATTTTCTACATCGATACAAATTAAACTGTAGTCGATACTTTAGCTAAAGCTTCTTGGTCCGCAATAATTGTAACACAAGGATGCTTTTTTAAAATAGAAGCAGGAAAGTCTTCTGTGATTTCGCTGTTAAGCAGTTGATACATGGCTTCTGCTTTGGCTTCTCCGGAGATAAGCAGTAAAATTTCTTTACTTTTCATAATTGATTCAATTCCCATTGTAATAGCTTGAGTAGGCACTTCATCAAGAGAATTAAAGTAGCGCGCATTGGCTTTTCGCGTTGACTCTTCTAACGTCACAATATGAGTAGGAGAGTTGAATGACGTACCCGGTTCGTTAAAGCCAATATGTCCGTTTTGGCCGATTCCAAGGATTTGAAGGTCAATGCCTCCGTGATTTTGAATCATTTCATCGTAGCGTCGGCATTCTTCTTCAGGAGTATCAGCTAGACCGTTAGGAACATGCGTGTTGTTTACGTCAATGTCAATGTGATTAAATAACGCATCTGCCATATAGTAGTGATAGCTGTTTGGATCTTGTGGCTTCATTCCGACATATTCATCTAAGTTAAATGAAGTAACGTGTTTGTAAGACGTGCCGTGCTCATTATGATCTTGAATTAAGCGGTCATATAATCCTTTAGGTGTGCCTCCTGTTGCAAGTCCCAAATTGATATTTGGATTTTCATGAAGTTTGCTAATCAGCATATCAGCTGCTTTTGCACTCATTTCACTGTAATTTTTCACTTGGATGATATTCATTGTTAGTCCTCCTTTTGAAAGCTCAATGCGCCTCGGCAAAATGTCATTTCAACATCTAAGTTTTCATTTAACACCACGATATCTGCATCTTTTCCAATCTTGATGCTTCCTTTTGTATCGAACAGATTAAGCTGTTTTGCTGGGTTTTCAGCGGTCATTTTTACGATGTCTTCTAATGAACAGTTCGTAAAGCTCATCGTGTTTTTGATTGCATCGTTCATCTTTAAGATGCTTCCTGCTAATGTTCCGTCTGCAAGGGTAGCCGTTGTATCGTTTACGTGAACAGGCTGTCCTCCTAAATCATACGTACCATTTTTAAGCCATTTAGCACGAAGAGAATCGGTGATGAGAATCATGCGTTCACTTGTAATCTGATCGTACGCAAGCTTGACCATTTCAGGTCGGCAGTGGATGCCGTCTGTAATCAGCTCTACAAATAATTCATCTCTCAAATAAGCGGCGCCTAATACGCCAGGCTCTCTATGGTGAAGACCGCGCATGCCGTTATATAAGTGCGTAATATGAGACGCTCCTGCTTCGATGGCTTCACCAACTTGATCATATGTGGCATCCGAGTGGCCAATTGAAGCGACAACATTTGTTTCTTTTAAATGTGAAGTCAGTGCTAAACCGTTTGGCTGCTCAGGAGCTAATGTGACAAGTTTAATATGTCCTCTGGCTGCTTTTTGCCACTCTTGAAACAGTGACACATTCGAATCTTGAATGTGAGTAGGCGGCTGTGCACCCGCACGTTTTGGTGAAATAAACGGACCTTCTAAGTGAATACCAACTACTTCAGCCTCCGTGCTTGTTTGTTCTTCTATATAAGCGCCGGCATTGCGAAGAGCTTTTTCAACCGCTTCATTCGATTGCGTCATAGTGGTTGCTAGAAAGCTTGTTGTACCTTCTTTTGGAAGCGTGCGTGCCATTGTTTTTAATGCTTCTGCTGTACCGTCCATGGCATCCGCATTGTTAACGCCATGAATATGCACATCAATGGCACCGGGAATAACTTTATAGGAAGGAGAAAGCTCAATTACGTGATCATTTGGCTGACGTACGTATTGATTTATATCTCCAATTTCAGTAATTTTTTTATTCGTTAGTTTAATATACCCATTTTTTAATGTCTGATTTTCACTATAAACGGTTACATTATAAATAATGATGGATGAATGTGTATCCATACATACACTCCTTTGCTCGTTGTAATAATGTAAGTGTAACGCTTTTTGGAATAGTTGTCTAGACCAGTTGGGTGTTTTTATAAAAATAGAAAAGTTTGTAAGGGCTTTTAACATTGATATATAAAGGTTTGTAAAAATAAAATTGGTATAGACAACTATATATTTTATGTGCTAGTATGAGTCCATGCAGTGAAACCGCCATCATTATTTCAGCTGATGAACAACTTATCAAAAGCTGGGGATGAATGCGGTAACTTGTCATCCGATAAATATTGTTACGAAAATCCTTGCTCGTAACATCGGGTTAAATACGTTTTACAAAGGGGATAGAAACATGCTGAATTTTTTACAACGTATTGGTAAATCGCTTATGCTGCCAATAGCAGTATTACCTGCTGCGGCGTTGCTTCTTCGTTTGGGTCAAAAAGACTTATTGGATATTCCATTCATGGCTCAAGCCGGAGATGCGATTTTTGCGAATTTAGCTTTACTGTTTGCACTCGGGATTGCTGTAGGACTTTCAAAAGATGGAAGCGGCGCAGCAGCACTTGCCGGAGTAGTCGGTTATTTTGTTTTAACAAAAGGGACTGTAGCTATTGATAAAGATATTAACATGGGTGTACTCGGCGGGATTGTCTCAGGGGTAACGGCTGGTCTATTATACAATCGTTTCTCAGCGATTAAGCTGCCCGAGTGGCTCGGCTTCTTTGCAGGTAAGAGGTTTGTACCGATTGTTACTTCAGTCGTTATGCTTGCGCTTGCAGGAATCTTTGGCGTTATTTGGCCGCCGATTCAAGATCAAATTAACAACTTAGGAACTTGGATTACAGGAGCAGGAGCGCTTGGTGCAGGTATATACGGATTTTTAAACCGTCTATTGATTCCAATTGGACTGCATCACGTGTTAAACAGCTTAGTATGGTTTGTATTCGGAGACTATCACGGCGTAACGGGAGACTTGAATCGTTTCTTTAAAGGAGATCCAACGGCAGGAACATTCATGTCTGGATTCTTCCCGGTTATGATGTTTGGTTTACCGGCAGCTGCGCTTGCGATGGTTGCAGCAGCCAAAAAAGAAAAGCGCAAACAAGTCAGCGGTATGTTAATCGGACTTGCTGTTACCTCTTTTTTAACGGGAATTACAGAACCAATTGAATTTCTATTTATGTTCGTAGCACCGCTATTATATGTTATTCATGCAGTTTTAACAGGAATTTCGATGGCTTTAGCCGTTGCTCTTGGTATTCACGCTGGGTTTGGATTTTCAGCAGGGGCCATTGATTTCTTCTTAAACTATGGAATTTCACAAAAACCGCTGCTGTTAGCGGGAATTGGCATTGTGTATGCAGTCATTTACTTTGTCATTTTCTACACGCTGATCAAAGCTTTAAATTTAAAAACACCGGGACGTGAAGATGATGAAGAAGTAGATACGTCAAATGAAACGGTTGTGGCAACAGGCGATAAATATGTGGATATGGCGTCTTATTTTATTGAAGATTTAGGCGGAAAAGAAAACTTAACCGTGATTGATAACTGTGCGACTCGTCTTCGTTTACAAGTAGCTGATGCTAGCAACATTAACGAAGCTGCCTTAAAGCGCCACGGAGCGAGAGGAATTATGAAGCTCAGCAAAACAAATGTTCAAGTAATTGTCGGAACAGAAGTAGAGTTTGTTGCAGACGCAATGAATCAATTAGTTAAATACGGCACAGCGTCAACAGCTGCACCTGTCGAACAGCAGGCGGTTCAAGCAGATGCACAAACAGAGTTTGTTTTACCGTTTGAAGGTGTGGTTAAGCCACTTAGTGAAGTGGAAGACCAAGTGTTTTCACAAAAAATGATGGGCGACGGTTTTGCGATTGAACCTATTGAAGGAACGCTCGTATCACCGATTGACGGCGAAGTAATGACCGTATTCCCAACAAAACATGCGATTGGATTAAAAACAGTAGAAGGAATTGAAATCCTGATTCACGTTGGATTAGATACGGTGAATTTAAAAGGAGAAGGATTCGAAGCGCTTGTTCAAGAAGGGGACAGCGTTCAACAAGGAACGCCACTTTTACAAGTGAATTTAGAGTATGTTAAAAAGCATGCACCTTCTATTGTGACACCGGTTGTATTTACCAACTTGCCAGCGGATAAAGAAGTGAAGCTGTTAAAAACAGGCTATCAAAAGCAAGGGACAAAAGACGTTATTACATTTTAATAAAAAAGCATAAGCTCGTCTGAGCTTATGCTTTTTTTCTTTTTTTAATAATTACAAGAATTTTGTGTTAAAATTTAGTGTGTTTGATACAGCTAGTGCGGAACGGAGAGGAAGTAGAAAGAATGAAAAAAGAAACGGTATTATTCACAGTAAAGGTGACACCATGTTTATTATAGGAGCATTGGTGAATGGAGTAGCGATTGTGATAGGAACATTAATGGGCAAGCTTGCTCACCGCATTCCTGAAAAAGTCAGCGTGACGGTGATGCAAGTGATGGGTTTATCCGTTATTACGCTCGGTTTACAAATGGGCTTTAAAAGCCATCAGTTTTTAATTGTGATTTTGAGCTTAGCCATTGGAGCGGTTATTGGTGAGTTTATCGATTTAGATGAAAAGCTAAACCTTTTAGGCAATATGATTGAACGGAAATTTCAATCACAGCAAAATGACAAGCAAACATTCAGTATTTCACAAGGCTTTGTGACAGGAACGTTAATTTTTGTGATTGGAGCGATGGCGATTGTAGGGGCATTAGACAGCGGAATACGCGGCGATCACAGCATCTTGTTTACGAAAGCGGTAATGGATGGATTTATCTCATTATTATTAGCGACTACGCTTGGAATAGGCGTCATTTTCTCAGCGGTGCCTGTGTTTCTGTACGAAGGCATCATTGCGTTATTTGCCACGCAAATTAATGCGGTCGTGCCGCAAGATTTAATGAATAGTATCATTGCCGAAGTCACAGGAGTAGGCGGCGTGTTAATTTTAGCGATTGGGATTAATTTATTAGAAATTATTAAAATCAAAGTTGCGAATTTACTGCCTTCGATTTTTATTGCAGTTGTGATTGTAGTTGTTCAGCATACATATTTTTAAAGTATAGTATACTAATAAGAAAACCTTAAAGAAATGAAGTAAGGAGAAATACTACCTATGAAAGACAATCAACAGATTACAGCTCTTATTACCGCACAGGTGGAGAAGTTAGCACGTCAATTCGGGTATGATTTTTTATCTGAAAAACAAGGTGATCAAACGCTTTGTCAAATTCTTCAGCGAGATGAAGACGGATCTATTTTGGCGACGCCGCTTAGTTTTCATTTGCATATTAATGAAGATAAAGGGACGGGAGATATTATTTACTACCATGAACAAGGAGAATTTAAGCGCCAGCAGGTGAATGTATATGAAGAAAGTAGCCTTGTGAACGTTTTATTATTTATCCAAGAGCGGTTGAAGGTCAATCGATAGAAGCGAGTTTACGAACATATGCAAAGAAAAAAGCAGGGGAATCCCTGCTTTTTTCTATGAATTGATATAGCGCAATCCCACGCGGTTATTAAAAATTTGGTTGTGATTTTTGAAGACAAAAGCCCCTGCTGCGTGATCAATCACCAGCTCATTGTCGTACACTTCTTCCATGTCATCATCAACAATAAATTCTAAGCCTTCAACCGTTACAACTTTTTCGTAGGGTTGAAGGGTGCGCTTTGAGATGATCTTCATTTCATAAATTGTATTAACAATATCGCAGCTTCCTCGATCAAAAGAAAGCTGAATCATTTGATTGTGTTCCACATTCTGCAAAGCTTCTTTTGCAGAAGGAGTTACGCGTATATTCATGAGTGTATCCTCCCTTTTCTATCCTCAAATTAAATTGTGTGAAATGTATTTGTGAGTACTTTATTCGATTTTTATGTCATCGGCAAGAAAAAAGCTCTCTTACTATTATTGTTTCCCTTTCGAAACAGAACAAAACGCTGATTTTTTTATCATGTTTCCATGAAGACGTACATAGATATCACCTGTATGAGATTAAAAAAGGAGGTTGAATACAGAAAAACTGTGCTTAGTAATTCTTAGGTGTAAATGCTTAATAATAGGAATATATTGTAAAAATACAAGAAGATAAGTCATTTCTCTATTTTGATAGTTATTGAGATAGTTTTGAATAATTGGTTTTATTTTCAATATATTAGGTACTTAAGTAGAGTACTTTGTACACGATATTGAACCGAAAGACATCGGTTTATCGGACTAATTATTGTCTTATTTTGTCGAAGTAGTAGAATTTATGGAAACCATTCCTTATCATGTACAAAGTGACTAACAAAATACATAGGAGGTTCTGGTGTAGATGAGTGAGAAAGATCAAAACAGAACAACAGACGAAACAGCGACTTCGCTAGAAACAGCGCCCGCTCCCAAAAAAGCGCCGGCTAAATGGATTATCATTTTGGCAGCTTTAATTGTGATTATTGGAGGAGCAATTACATTTGCTACGGTATTTAAAAAATCTCCTAAGCAATTATACTTAATTTCTGAAGTGAATACGTATCAAAAAGCAGCAGATGAATTAGAAACGAAGTACAGTGAAACGATGGCTTATCAAGAAAAAGCGATGAAGCAGCCTTCTAGCACAAATGCTACCATCAAAGGCGGCTTTAACATGGATTCACTTGCGTATGACCCAAGCTTTAAAATGATTCAAGATCTTATCAGTAAAGCTGAAATTAAAATTAAAGCGGAACAAGATCCGAAAAAGAGTGAAGGATACGGTTCACTGGCTCTTAATATCGGCGGTTCAAAAGCGCTTGACGTAGAAGGTTTTCAAACGAAAGACAGAATAGGCTTTAAAGCGCCGATTCTGGCAAATGAATATTTTTATTTAAACTTAGACGAATATGGACAGGTAGCGCGAAAATTCGATCCTTTGTATTCAGGTCCTGAAACGCTTGATATTAACACAAGCAATGTGAGTTTAGAAGACTTAAAGTTAACGGAAAAAGAAAAGACATACATTGCAAAAGAATACGGAACGTTCATTTATGATGAGTTAGACAGCGATTATTTTACAAAAGAAAAAAATGTAGATTATAAAACAAATGGCAAAACGCTTCAATTAACAAGCGTGACGCTTAACATGTCTGATAAAGAAACAAAACAATTTATGGATAAACTTATTGCGAAGGTAGCAAAAGATGACAAGCTTCATACCATCTACGCAAATCACGTGTCTAAGCTGTTTAAATCTTCGGCAGCGACGAATCCAGAATTAAAAGATATGGCAGACCCAAAAGAATTGAAAAAATCAGTAAAAGAAGATCTTCAAGAGTTCCAAAAAGAAGCAAAAGATACGACTTATCCTGGCGGTGTTAAATCAACTGTGTACGTTCAAGATGATGTTGTGGTAGCTCGCGATATGAAAATGGGCGTAAAAAATGCTTCTAATGATAAAGGCAAACTTAACGTAGTGACTAAAAATATCCCGTATGAAGATAACAAGACGGCTAAGCAGTTCAAAGCAGTCCTAACGGATAGCACTACCGATGATGCGTTTACGTTTGATATGAAAAATGACGTAACAACGGAAAGTGAAAAGCGAAAAGAAAACATGTCTATTCATTTGTTAACAAAAGACTCAAAAGATGAAGATACGAATATGACGTTTAAAATGGATTCGGTGATCAACGGTAAAACCGATGCAAAACAAACGGCTGACCGTACTTTTTCTCTAGACTTAGGCAATCAAGAAGATTTAGTATTTAACGGAGAAGTAAAGCAGAATCAAGCGATTAGTGCTTCAAAAGGAAAAGCAGATTATTCGTTTGATATTCGTACAAAAGTTGGACCCAAAGCAGATCCGGCAAACGTTACGTTGAAAATTGACTCTGCTTCTCAATTAAAAAAATCAGCAGCTATTCCAGCGCTTGACGCATCTAATGCAACAAATGTAAAAGATGTAACGCCTGAAGATATGCTATCGATTCAAGAAAATTTCGCTAAAAATGTTCAAGGTCTCATGATGAATATGGGAACCGCTGGTTACTAAAAGGTGCAAAGCAGATGAAGATATATTTCTCTCTGACTCTTTTTACATGTAAAACTCTATTGAAAAATATAAAATCTCTCATACTGCTATTTATGATCCCTGCTCTGTTTTTACTTGGAGCAGGGATCATTATTAGTCAGACCATGCAAGGTGAGGAGAGAGTAAATCAGTTTCCGGTAGCAATTGTGGATAACGATCATACTGCGCAAACGAAGTACGTCATCGAACAGCTGACTGAAGGTAAGCTCCATAAAATCATGAAACCTCTTTACACGAACGAACAAGAAGCTAAAGAGCTGCTGCAGCAAAATAAAGTGGCAGCCATTGTGACGTTGCCAAAAGGTTTTAGTCGTGATATTGCTCATGGAAAGAATAAGCCTTTACACGTCATTGGAAATAGCAATAAGCCGCTTCAGTCACAGCTGTTTCGCTACGTGATGGAAAGTGCAGCTGACTACACGTCAGCTGCTCAAAGCGGTATTAATACGGTTGATTACTTTTTAGAAAAAGAAAATGTTTCTGATAAAAATCGACGCGCAGAGTTTAAGAAGAGCTTGGTGACGTTTGGGCTTCATGTATTAGATAGAGGAAGTTTATTTGATGAACAAGTAGAAACTAGTTTCTTTCAGCAGGATATGAAGCAATATTATGTCGTGTCTTTTGCTGCTTTGCTGCTTATGATTTGGAGTTACGGCGGATGGCTGCTTGCTAGTGAAACGCAGACTTCTCCTGTGCTGGCTCGAATGAAAACAAGAGGTGTATCTTTTGTCCACATTTATTTAGCGCAGCTGACGGCTCTGTATGTTCTTGTGCTACCGGTATCTATCGTTTTGTATGGTAGCATCATTAAGGGATTAAAACTGTTTGTAACCAGTACGTACGGAGAGCTTTTTTTGGCAATAAGCGGAAGTTTGTTTGCTTTTTTATGTTTGTTTTTACTGCTGCGCGTTCTCTTTTCGTCACAAAAAGCTTATCAAATAACCGGTTTGCTGTTTATTTTGCTGAGTGCAATTTTAAGTGGACATGTTGTGCCGGTCGTCTATTTACCAGACTGGGCGAGTGGTTTTCAGAAATGGACACTCAATACCCGCGTCTTGGAACTGTTATTTTATGAATTTGATGGATATAACACAAATGAAGCTTTTCTTTACCTTACGCCTATTCTCATTACGGCAGCAGGAAGTTTTGCTATTGCTGTTGGCTACGTGATGATTATGCAAAGGCGGTGGAGAAAATGATAAGTGAAAAAATAAAGCAGCTGCTGACGCGTCCTATGCTTGTTGTCATGATCTTCTTTTTACCTTTAATAGGAACAATCATTAGCAGCTCGTTTTTAGCAAAAGTAGAAAGCGATTCAAAGGTTCCCGTTGCTCTTGTCGATCAAGATCAAAGCAAAATGTCTACACAAGTGATCAATCGGCTTCAGGAAACAAAAGAAATTCAATTTCTTTCTATGAACGAAGAACAAGCTAGAAAGCAGCTGGCAAAAAATAAAATTGACAGCATTTTTGTGTTTCCTAAAGGATTTCAACAAGAAGTAGAAGCAGGGAATTATCAAGGAGTAATTGATTTGCTTACGCTGCCTTCTTCTATTGCCACAGGAGCGGTTCGAGAAGTCATGGCGAGTGAAGTGACAAGGTTAACGACAAATGTCAAAGCGGCGAATGAAGTGCGTTTTTTATATAAAGTCTATAACATTCATGCAGCGCCGGACTTATGGAAAGAAGCGTACCGCTATACCGATAACCAGTGGAAGCCGCAGCCGCTGATGACAATTGATTATGAAGCAAAAGGAACGAAACATACGAAGCAAGGGAGCGTTCAAACGACCGGATATGTACCGCTATGGGGATTCTTTACGCTTTTGATTTGCTGTATCACATCAGATTGGATGATTAAAGAGCGGAGGCATCTTTTTAAACGAATGAAAACGATGCAAAAAGGACTTCACGGTTATATTCGAAGCGTCAGCGCCGCTTATGCTGTGTTATACGTACTTCAAGCTCTCATAAGTTTTGCTCTATTTAAATGGCTTTATGGAGTAGAGTCTTACGGTGTGCTGCTGTATATGTGTATCTATGTTATCGTATGCGTCGCTTTTAGCACGTGGCTTGCAAGCGAAAGTCAGCGAGTTGGATCATATTATATGATCAGCGTCGTCATGGTCACAGGAATCAGCATAATAGGAGGGAGCTTTTTCCCGGTAGGAGAGCTCTCTGCAACGATTGAAAGAATAAGTCAGTGGCTTCCGCAGCATCTGCTTCTGTATCAGCATGCATTACCGCTTACGTTCATTTGGAAAGAGGTAGCTGTTTCCATTGCATGCATAAGTTTGTGCTGGTTTAAAATAGTGTGGAATGTGAGGAGCATCAAATGATTGAGATTAACAATGTTAGCAAAACATACGGAAAAAAACGGTCGTTAGCAAATGTTACGCTGACCGTAGAAAGTGGAGAAGTCATTGGTCTTTTAGGACCAAACGGTGCTGGTAAATCAACGCTTCTTTCTATTTTGTCTACCATTACGGCTCCTACAAGCGGAAATGTCATGATTGGAGGCTTATCGCTTAAGAAAAATCAAAAAGCGATTCGAGAAGTCATTGGCTACGTTCCACAAGACATAGCGCTGTGGGAAGAGCTTAGCGTAAAAGAAAACATGAAGATGTGGAGCAAAATGACTTCACGCTCCGTGTCGAATGAACAGCTTCAATCTCTTTGCTCAGCTGTACAGCTAGAAGGAAGATGGAAGGAAAAAGTGAAAAATTTATCAGGAGGCATGAAGCGAAAGTTAAATATAGCCGTATCGCTTATTCATGAACCGTCCGTTTTGTTAATGGATGAGCCGACAGTCGGAATTGATTTGCAGTCCAAGCTTGAGATTATCCGTTATATTAAACAGCTGGCGGCAAAAGGAAAGACGATTATCTATATTACCCATGATTTGAATGAAATCTTAGACGTGTGTCATCGGTTTGCGGTCTTAAAGGAAGGAAATCTGGAGTTTGTCGGCACGATGGACCAAGCGAAGGAAAAGACTGGGGAAGATGCAGAAGAGAACGTTGTGTATAAGCTGCTGCATGATTAAGATAAAGAAATGATAAAAAAAGAGCCGCTTCATGAAGAAGCGGCTCTTTCTATTATGCTTTTGTAACTTCTTGTTCCGGTGAATGACTTTCAGGCTGCACGCGTTCTTCTTCAGGAAGAGCACGTACTTCTACTTCTTTCATTTGGTGACCGTCCATTTCTTTTGCAATAAACTCGTATCCAAACAGTTTGAACGATTCGCTTTCTTGGATATCGATATTTTGCATCAGCATCCAGCCGCCAATTGTATCAATATCGTCGTTTTCAATTTCGATATGAAGCACTTCGTTGACTTCTTCAAGCAGTACTTTTGAGTTAAAGACAAAGTGCTGATCGCTAACTTTTTGAACAAGCGGCTTTTCATCTGTATCAAACTCATCTCGAATTTCTCCAACGATTTCTTCTAAAATATCTTCAACGGTAACGATACCAGCCGTACCGCCGTACTCGTCAATCAATACAGCCATATGCGTACGTTTCTTTTGCATCGAGCGCAGCAGGTCTTGAATAGCTACGGTTTCAATTACTTGAATAATAGGATTCATATAAAGCTTCACGCTTTGCTTTTTTAATGCATCGTTAATCACGACATCGTTTAGGATTTCTTTGACGTTGACTAAGCCGATAATGTTATCTTTGTCTCCGTCAACGGTAACAGGGTAACGAGTGTAGCGATCTTCTACAGCAAGCTTTAAGAAATCTTCAATGCTGTCGTCTTCAGAAACAGCCGAAATTTCTGTTCTTGGTACCATGATTTCGCGAGCAACACGGTTATCGAATTCGAAAATGTTGTTCACGTACTTATATTCAGACTGGTTAATTTCCCCGCCTTTAAAACTTTCTGATAAAATAATGCGCAGCTCTTCTTCACTGTGCGCAAGCTCATGCTCTGAAGCTGGCTTTAATCCAAACATTCCAGTTAATAAACGAGCAGATCCATTTAGTAACCAAATGAACGGGAACATAATTTTATAGAATAAAATTAACGGACGAGCAAACAATAACGTAACTGTTTCAGCTTTTTGAATCGCAAATGTTTTTGGCGCTAATTCACCAACGACTACGTGAACAAACGTTACAAGCGCAAATGCGATAATAAATGAAAGAATATGTGTTAAAGATGCAGCAACACCCATTTTTTCAAACAGCGGTTCTAAAATCTTTGCAACAGTGGGTTCTCCTAACCAACCTAATCCTAAAGCAGTAATCGTAATACCAAGCTGACACGCAGATAAATACTCATCTAAGTGTGTCGTCACGGTTTTAACCGCACTCGCTCCTTTTTTTCCTTCAGCAACAAGTTGGTCTACCCGTGAACTACGAAGCTTCACAATTGCAAACTCTGAAGCAACGAAAAAGGCAGTGAGTACAATTAAAATCGCAAAAATAATTAAGTTAATGGTTATCAATGAATATACTTACTTTATAGTGCTATAAAGTAAGTAAACACCTCCTGTAAATAATAAATTTACGACAGCAGCATCAGTAAAGAGTGCAAAAGAGTGACGCTTTCCGGTGAAAGCCGATTCATCATTACTTTTCGATCTTCTTCATTCAGCTTTTCCATAAGCGGTGCAACTTCTTTTAAACTGTCGTTTAGTACGTAAAATTTGGATGCTAATTCGTCTTTAGAGTGGCTATTCTCGGATTGCTCTATAGAAAATAGAGAAGAAATCTCTTCAAGAGAACGGCCTTCGCTTTTTAATTTTTCAATTAAGTAAAGACGTTTCAGCGCTTCTTCGTTATAAAAGCGATAGTTAGAAGCAGAGCGTTCTGCTTTTAACAAACCAATGTTGGTATAATAGTCAACCGTGCGTTTCGTTACATGTGCCATCTCTGCAAGTTCGCCAATTTTGTATGTCGCAACCCCATCAGAATACCACCTCCTTCAACTATGTCAACCATCACGTGATGGTTTTTATCTGCGTAACTACTTATCTTTTATCCTATCGTAATTAAGTATACGCGTGTAAGATCAAAAAGTTTCATTTTTTTATTAGCATTCAGTATATCTCAAAATAAGGTAGTTTGACAAAGATTTTATAAAAAAACTCGCTTGTATTAAGCGAGTTTTTTAGTAAGATGACGTACGATAATATGCATGCGTTCATACACATATTGAATACGTTCTGTATATTCCATGAACTCAGGGCTCATTGGAGATAGCTGATCAGCGATACGGTGCATAATAGCAGCTTCTTCCTTTAATGCATCTAAATTTTGAGTTCGGTCAATTCTTGTTTTAAATGTTAACGAAATCATGTTATTCACCTCATCGTTATGTTACTTGTTTTGAAGTAGCAAGTCCGTGACTTTTATCACTCTAGTCACAGGTGGTAACGTAATTATTTGATGTTTGCTGGCATTTTGTGTAGGATGATTAGAAAAGGGTTTTTATGGGAGAAGAAAATGAATTTAAAACGAATGCACCACGTAGCCATTATAGGAAGTAATTATGAACGTTCAAAAGCTTTTTATGTAAATGTGTTAGGATGCAAGATTATAGAAGAGACATATAGAAAAGAAAGAGATTCATATAAGCTAGATTTAGAAGTAGCTCCTGGCTATCAAATTGAGTTATTCTCGTTTCCAAATCCGCCACAACGTCCTTCAAGACCTGAAGCGTGCGGCTTACGCCATTTAGCTTTTGCGGTTGAAAGCGTAGAGGATTCCAAGCATGAATTAGAGCAGCAAGGGATTGATGTGGAACCGATTAGGATAGATGAACTAACGGGAAAAAAATTCACATTTTTTACTGATCCGGACGGGTTACCGCTAGAGCTTTATGAAGAGAAAGAGGGGGAATAAGGAGTATGTGCAATTATTTATTTGTATATGGAACACTTCTTGAAGGAGAAGGCAATCACGGTTTGCTGCATCATGCGCGTCCTATTGCCAAGCAGGCAAAAACGAAAGGGAAATTATATGACACTAAGCAAGGCTATCCGATGCTCGATATCGACAGTGAACATGTTGTGTATGGAGAAGTATATGAAGTGACCGATCAGCTTATGTGGAAGGCGCTTGATGAATTAGAAGGATACATTCATGAAGGTCATGAAGACAATGAATACGATAGAGTTGTTCAAACTGTCGAAACGGACCAAGGTGAATTTGAAGCCGTTGTCTATGTGGCAAGGGATCGTTCGCTGCTGCAAGAATTTATCCCAGGCGGAAACTGGCGCGTGTGGAAAGAAGATCTATTAACAGGCATGCTGTATTTTGCTTACGGTTCATGTATGGATAACAATCGTTTTATTCAGCACGGCGTTGATCAGCATTTCCAGGACTGTCTCGGCAGAGCTGTTTTTAAAGGCTATACGCTTCGATATAACCACGTTATTCATGACGGAGGACGTGCAGACATGGTTGAAGAAGGCGGAGTCGTTGAAGGCAAACTGTACCGCGTGCCGCCTGAAGCAATTACGTATCTGTACGGCAGAGAAGGGGTAGATAATAACGGCTATCGTCCTGCTATTATCTCTGTCGAGCATGAAGGAAAGATTGTGGATCATGTTCTTACTTTTTTTGTGTTAAATAAAGAAAAAGAAGTCGCACCTCCAGATCATTATTCGACTGAAATTATTCGAGGAGCGACAGGCGTACTTAGCGAGGAGTACGTTCAGAAGCTAGTAGAGCAAGTCCATGCGCTAAAAAATAGCGATGTTGTAAATAACTAATATAAAAGCCTATTTGGATATATCCAAATAGGCTTTTTGCATTAGCTAAAGGAAACAGAGAACTCTGTTTGAAATATACCGTCTTTTGATAAACGGTTGATGCCTAATTTTTCTTTGAAATTTCCGTTGTGATTATGCGTATCTGCAATTCCAAACCAAGGTTCGATGCAAAGAAACGGAGCGATTGTATGATTTTCTGCATCATACTTTGACCAAATACCTACATACGGGAAATCATTAAACTGAACGTTAATTTTATTTTCATTGACCGACGATTTAATCGTCATTCCGTCAATATGACTAAAAATTAACGCATCATTTGCAAATAAATCTGCGCTTAGCGGCAGCTGGTGCAGATTTTCTATCGTTCCTTTTTCATGAATAAGAGCATCTTTTAATACAAATTCCCTCGGCTTAGTTTCAGCGGGGGTTATTTCTAAAAAGTAATCAGAAATCTGCTCATTTTCATGTAACGGAATACGAAAAGCAGGGTGAGCCCCAATTGAAAAATACATATCGTCTTTATCTTCATTTATAACATTCCACTGAAACGTTAGCTTGTTGTTTTCCAAGCGATAGCTAATTTCAATACGACATTCAAACGGATATACGTCTTTAAAACGGCCGTTTGTGGCAAATTCCAGCCGTGCTGTTTCGTTTGTTTGCTCAACCACGCTGAAAGTAGAATCACGTAAAAAACCGTGCTGAGGCAAAGAGTATACGCGCTGATCAACGGTATACTGATCATTTTTTAATCTGCCTACGATCGGAAACAATACGGGCGATACTCGTCCCCAATAAGCGGGGTCTCCGCTCCACATAAACTGCAGCTCTTTTTCTTTATGAAATACTTCTACAACTTCCGCTCCTTTTTCTTGAATGCTGACTTTCATTTCGCTATTTTCTAGTACAATCATTACAACATCTCCCAAATCATTCTTGTACGCTAGAGCTGTGTCAAACGTACTGGCTTTGCTTATATTATACCCTTCTTGGCAAAAAAGGTATTAATTTCCCTATTTTTGTTTAAATTAAATAGAAAAGGAGGGTTCAAATATGAATCATGCAACATTATTGCTCATTAAATTTGCAGCGGCACTTATTGCGTTTGGTATAGGCCTTGATTTGTTTTTTGATGCAACCATCGGAGACATTATTTCCTTTAGCTTACTAACGACAATTGTGACATATCTAGTAGTGGATCGAATTGTACTGCCTCGAGTGGGCAATCGTGATGCCATTATTGTTGAATTTGTTCTAACATATATGAGCGTATGGGTTTTTGGAACATTGTTATTAGACAGTTACGTTCAAATTGCTTGGGGAAGTATCATTTCTGCAGCTATTATTACATTTGCCGAGGTTTTTGTTCACCGCTACTTATTCAACCATATTGAAACAAAACATACAGCGAGAACGCGCCCGACTTTTAAGCGAAAACTAGCGTATGACACAGAATTTGCAGAAGAACAGCATGTAGAAAATAAGGAAAATCCAAAATAAAAAGAAAGCTCATTTTTGAGCTTTCTTTTTATTTGTTAATGCATAAGAGTTATTTCCTTTAAAGGCCAGTATTTCATATTTACTTCTCCCATGATTGAAGAAATCGGAGTGAGGCCAAAATGCCTTCCATCTCGGCTAATGCGTCTGTTGTCACCTAGCACTAATACGTATCCATCCGGTATCGTGCCGTCTGGAGACAGTTCGTACGTTGAAAAATTTTCAGTGAATCGCTCGTAAACGGGCACTTTGGATAAATATTTATGAAGATGCGGCTCTTTTTTGACTTTGTTATTTATATACAGAACATCATCTTTGTATTCGACCGTTTCTCCTGGTAAGCCTACAATACGCTTTACTAGAAAATCACTGCTATAGGGAGCTTGCAAAACGACAATGTCAAAGCGCTCTAGCTTGCTGTGTTTGTTAATAATAATTCGATTGCCTTCGTGCAAAATAGGTTTCATAGAATCGCCTTTTACAGTGTAGGGCTGAAACCAATAGTGCTGAACGACAATGGAAAGCAAAACGGTGCCGAGGATGACGCTTGTGTATGTAAGAATTTCACGCTTTATTTTTTTATTGATCATAATGGATGAACACCTTCTTAACGGTAAGACTATCAATTTAGGTTTTTCATAGAGATATAACAGTGTTGATTGTACCATTCAGAACTAAAGTTTTCCATATCTATCTGTTTATGCGTGTATTCCGAAAATATGCTTGGGGGAACAAAAAATGAAAAAAGCCGTTATTCTCTAGAATAACGGCTTTTCTTTATTATAACTGAGCGCGCTCAGTTCGAGTAGCTGGTTGATTTGGCTCTTCTTCAACAACAGGTTCAACAGGCTTATGCTGCTTGATTTCTTCTTCTAGTTCAGCAATTCGCTTGTTTTTCTGTTTCACTTGTCCTCTTAATTGAACAATTTTTACAAAGCTCAATGAAGCAGCAACAACTCCTCCAAACACAGCCGTAGTTAAGATGATTAAAATAAGAGGCCATTTCTGTGAACCAAATACATAGTTAAATTGTACAGGGTCGTTGTTAATTACAGCTAAAACAGCAATGATAAGAGCAAATATAAGTCCTAAAATAAAAAAGCTCTGTCCTTTCATAAGCTGCACTTCCTTTCTTTACATGGTCATTACAACTTTTATAGCGTAACCACTTATCTTGAGTGTTTGCTATCTTGCTTATAGGTATACGTATCCACATTTAAACAAAATCAAACATTTTCTTGATTATATATCTTTCATTTAAATCATATATGTACAAAGAGACCTTTATCTATTAAAGGTCTCACTTTTATTAAAGGAGTTATATAAACGCAAGATAAGAATTAGTGTAAAGCTGAGATTTTGGCTTAATTCTCATAAATCACTTCATTATCTATCGCCCGGAGCAGGGTGGTCTACACCTTTAACATGATGACGATGCTGGTTGTCTTCACTGGTATAAAAGTCATAATGGTGAACGTGCATACCGTTTCCAACGGGAATAGCTGGGCCGGAGTAGGCTTTGTAATGATGGGTATGTCCGTCTTCAAAAACAACATAGCCTTCTGTGTAGTGAATGTGACTTCCATCCTCGCTTGGAATTGGAGGAGAAGTTACATCGAGGCACTGGTGGACATGGCCTGAGGCAACAGAAGTGTAATCTACGGAACCATGATTATGATGAGGAACAAACCCTGAAATAAAATCGTCTTTTCCTATCTTTTTCATTCTACTTCCCCCTATAAATTTAATTAAAATAAACTGTTTAAGTAAATTCTAAAGTCTTTAAATAGGCATTTGAATTTCACTTTTTAGTTAAATTCAAAAATACATGCTATTGATATGAACAAATAAAAATAAATATGCCTTTTTATGATTCATATTTATAAAATGGGCAGTTTTCCTGTGTAATTTGCCGTTTCTAATTGATAAATTTTACATATATTTATTAAGGAAGGACAAGTTATTATACGAAAGGAAGTCAGCATAATGAGTTGGGAAAATAAAAAGAGTCTATGTCAGGAGTTTGCGAGAATTCTAGGTGGACAAGGCAGTTTAGATGAAAATGGTGTTTGTTTGGTACAAAAGTTTCGTACGATTCGTTTTAAAATTTTGGGGCGTCCAACACGCTCTCCGTTAGTTACTCCTCAATTTTTTACTTTTGAAGATTTAGATAGCAGAGGAAGAGCGCTAAATCTAGGTGAAACCGTGCTTCTGCAAGAAGAGGTAAATCCATTATTAACTGAGCTTAGAAAAAGAGATATTAAGGTTACTGCCGTTCATAATCATTGGTTATTTGAAGAGCCTAGAGCAATGTATATGCATTTTGAATCTGTAGAACCACCGTTAGATTTTGCACGAAAAGTAAGAGAAGCGTTTAAAGTATTAAAGGGGTAAACATCAGATTTTTATAGAATAAGCTTAGTCTCATTATTGCTAATAAAATTAAGGTTAATAAAACTTTAAACATGTATATTATATATTGGTTTATAAGATGTATTTGAATGAACCTATCAGGTTAACTAATTCTTTGAACAGTGAGATTATTTGCGTACTCCTATCAAAATAAAAAAAGCACGCGTTCGCCGCGTGCTTTTTTTATGTATAAACTTAAAATGCGTTTAAGTTGTTATCGCTTAACCACTGTTTGCGTTCAGCTGCATCTTCGAATAACTCATCTGCATTCGTAAATTGAGAAGCAATGACATATTCAATTGTTGCAAGAGGAGCTGTTAGCAAACGCCAGTTTAATACGATAGTCTTATCTTGAGTCGTAGCATATTCTTCACCTAACTCGTTCCACTTAACAGATTCAGGAGCATTGTCTGCTGCTTTTTTAACAGATTTTAAAGCTTCTTGGAATTTTTCACCTGCACGGCCTTGGTACCATTCTGTTAATAGTTGTCCAATACCTTCATTTGTTTGCTGCTCGTTCCAGCTTTCAGGTACTGTAGCAATGAATTTTGCACGGAATGTCATTTCAGCCTTTGTTACATCTCCACGAACGATGTTTAAGCGATATTGACGTCCTAGGTAAGGGAATTTGTCTCCTTCTTCAAAAGAACCAGTTTTAGCTGCAGAAGCTGCTGCTTTAGGAGCTTCTTTTTTAGCTGTTTCTTTTTTTACTGCTTCTTTCTTTGGAGCAGCTGGCTTTTCCTCAGATGGTTGTGAACCGTTTAGTTGTTTTAAAATCCATGTTGCTTTGCGTGCGATGATTGAACGCACATTGTTTTCATTAAGACCTCTCGGGACAATAACTTTTACCCCTTCTTTGTCACAAATTTGCACCGTGATATCGGTTCTATTTGGAACGACTTCAATTTTGTAGTCAATTGTTTGATTGCCTGTTTGATACGTATACATAAAATTTTTCGTACTCCTTTCTACAAATCTTCATTTTATAAGCAAAGGTAGAGTTTGGTCAAATGAAAGAATAATCAGACAGTTATCAACTGCTGTTGCAGCGCCTTGCGGAATGATATATATTCTAATATTTAGTGAAAAAGCGCTAATAATAATTGTTTCAATTCTTCTTTAGTTTTTACAAAAAAATATAAAAATATGCCGATACTACTAATATAGATTAGACATTCTATGTCTTTAGATTGTATAGGGGATGAAAAAATGAAAAAAGTTTTTCAAAGTTTACGCATGAAAATGCTATGTATGATTGCAGCCACGATGGCCATAACATCTACTGTAATTGAAGTAACAAATTATTATCTTATTGTGAAACAAGAGCAAGCAGCTTCGATTACGCTAGTGATTACATTTCTGTTTGTTTCTCTTACAACTACCGTGTTCTATTTTATCATACGTCGCTACATAATTGCGGTTGAAAATTTGTCAAAAACAATGAAAGGGATTTCAAACGGCGATTTATCTGTAGATGTTGTTCCTTTGAAGGGGAAAAATGAGATTAGTACACTCATATCTTCATTTAATGAAATGACGACTCACATGAGAATGCTGCGTCAGAAAATAAGTAAAACAAAGCGCACGGTCAGTCATTCTTCAGAGCAATTGCTTGTAAGCATGGAGGAAACAAAAACAGCTGTAACAGAAGTTACGATGTCTATTCAAGAAATTGCTGCGGGTTCTGATAAGCAGTTGTTAAGTGTTGTTGAAACCGAGCAAGCTATGGTAGATATGGCCAAGCTGCTTCAGAAAATGATTGATCATTCTTCAAGGGTACAACAATCGATGAACAGAGCCTCTGAACATGCTTCCACTGGAAATGTTTCGGTGAAAGAGGTGACGAATCAAATGAATAAAATCTATGAATCAGTTAAAGTATCCACCAGTAGAGTAAAGGGGCTCGAAGATCGTTCTGCAGAGATTGGCCGAATTATTGACACTATTACAAGAATTGCTGAACAAACAAATCTTCTTGCACTTAATGCTGCTATTGAAGCTGCAAGAGCTGGAGAACATGGAAAAGGTTTTGCTGTAGTAGCAGGGGAAGTACGTAAGCTGGCAGAGGAATCTAAAACGTCCGCTATACAAATCAGTCATCTGTTAAAAGAAATTGAAGCACAGGCAAAGCAGGCTTATCGAAATATGGAAGTCAATACGGAAGAAGTCACGATTGGTATTTCCACTGTGGAAGATGTAACTGAACAGTTTTCCACAATTATGGAAGATGTCTTTACCGCTCAAGAACAAATGAACAAAATGACAAAGGTAACAGGAGAGATTGATGGGTATTCGTTCAAGGTAATGGAATCTGTCATGGCCCTTTCAGAGGTGGCCAAACAAGCAGCTGCTTATGCTGAAGAAGCAGCTGCGGCTTCACAAGAGGAGTTAGCATCTATAGAAGAACTTGTGTTGTTGGCAGCTAACTTAAAAGCTACAGTGAGTGAGTCATGAAGTCTATCTTGATATGTACGTAATACGCACAGAAAACTGCGCGTATTTGTTTTATTTATACCTTTTATAGAAAACAATAAATAGAATTGACACATTATAAAAGCAGTTGTATAGTGAGTACGCAAGGCGGCAGTCTGTCTTTTTTAATTCTTAGTAAACTTATAAGTTAAATAAAATATTAAGCACTACATAAGGAGACGAAGAGATGAAAAATGAATTCCGTTTGGCAACAAATGATGACGCAGCTAACTTATTGAACTTAACTATACAAGCGTATAAGCCTATTAGAGAGCTAGGTATCCCTTTTTTAGCAGCTACTGCTGATCTTGCCCTCGTTAAGAAAAATATTTCTCAAAACCTTTGCTATGTATATGAAGAAGATAAAAAAATTGCTGCTACTGTGTCTGTACGAATGCCTTGGGGAGAACATCCAGGTCCGTTTGATGTTCCGCATCTTTGGTGGTTTGCAGTGGAACCATCGTTTGCGAGGAAAGGAGTCGGATCTAAGCTGCTGCGTCTAGTAGAGCAAGAAGTAATAAAAAATATGTTTAAATCACCGGGTGTGTCTTTAGGCACAGCAAAAGAACATCCTTGGTTAGTTGAGATGTATGAACGAAAAGGATATGTTCAAGCTAAAGAAAAGCACCTTGCAGAAGGTTATACGACCGTATTTCTTTATAAAAAATTCAATGAGGTACACTCTTTATCGTAAAAAATAGAGGATTGTGCCAAATTAAGAAATGTGAAAGAGTGATAAATATGACAGATCAATTACTACTAAACACGCTAATAGATATACGCCGTGAGCTGCACCGATTTCCAGAGCTTTCAATGAAAGAATATAAAACAACTAAACGTATTAAAAAGTGGTTAAAGCACTATGATATTTCTATAGTAAATGCATTCCAATTAAACGTAGGAGTAGTAGCAGAAATTGTGGGAGAAAAGCCGGGACCTACTATCGCTATTCGAGCTGATATTGATGCGCTGCCAATTGAAGAAAAAACCAATCTGCCGTTTGCATCTGAAGTCACCGGTGTTATGCACGCATGCGGCCATGATTTTCATACGGCTTCTATAATCGGAGCAGCTATTCTTCTTAAACAGCGTCAACAGGAGCTTTGTGGCACGGTTCGATTTATCTTTCAGCCGGCTGAAGAAACGGCTTCTGGAGCAAAAATGCTAGTTGAAAAAGGTGTGCTCGAAGGAGTAGAAGCGATATTTGGGGTGCATAACAAACCGGATCTTCCTGTAGGAACCATTGGTATCAAATCGGGACCTTTAATGGCAAGTGTTGATCGTTTTGAAATTGACGTCAAAGGAGTAGGAGGTCATGCAGGTATCCCTGAAAAAACAATAGACCCAATTGCTGCTGCTGGTCAAATCGTTACTAGTTTACAAACCATTGTCAGCCGTAATCTCAGCCCATTTCAAAATGTTGTTGTCAGCATAACTCAAATCCATGGAGGGAGCTCGTGGAACGTCATTCCTGACAAAGTAACGCTTGAAGGAACCGTGCGTACATTTCAAGAAGAAGCGAGAGCAAAAATACCGGCTCTTATGAAACGAACCGCTGAAGGGATTGGAGCAGCTTTTGGAGCTTCAGTAAACGTCAAATGGTACCCATACCTTCCTGTAGTAAACAATGATGATACGCTGGAAAAGCTTGCTATTAAAGCAGCAGAGAATCTTAACTATCAAGTTGTGGAAGCTGAACAATCGCCTGGAGGAGAAGATTTTGCCGTATATCAGCAGCATGTACCAGGATTTTTTGTATGGATGGGTACGGCTGGAGAATATGAATGGCACCATCCTTCTTTTTCATTAAAGGAAGAGGCATTACTTGTAGCAGCTTCTTATTTTGCAAATGTAAGTCTTCATTTTTTGAATTCATTCCATTACACAAAAAATTAAAATATTTTCATTTTTCTATTTACGCGGATAGAATTGTTTGATAAAATAAATTTTAAATTAAAAAAAGTTATCACGAGTGGACGAGAGATCTGGCTCTTTGACTCCACAGCAACCTACGAATGTAAGGTGCTCCTACCAGCAAAGCATGTGCTTTGGGTGATAAAACGGGTGAAAAACTCATTTTGCATCAAAGCAAAATGAGTTTTTTTTATTTTTCTAAAAGGAGAGGATTTTATGAGTCATACAGCAGTTGCAGCACATACAGGGGAGAAAGCATTAAAGGAAGCAGTGAAATTATTAGGAAAGCATTATCAAGTAGCTTATCGTGAATTAGAAACATTTTACGAAATTGTGGTCGAAAACCAAGTTCGTACATATGCTGTAGGCATAGATATTAAGGATGTACAAAAAGCAAATGAACTAGAAATTTATTCATCATGCTGTTCCAAGCTTGAGCGAGTAGGCTGTCTTTTATAGAAGTCTACTCGCGCCTCTATTTGTTAAGTGTTTTTGAATGGAAAGCATAGTTTTTGACAAGCAAAGAATTCCATGGGTATAATCTATATTCACTGAATTTAGCTGTTAAAAATAAATTGTCGAAATTTTTACACAAATTAAAGGTTACATTCAAAATGAATTGTGGTATGTTATAAAACAAGAATATTTTATGAAAGGAGTATTGAAATGGAAATGTCTCTTGAACACGGAAACGATGCAGGAAGCGAACAGCTTATTGATCGTATCCTAGACTTTTTAGAAGATGACGAAAAGTAAAAAAAAGAGTGTGCGGTGCTAGTCGCGCACTCTTTTTTTATCATGCGCGTAAAGGCAGTGTCATACTATGATACATAGGGATAGAATGAAAGGGTCTCTGTCAAAGGGATTGACGAATCGTTTTGTTTGATAGAAAATTTAGAAAAAGGAAAGAGATGAAGGGTATGTCGAACAAAACATCTTTGTATCAAACAAAAGAACAGTTAAAAAAGCTTGTAAGCGAATTAGTTTCTATACCTAGCGTGACAGGAACTATGGCAGAAGCGGAAATGGCTGAATCGATAGCGTCGTACTTATTAAAACTGCCTTACTTTCAAAAAAACGAGCACGTCGAGCTTCATTCGACAGGAGACGGGCGATCGATTGTCACGGCTTTTGTCGAAGGGAAAAATACGAATAAAACAGTTGTATTAGTCAGTCATTACGATGTAGTGGATGTACAAGATTATGGACAGTGGAAAAAGGACGCTTTTCACGCTGATACATTAACGAGTATTTTTTATAAACATATGGAACAAGTTCCGGCGCACGTGCAAAAAGATATGCTAAAAGGAGACTGGCTTTTTGGGCGAGGAACGATGGACATGAAAGCAGGCATTGCACTACATATCAGTATGATTGAAAGAGCATGCAACGGGGAGTTTGAAGGAAACATCCTGCTGCTATCGGTGCCGGATGAGGAAGTAAATTCACTCGGAATGAGAAAAGCAGTGCCTGTTCTTTTAGAACTTGCGCGCAAACATCAGCTGGATTTTTCTCTCATGCTAAATGCAGAACCAGTGTTTAGCCGCTATCCTGGAGATCAAACGAACTATGTGTACTCAGGATCTATTGGGAAGATCATGCCAAGCTTTTTGTGTTATGGAAAAGAAACTCATGTAGGGGAACCGCTAGCTGGTTTGAATGCTAATTTACTAGCTTCTTATTTAACGAAAGAAATAGAATTAAACCTTCGTTTTTGCGAAACAATAAGAGATGAAACCAGTCCACCTCCTACGGTATTGATGCAAAAAGATTTAAAAGAAGAGTATTCAGTTCAAGTCCCGCACTCTGCCGTTGTATTGTTTAATTTATTTATGTTAAACCATTCTCTTAAAGAGGTAACAGATCTGTTGCTAAAATCCGCCAACAAAGCGGCTTTGAATGTAAAAAAACACTATAACAAAGCCGCTAGGCAGTATGCGGAGGGAATGGAGGGTTCATCTCTTGACGTGAACGTATGGACGTATGAAGAACTTTATACTCATGCAGTAAAACAGCACGGTGAAAAATATGTGCAAGAAATGGAAGAAGCACTTTTAGCACAAGAGGATGATGACAGAAATAAAACCATTAAATTAGTAAACTCGTTAGCCGGTTTATGTAAAGAAGCAGCTCCGATAATGGTCTTATTTTTTACGCCGCCTTTTTATCCAGCCGTTTGTTCACATAATGATCCGTTTGTACAAGGGATTTTGTCAAACGTACAGGCAACTGCAAAGGAACAATTCCAAGTGGAGCTAGTTGAACAAAGTTATTTTGGCGGAATTTCGGATTTAAGTTATGCTAGTCTGCAGCATCCGCTTCATACATTTAACACGTTAGTAGCAAATATGCCGCTATGGAATAAAGGATATCATATCCCGTTAGAAGAGCTAGAGAAGCTGAAGATGCCGGTGCTGAACATTGGACCGCTGGGAAGAGATGCACATCAATGGACAGAAAGATTAGACGTTCAGTATTCCTTTGAAATTTTGCCTCATTTCATCTATCAAGCTATAAAAGAAGCACACAAATAAACATCCGCCCACGGATATTTATTTGTTGAATTTAAAAGAAGCTCCTTGTATGGTAAATTGTTGTGGTGTTAGTGCGTGATCCAATTCAACTAAAAATGGACGCTCTCCAACTTTTTTTAATGTATCATGGACAATGCCTTGTGTTCCGCTGCAAAAAATGAGGTTTCCTCCATTGACATATAGTTTTTGACAACATGCATCAAGTAAAGAGTCTTTGTAGCTTTCTCCAGACTGAACGCCTAGCAGTTTCGTCCACCTGCTGATGGATTCTTCAAGGTTATGTACAGCACAGTAAATGTTTTTTAGCTGCAGCTGACCGGCTTGGTGGGAAGAAAGAGCAGCTAGCTTTGGTTTGCGTTTTTCTTCTGGTTCACCCCACTCAATAAAAAAAGGAAGAGGCAGGGAATCGTGGTCAACTTCAATAAAACACATTTTCCATTGCAGCTTTTCTCCATCATTGGTTTGACGGGAACCCGCTACAGGACCTTTTACAGTGTAGCTCTTGCTTTGCAACTCTTTTATTAGCAAATCCATATCATCTGTACGGAGTGCAAATCGACCAAAATGACCAAACGGTGTATGTTCGTTAACGAGCTGCTGAATAAGGTCATTATCTGTAACTGTTTGAGCTAACGCGATATCTCTAAGCCCAAGCCATTCAATGTAGCTCAGGTTAAAGTAAGCCAACGTATTAAAAGTTCCCCATTTTTCATGGAAGCCGCCTTTAATGACAGTTATTCCGTATTCGTTTAGTTCTTTCTGAGCTTTAATAGGATCAGGTGAAAAATGAACAAGGTGATCAAAAGATAAATGCATGGATAGGCCTCCTTTTAAGAGAGATTCTTTCCTATTATTATACTTTGTTTTCTTTTTCAAGAAGAGTAAAACGAATGATTATGTAAAATAAAAAATAGAAATCTTTAAAAAAGCAAGCCGCGTATGTTTTAAACTCGACTTGCTTTAGATTTATTTAGCGACGACAACCATGCCCTTTAAAGCAGCAGCCAAATGATTTATTAAACCATGGGTATGAGCAGCAAGGTGAACCGCAGTGACAGCGACGACGGCTAGAACGACGAGTAGAACGGCGAGTAGAACGACGGGTAGAACGGCGAGTAGAACGACGAGTAGAACGGCGAGTAGAACGACGAGTAGAACGGCGAGTAGAACGGCGAGTAGAACGGCGAGTAGAACGACGAGTAGAACGGCGAGTAGAACGGCGAGTAGAACGACGAGTAGAACGACGACGAGAGCGTCTGTGAAGAGCAGTTGGCTCTTGGTACATAAATGTTTCAAGCTCAGTACAAGCAAGCGCTTCTGTTGCTTCTCTAATTCTTTCAGCAGTGATATGCATATAAACACCTCCTGGCTAATTCAGTAGTACATAATACAATATGTACAAGGAAGGTGTTTGGATATAGTGAAAACATGGAATTTATCTAAATTTATGAATGAAGTGGAGTGGGTTTAATGCTTCAAATCCTAGAACATCAAAGAGTGGACATCGCTTTGCAAATAGTAGCTGTGCAAGTAGAAGCTTACCAAGAAGAAGCCAAGCTCATTGGTTTTTCAGACATTCCTCAGCTTACAGAAAGCAAAGAAGATATTATGAAAAGTAAGGAAGTGTTTATCGGAGAAATGATTGAAGGTAAGCTAGCTGGCGTGCTGTCGTTTGAAAAAGAAAATGGGCGATTAACGATTTGCCGTCTCGTTGTGCTTCCTCGGTACTTTCGAAAAGGAATTGGAAGCCGTCTTTTAACGTATGTACTTCAAAGATATTCAGAATGTGAATGTATGGTGTCTACAGCCGAGCGAAATACACCTGCTATTAAGCTATACGAAGCTCATCAGTTTTCAATTATAAAACATACTGCAGCTGCTGATAATCTTGTATTAGTAACAATGAAAAAAAGCACCTAATATAGGTGCTTTTACGATGAAAGTGTTTGCTCAGAATAATCTAGAGCTGTATGGCGCTGAATCAGCAGTAAAGCAGCTAAAGTGACAACCGCTCCAATAATAAAAGGCAGCGTCATATTAAGTTTAAAGGCAAATGCACCAAGCAGAGGGCCAAAAATACGCCCTAAGCTATCCATTGAAGCAGTTAGCCCCGAAGCAGAGCCATATCCTACTTTGGTTCTCATCGTAATTAATGAGAGGACACAAGGACGAATAAGGGCATTTCCTGCTGTAAATATGCACAGAAAGAAGGTAGCATTAGAGGCATTGGAAGATAACAAAATAGACGTGAATCCTATTGCTGAAACCAGCAGGCCAATGGCCATCAGCTTTTTTTCATTTCCTTTTTTAAACCGCTGCAGCACACCGCCTTGAATCAAGGTTTGAGTTAAACCGCTCGCCATAAACATCCATCCGATTGTCGTAGGAGTAGCATTAATTTTCGCTATTTGAAAAAATTGAAAAGTAGCTTCTAATCCAGCGAGCGTAAAAGTGGCTAAAAAAGAAAGAACATATAAATACTTCATAGCTCCTTGAAAATCTGACGTGAAGTCATGCCATCTGGATGTCTGTACTTGGGCAGCAGGTTCTTTTCGTAAAGATTCTTTTAACGTAAAGAATGAGAACGCTGTCATAATCAGTGACAAGATACCAGAGATAACAAAGGGAACAAACAAGCCGAAAGATGAAAGGACACCGCCTAATGCCGGTCCAAAAATAAAGCCTAAGCCAATCGACATTCCTAACAGTCCCATTGCCTTCGTTCGGTTTTCTTCATCTGTACTATCAGAAGCATATGCAAAAGCACAAGGAATAACAGCTCCTGCGAACAAACCTCCGATGATGCGTGACGTATACATCAGAGTCAGAGAGTTTTCTGCCACCGAAAAAAGAAAAAAGCTTGCGCTAAAGCCAAGTAAGCCCCAAAGTAAGATGGGACGCCGGCCTTTTATATCTGAAAGCTTCCCCCAAAAAGGTGCAGTAATAAAAGATGCGATCGAATAGCTAGCCATTAGTATCCCTAAATTGACCGTGCTCGCACCTGTGGCACGAATAACTTCAGGTACGATTGGAATAATTACTCCAAACCCGACAAATACCATAAAAATAACAAACATTAACGTTCCAAGCTGTTTGTTCATATGCAATTAAGCCCCTTTCTCTGTAGAACATGTCATGAGTTTAGTATATCAAATACAAAGAAGTTTTTTACGTATATTTGGTAAAAAGCTTTTTATTTACAAGTGGAGATAACGTGTTAATATTTACCTGCTGATGATGATACAATTAAAAGAAAAGGGAAGTGAAGCGATTGCCAATATGGATTGTATTTGCTGGGATCATAGGCGGTCTTTTAGGATTTGGGGCGCTAGTGGATTATATCGCTAAAAAGAGAAGTATTGAGCTAAATCCAGAAGAAGGGATAAAGAATGCTTCTGATGCAGAACAAATCTATGTGGAAAATTACCTTTATCAAACAAAAGAAAATAACAATCACTTTCAATAAAAAAAGCTTGGAGACGAATCTCCAAGCTTTTTTAATGCGGTAAAAAGATGAGTTGATAGAGAAATAAAACAGCAAAGACATAAACAAGCGGATGGACTTGTTTGCCTTTTCCTTTTACCAGCTTCATTAACGGATAAGAAATGAAGCCAAGTGCAATTCCTGTTGCAATACTTGATGTAAGAGGCATTGCTAGAACAACTAAAAAGGCAGGGAACGCTTCATCAAAGTCATTCCAATTAATTTTAGCTACAGCACCCATCATCAAGCTTCCGACAATAATTAATGCAGGTGAAGTAATGGCTGCTACGCCAGAAACTGAGCTTACAACCGGGCTAAAGAACGCTGCAACAATAAATAAAATGGCTACCGTCACACCCGTTAGACCTGTACGCCCGCCTGCTGCTACACCAGATGAAGATTCAACGTAAGCCGTTGTTGGGCTTGTACCAAATAAAGCTCCAATCGTTGTACCAAACGAGTCAGCAAGCAATGCTTGACGCACGCGCGGCATCTTATTACCTTTCATAAGACCGGCCTGTTGAGCTACTCCTACCATTGTACCTGTTGTATCAAAAATCGTAACAAGTAAGAAAGAAAAGACAACTGTGTACAAATCATGATGAATAACATCTCCAAAAGCAGCAAAAGGATTTGAAATCATTAAGCCGTCTGGAAGGTGAGGGGCAGCAAACAGACCTTTATCAAACGAAAGCTGTCCTCTAAAAAAAGCAATTAATCCTGTAATAATCATACCGAAGAATAAAGCGCCGTTTACATTTAATGTATATAAAATGATTGTAATCGCAAGTCCAATCAGTGTTAAAACCACTTTTTCAGACTGCAAATCACCAAGTCCAATTAAATTTGATTTATTTGCAACGATAATACCGGCTGAACGAAGCCCGATAAAAGCAATAAATAAGCCGATACCAGCACTAATAGCGTGCTTTAAATTGTTTGGAATGGCTTCAATTAATTTTTCACGAAACGATGTTAACGATAAGATGATAAAGATAATACCCGCTACGAATACAGCTGAAAAAGCAGTAGCATAGTCGATACTTCCATTTGAACCAACAACTAAAGCAGCAAAGTATGCGTTCATTCCCATACCGGGAGCAATAGCAATTGGATAGTTAGCTGCAAGAGCCATCCATAGCGTAGCTACGACTGCTGAAATAATAGTAGCTGTAAATACTTGATCAAAAGGAACTCCGGCGCTAGACAAAATAACCGGGTTCACAATTACAATATAAATCATGGTTAAAAACGTTGTAATACCAGCTAAAATCTCCGTTTTAGCATCCGTGTTATATTCTTTTAACTTAAACATAAGTAACCTCCAAAAATAACGAACATTAAAAGCAACATGATATATAATATTCGTTTTTTACTTGAAATGCAATAGATTTGCATATAAAAAATCAAAAACTAAAAAAGGGACGATAAAAGAGCTAAAACAAGTGTGAAATATTTCTTTTTTCGGTGCTTTTTATAGTGTGTACGTATAGAAGAGGCTCATACGAAAAAAAGCCGCTTAGGCTGCAGCGGCTATGTTGCTTGTTTTGAGGAAACAACTATTGGGAATTTTATTTTAATGGAAAGAGTTAAATCGTGATATGTATATTCCAATCGTCCATGGTATTTGGAAACAAGTTCAGAAATAATCCACGTGCCAAGGCCTTCGTGACGTTCTTTCTTTTCTGTAACATGAAAAGAAGTAAACAAATGATCTTGACGCTCTCTTGATAAAGGAGCGGTAGAATTGCTGATTTCTAAAATGTAAATGCCACTTCGAATCATGCTTGAAACGGTTATCTCTTTTTTTTCGGAAGAATGAGCGGCTTCTAAAGCATTATGCAGTAAATTCATAATGAGGTTCATTTGGTCAAGGTGCTTCAATGGCAGCTGTGATAAAGGTGAATCTAAGTGAACATTCATATGTATTCCCCACGAATGTGCTTGATTTTTGCTTTGATGCACAACAGAAGCAACATGAGAATGTTCACCTTGAATATATGAATTCGTATCATTCAAGGCTTCAACGTAATCTTGAATATAATCTTGGGCCTGCTGTCTTTGGTTTGTTTCTAGAAGGTAGGATACGGCACTGACATGTTTGATAAAATCATGCCTTTCAGCTCTTAACGCTTGAAAAAGTTCATTACTCTTTTGAATTTCACGTGAAGCGCTGCTTTCCCGGTTTGTTACGAATATGTACTGTTGATAAGACGAAAAAATGTCGGTCATGTAACCAATCATCGCGATAACGGCTAGACTAATACTGAAAGGTGAAGATAGACTACATAGAAGCAGGAAAAACAAAGCCAGGGTAATTGTTTTCTTTATATTTATTGAAGGAGCCGTCTGATATTTTTTTCTCCATACAAAAAATGAACCAATAATAAAAGAACTAAGTATAAGATGTAAACTAACAGGCAGGGTTTTGAAAAAGAGGAGCACCAAAACGGTTAGTAAAACTAGTGTGTAAAATAGTTTCATTTTAGATAGTCCCTCCTTTAAAAGTATTCTTTTTGCAAGACGTCTAAATTTGTTTTCGTGATTAAAGCTGTTTTTTCTGTACGTTGAAACATCACTGAGTATGAGTGTTTGGTATACAGCGAGAAATTTTGAATATAGGAAATGTTGATAATAAAAGCTCGATGAGACCTTAGAAAATGACTGGCTGTTAATTCTTTTTCGATTTCGTTTAACGATTGATAGGTACTAAACTCTCCATTTGTCGTTATGATTGTGGTAGAGCGACCCGTTCGTTCTGCAAATATAATATCTTGTTTGTTCAGCACTTGCATTTCGGTTTTTTGTTTTAAAATAAGCTTATTGCTTGTTTCTTTTGATTGTTTTTTTGGATGGAAACGCTGAACGCCTTTTAACAGACGCTCTTTAGAATAAGGCTTCATAATGTAGTCCAAAACGTTGAGCTCAAATGCATGAACGGCAAAGCCGCTGTGCCCAGTTACAAAGATGACTTGAATATCAAGTGCGTAAGTATTGATGAAGTCTGCAAGCTCGTAACCTGATAGCTTTGGCATTTCAATATCTGTGATTAATAAATCAATTTCATTTTTTTTAATTTCGTTATATGCTTCCTCCGCACTGCTAGTTGCAAAAAGTATGTCTATATAGTCTTCTTTTTCTAAAGAAAGCCTCAATTTCTCTAAATCATATGAATGATCGTCCACTAATCCTACCTTCATAATTAAAAAAACCTCTTTGTTTCATTCTATTGGATATTCTCACACTATTTTACCATGATTTACAAGATAGAAAGGACGTTTCGCGACATAAAAAACCCTCTTTATGACAAGATGGAAGATGCTGTATAGAAAATAAGCTAAGATATAGTCAGTCACATCAAAAAGGGAGAGCGGATATGATTGAAATCAAAGGTGTTACTAAATACTTTAAAGAGAAAAAGCAAACAATTGCAGCTATTCAAGATGTTAATGTAACCATCGCACAAGGAGAAATTGTAGGGCTTTTAGGTGAAAACGGAGCGGGGAAAACAACACTTTTACGCATGCTGTCGACTGTGCTTGAACCATCGGAAGGAGATATGTTCATTAATGGAATTAACATTCATAAACAGTCCGATAAAATAAAACAAAGAATCGGCGTGCTTTTTGGCGGTGAAACAGGTTTATATGATCGTTTGACTGCCCGTGAAAACTTAGCTTATTTTGCAAAGTTTTATGGAATGAGCAAACATGAAACAAAGATAAGAATTGAGGAACTGGCTAAACGCTTTGGAATGAAAGCCTATTTGGATCGCCGCGTAGGAGGCTTTTCAAAAGGAATGCGTCAAAAAGTAGCCATTGCACGCACCATTCTCCATAACCCGGACGTTATCCTATTTGATGAGCCGACTACAGGATTAGATATTACATCGGCAAACATGTTTCGCGAGCTTATTAAAAGTCTGCAAAGAGAAGGAAAAACGATTATTTTTTCCAGTCACATTATGGAAGAAGTAGAGATGCTGTGTCAGTCTATCATCATGATTCATAAAGGAAAAATGATTTATCAAGGAACAAATGAACAGCTGTATAAAGAAGAGGAAAGCACAGATTTAAACTACATCTTTATGTCGCGTATCGTGAGAGGGGCTTAATATGATTTGGCATATTTATAAAAAAGAGTTAATTGATTGTTTGCGAGATCGCAAAACGATTATCTTTAGCGTGTTGATTCCGATTCTGTTAAATGTAGGGAGTATCTTTTTTGTCGACAAAATGATGGCTAGTGATCAATCTGGTTCCATGTCCGTAGCTGTTAAAAAAGGTTCTGATACTAGTGTTATCGACTGGCTAAAAAATGATGACAATATCAAAGTAGTCGAAAGTGAAAATCCACTCAACACTGTAGAGGAAGGAAAAGCATTAGCGGCGTTAAAGGTGCCAGACAATTTTTCTTCAGCAGTGCTTAATATGAAATCGCCAGAAGTTACTGTTTATACTGATTCTGGGAGTATGAACTCAGGTACTACGGCGGAGTATATACAAAATATACTGAATAAACATCGAGAAGCTATAGTCAACGAACGTTTAGGTCAATTAAATATTAATAGTCAAACGATTGCCCCGTTTAATGTGATTGAAAAAGGAGTGTCTAAGGAAGATGACGGCTCTTTAACTATGATTGCTATGTTCGCGCCAATGATTATCATTATGGGCGTTTTAGGTGGTATTCTTCCTTCCGCAAATGATATCTTTGCAGGTGAAAAAGAACGAAAGACGATGGAAGCTTTATTGATGTCTCCTGTCAAAAGAACTCAATTATTGGTTGGGAAATGGCTGACTATCTCTACATTTGGTATAGTAAGCGGTCTTTTGTCCACGTTTGCATTTGTTCTGTCTGTACGTTATTTAACAACCTCATTAAATGATGCACTGCAACTCAACGGTCATTTTACAACATTTATTTTCTCATTTTTAGTCAGCCTTACCCTATTAGCACTTCTAGGAGCTATGGTATTATGCATCCTTAGCCTTTTAGCAAGTTCTGTTAAAGAAGCACAAAGCTATACATCACAAATAGTGATGGTAGCGATGCTTCCATACCTTTTAATGATGGGGAAATCCGTACACGAGCTGCAGTCAAGCGTCTTTCTAATTCCTATTTATAACGTATTTGCACTTATGAAACAGCTTCTCTATGGTGTCTATGACATGCAGAGTCTTACATATACAATAGGAAGCTTGTCGGTTTGTACGGTTGTTCTTTTTGCGATTGGTTATACGATGTTTACCAAAAGCCGCTGGGTGCTTGGTAAAGGGTAAAAGTAAGAAGCTGGGACAAAAGTATTTTAGTTGAAGGAAGATCCGAACGATGAATCGTTCGGATTTTTTCATTGTGATGGTGAGCGTAGGTTTCATGTATGTAGTTGCTTCTAACTGTTGATTGGAGGGCAAGGCGAAGACTCCTGCGGGAAAAGCGGGATAGATGAGACCCCGCAGGAGCGTAAGCCACGAGGAGGCTCATCGGCCGCCCGCGGAAAGCGAAGTCTTGCACGGAAATCAACAGCGGTGTAGGTGTAATAAGTGATCCATACTAGATCATTTATCCAATTTGTTCGTCTTTAGATTGGAGTGATTTATTTATGTCTCAATCTCTTTTTGTAGGAAAATAGAATGTAAAAGAGAATGTAGAAAGAAAGGAGAGTGAGACAGCTGCAGCCTATTATAGTAGAAGAAATTCCTCATTCTATAAAAAAATATGTGAAGAAAATCGAAAAAGTCACGTTTCCAAAGCAGGGATGTACGGCGGATGTTGGTATCCTTCATACCTCTAAAGGGAGATATGTTTTAAAGCGAGCAAAAGGGGAAAAGTACAAAAAATGGTTATATAAGTAATATTATGTATTGAAAAATATACAAGCAAGAGGTGCTTATTCACGGAGACTACACGATTGATAATGTACTTGTACACGACGGTCAAATAACAGCTGCTATTGACTGGAGCGGAGGAACTTGCGGAGACGCTCATTATGATATGCCGCTTGCTGTTCGCTTTGAAGACGGAACCTTTACAGGTAAAGAGCGCGCGGCTTTTTTTAAAGGATATGACAAGCAGATTTCACAGGGCGAATTTTGTTATTTTGCAGAAGGTTTGTACGAGTTTTTTTAAGGAATAATGACATCATTTTCTTCATTTGTTGAACGTCCACTTTCTTTGACGAATTCATACTAGTTTTGTCACGTATGAAGGGATTTAAAGATTTCTCTCGAAATGGCTAGTAAATGAAAAAAATGGAGGGATGGAACATGACGATGAAAACGGTAGATGTGGCAAAGTCGCTGGGAATACATCCAAGTACGGTATTAAAATGGGTTAAAATGGCGGATATCGAGCTAGAGAGAAATGAATCGGGACACTGTGAGTTTACAGAAGAAAATGTTGAGGCACTTAAGAACTTTCAACAAAACCGCAATCGTCAAGCCATCGTCAAAGTGGTAGAAAAGGTAGTAGAAAAAGAAGAAGTTATCTTATCTGATGAACGCGCGCAAGACATGCAAAAGCAGCTTGATCAGCTTTTTTTGAGACTTATTGAAAATGAAAAGCGTACAGAAGAAAAAGCGGGAGAAGTAGTGACGTTTCAAATTTTAGAGCATCGTTCAGAAATTGATAGATTAAATAAGGTTATTACGAAATTAGAAAATCGAGTAGTTGAAATTGAAAGTCAGTTAAAAAGTGAAGATAGCTTAAAAGCCAAAAAGCCTGTTCCAAGATGGAGAAGCTTTTTAACCGGTATTTTTAGCTACTAGCAGCGATTTACCATAATGGTAAATCGCTTTTTTTATGGAATTTTATGAAAAATACATCAATTTGTACAGATTTGTGGAAAAAAATCTCAATAATAGTTGACGAAACGCTTAGTAATTTGATAAAACTAATTAAGTTAAGAAAGTGAAATACTTTCGTAAATACATATTCGTTATCATGTGATAGCGTTAAGGAGAGTGACAAGTGAAAAAAAGAGAAGAGCTCGTTCAAGAAATGGAAACGCTGTTTCGCTTTGTGTTCAGACAGCTTCGCCAAGAAATTAATGAAGTATACAATTCAGAGCTATCAACAAATGAATTTATGGTGCTTCGTATGCTGGTTGATTCCGGCAGGCAGCGATCAACTGATTTATCAAAGTATCTTCAAGTGTCAGCAAGCCACATTACGGCAGTAACCGACTTGCTGTTGTCAAAAGGCTACATTGCACGGAAACGGTCTGAAAACGATCGGCGTATTATTGATATTGAACTGACAAAGGAAGGACAAGATATTTTTAATACAATTCAAGAAAAAAAACGAGCGTATTTTCTTGAGCGTTTTGAGCACTTTACAGATAAAGAAATTGAAACGGTGAATAAACTTTTCCACAAAATTAAAGGTGATCAAAAATAAAGCGCTTTAAATGCGGACAAATAATCAGTGAACACGGGCTTTCACTGATTATTTTTTTGTCTTAAAACGCAAAGAGTATAAAAGGCAAGTTAGTTGGTGAGAACATAAAATCAGCGTATAATAATAGAAAGAACACATGAAGGAGGTCATCTTTTTGACAGAACAATATGAAGTAGCAACTTTTGCCGGCGGCTGTTTTTGGTGTATGGTGAAGCCATTTGATGAACAGCCAGGCATTATAAAAGTTGTATCTGGCTATACAGGCGGTCACAAAGAGAACCCGACGTATAAAGAAGTATGCTCAGAAACAACGGGCCACTATGAATCGGTCCAAATTACATTTGATCCAGAAGTTTTTCCATATGAAAAGCTTTTAGAACTATACTGGCCTCAAATTGATCCAACGGATGCAGGTGGACAATTTGCCGATCGAGGCGATTCATATCGAACCGCTATCTTTTATCACAATGAACATCAAAAGAAACTAGCTGAAGAATCCAAACAACAATTAGAAGCAAGCGGTCGTTTTTCTGAGCCAATTGCTACACAAATTCTACCGGCAAAACCGTTTTATGAAGCGGAAGAATACCATCAAGGTTACTATAAGAAAAATAAATTCCGCTATGCCATGTATCGACGCGGGTCTGGACGTGATCGTTTTATTAAAGAAAACTGGAAAGACTTTGGACGCGACGAACAGCTGAAAACGACATTGACGCCTATTCAATATGAAGTCACTCAAAATGACGCAACGGAACCTCCGTTTCGTAATGAATTTTGGGATCATACAGAAGATGGGATTTATGTAGATATTGTATCAGGAGAGCCATTGTTTAGTTCAACTGATAAATATGATGCCGGATGCGGATGGCCATCTTTCACAAAAGCGATTAATAAAGATGAAGTAAAAGAAAATATGGACGTTAGTCATAATATGGTTCGTACAGAAGTACGAAGCAAAACGGCTAACTCTCATTTAGGTCATTTATTTGATGATGGTCCGCAAGATGCAGGTGGCTTGCGTTACTGTATCAACTCAGCAGCTCTTCGCTTTGTTCCGAAGGAAGATTTAGAAAAAGAAGGATACGGGGAATACGCTGTTTTATTTAATAAATAAGATAGTATGAAAAAAAGAAGAGCGTGATTCAACTTAAAGTTGGCTCACGCTCTTCTTTTTGTGTTTTCTTTTTTTTTATTTTTGATCGAATTAGACTATAGAGAAAAAGGAAAGGAATGTAGCCATAAATAAAGTAAAAGCCGGTCATGGATAAACGTGTATTAAGCTGATCGATGGTTTCTCTATCATCAAAGAAAATAGAAAAACCAAGAAGGGCAATAAGAACTAATATGAGAAAAATCGTAGGTGGCTTATTAAATGTTTTACTAAATCCACGAATTGTACACCATACGCTGACAGCAATAGTAGGAAGAACAACTAAAAGCCACAGAGCAATTAAAATATATTCAAAACGCTGTAAAAATGGAATTTCAATAATTTTGGCCATTGTTAAAGTTGGCCATATGGTATGAGCTAACTGTCCTTGACTAAAGTAAGCAAATGACACTAATGCTGTGCACAAATATAAAAAAGTGCTGAACAAAACGCCAAGTTGCCCCCACTTCTGACTAGTAGCGCCATTTTTTATAAAAGGATAGAAAAAAAGCACGGATTCAAATCCTAAATTATCAAAGGTCATCATCTTAGTTGAAATTAAAAATTCCCATATTGTGTGATCAAACAAAGGAAATAAATTATTAATGTGTCCATATTTTAATGGATAAATCAATGCAAATACGAGAGGTAAGGGAAGCATAACCCCAAAAAAAGCAATTCCAGTGATCACACGAAACCCACCAGAAACTGTATAGTAAATAATGGGCAAGTAAACAAGTGATACAATCCATGTTTCCAGCTGTGGAAACATCCAGATTTGTAAAATCTCTACGTACGTTCGGTAAATTGTTAAGGCAAAGATAAAATAATAAGCCGATGCCGCAAGAGTTAAAGTTCCTCCAAGGTATTTCCCGAAATATAACCGGTGAATATCAATAATATCGCTGTTTTCGCGGGTTAAGATATTAAAAATCATCGCTAATAAAACACAGACGCTGATCGCAGCAAGGATGATAGATATCCACGCTTCATATCCGGCACCTTTAATAACATAACGTTGAAATCCTAGTATTCCAACGCCAATCTGAGTAGAGTGAACTAAGAAAAAAAGAAAAGAAGGGGAAACTTGATTTTCTTCTTTAATTGTATTGTGCATCTTTTCTTCCTCCTAGTTGCTAATCCCGGTTTGAATAAGATGAACGCGAGCTTTTACCTCAATATTCAAATCCGGATATTGCGCTTTGAATTTTTCACTGTTAAACCCACGTGTTTTACTTCGAACATAATCTGTAAAACAAATGGGGTCGATTTTATGCTGCTGAAGTTTCTTAATAAATGCATCCCCATCTTTTTCAAGGTCTTTTTGAAGCTTTTTTTCAACCATTTTAATACGAGCCGGGTCTGTTAAGTCCACCCATCCAGGAAACTCTTTTACAAGGCCATCGATAGTTAAGTGTGCAATAATACTTGGATGTTGATGATTTCCTTTAATTTCATACTTTGTTTTGGTGCGCAAGTTTTGCAGCACGATTTCGCCTTCACGGTCACTCTCTTTAATTTTTACCGAGTAGCGGCCGTGCTTTGTTCCGCTTGTTAGCAGCTTAAATAAAAATGTTTCTTTCATTCCGACGGTTGTAACGACTTTTTGTTCTTTAAACAGTGCCAGGCCCTTTAATTTAATGGCATCTTTTTCTTGCGTTAAAACAGGAAGATACGGGTCGCGGTCGTCACTAAAAAAACTGAATAAAAAAATTTGTAAATTGGTGTTAGGCAAATTTTCTGTTCGGATATTTTGTTCAATCAAATTAGAAATAAACTGATAGTCTTTAATTTTCTTTTTTGTAACAGAGCTCAATAATTCATGTGCGTTGCCATCTACAATGCTTAATTTAATATTACGTCCAAGATCTGGATTTCTAGCAATTGTATTTACTAATTCATCCACTCCATGTGTTGCAAATTCTTTTCCCATGACGATGCTCCTTAGCTGCCCAAAAGCGACTGGAAGAGATGATTTATTGTTTAAACGAAGTGGAATATCAAATGATGAATTAGCAGTAGCCGCAATAATACTTGGTTCTTCCGTTGGTCCGTATTTATAGATAGGGTATAAAATGGTTCCTCTGACTTTATTGCTTTGAGGAATATAATCATATCCTATGGAGTTGACTACTTGAATTTCGTCAATTGTTTCACGATCTGCACAGCTCGTTAAGAAAGTAAGGCAAGTGCATAAAATAAGTATTCTCTTCATGACGTTTCCCCGCTTTACTCATTATCTAAATTACTTTTTCTTTTAGCCTTATTCGCTTTATTTGGGTTATAGCGAAAGCGCTCTAAAGGACGCAAGTAGCTTGGACGCTTTGCCGTATGACTATAAGGCAATCGCAGAAAGGTATCCCTATACTCTGTTGGGCGAAATGGAAAAAGCGGAACAAGATAAGGCATACCCAAAGATTTTAAGCGAAGCAAATGAACCAGCAAGAAACAAAAGCCAAACGTGATGCCGACTAAACCAAACGCAGTGGCAAACAAAATAAACGGAAAACGTAATAACCGGATGGTGTTAGACATTTTAAAAATAGGCGTTGTAAAAGAAGCCAAAGCTGTCAGTGAAACAATAATAAGCAAAATATTGCTCGTTAATGCAGCTTCTACTGTTGCTTGCCCAATAACAATCCCACCTACGATTCCTAGCGTTTGACCTACTTTTGTTGGAAGTCTGGCTCCGGCTTCTCGAAGCAGTTCAATGGTGACTTCTAAAAAAAGTACTTCAATAACAGGTGGAAAAGGAACGTTGGTCCTTGAAAAGATAATAGGCCCAAGCAGATCTTTTGGAAGCATCTCATAATGATAAGTAACAATGGCCACATAAAGAGGCGTAGCAAAAATAGAGAAAAAGACGCCCAAAATACGAATAACTCGGAAAAATGAACCTAAAACCCACGGTAAATAGTAGTCTTCAGGTGAAATAAAGAAGTCAAGCAACGTTGACGGTCCCGTAACTGCGTAAGGGGAACCGCTCGAAAAGAAGGCAGCTTGCCCGTTTAACAGACTAAACAGAACTCGATCAATGCGTTCTGTTGTTAAAAAGAGCGGAAACGCCGTAGAAGAATTATCGGAAATTAATTGATCAAGCATTGTACTATCAAAAATGACGTCGAAATCTATATCTTCAAGGCGCTGGGTCATGGTGTCTACGTGCTGAGGGTTCGTTACGCCTTCTAAGTAAACAAGCACGACGCGTGTTTTCGATTTATTTCCTACGGTGAGTTCTTTAAAAATAAGGTTTTCGGAAATGACCGTTTTTCTCATTAAATAGAGATTGACATCTAAATCCTCCACAAAACCAATTTTAGGACCGACGACGCTGAACTCATTTTCCGTTTCATTTTCTTTCCGAAACCCTGTATCAAAGCTTTGAACTTTAATAAGAGCTACTAGCTTGTCGTCTTTATGTAATTGAAACATCACATAGCCGCGCAGCATCTTTTCTAAAATTTCTTTTGTATCTTTTGTAACTGAAATATCTTCAATCGGCAGAACATTTTCGACTTCATGTACACTGCTTAATGTGAAGTCTAGTTTTTGAAAAGGTTCAAGTATTTTATCTTCAACACTTTGCATGTTTACGAGCTGCTTAAAATAAGTAATGATGTATTTTCGATGCTGCGAGCCAATGGCTAATGTTGTAAAGTCACTCGATTTTTTAAATTGTTTAATCAGTTCATCCAATGATTTTTTGGGCTGATCGTCTGCATTTTTTCTTTTAAATAAACGTTTAAACATAACCGTGCCCCTCGCTTGACTTTCTATTACTGGTAGTTTGTTCATGTACTTCCTTTTTATTCGACTATTTTTTCTTAAGAAGAAAGGGAGAATATAAAGACAAACTTTACACTCTTTTACAATAGATAAACAGTGAATTTACGTTTAAATGATAACTTTAGAAAGGTCAAAGACAATCACATAAAGGAGCGGGTACATTTATATGAGAAAAAAATTAGCAGGTATTACACTGGCAGGAGCGGTAGCATTGGCTTCGTTTGGTTTAGGGAATTCACTTATTCAAACCGAAGCAAAAGTGGAGCATAAACCAGCTAAGAAGCCCAAAAATGTCATCATGATGGTAATGGACGGGACGAGCTCAAATGCTACTACACTTGCAAGATGGTACAAGGGTCAACCGTTACATATGGATCAGCTGATGGCAGGAGGAGTACGTGCGTATTCGGCAGAATCTGCTATTACAGATTCCGCTCCGGCAGCTACTGCTTTAGCAACAGGAAATAAATCAAATTCAGGTTATGTAGGTGTGCTGCCTTCGGTAGTGAATACACCTGGGGTTAAATCAGTAGAAAAAGAGGATCAATTTCGTCCGGTAGCAAACGTTCTAGAAGGAGCAAAGCTTTCAGGGCGCGCGACAGGAATTGTGGCTACTTCTGAAATCCAGCACGCTACACCAGCTGGTTTTTCAGCTCACAACTATAACCGTGATGATTTTCAAACGCTAGCCGAGCAGCAAGTGTATCAAAATATTGATGTAGTACTTGGAGGAGGTAAGCAATCTCTTCTTCCAGGAAAAGAAGAAAAAAGCCGGAAAGACGCTGAAAACTTAGTTAACGTATTGAACAAAAGAGGATATGACTTTGTAGAAAATAAAAAGGAATTAGAGCAGTCACGCTCTAAAAAAATCTGGGGGAGCTTCGCCGATCGAGACTTAGCGTATGATATGGACCGACCACAGACAAAAGCAGAACAGCCAAAGTTATCTCAAATGACAAATAAAGCAATAACAACACTATCCAAAGATAAAGACGGTTTTTTCTTATTTGTTGAAGGAAGCAAAACGGATTGGGCAGCTCATGCGAATGATCCAGTAGGAATGATTAGCGATGTATTAGCGTTTGATGAAGCAGTGGGCAAAGCAGTAGAGTTCGCTAAAAAAGATGGAAATACGATGGTTATTGCGATTGCCGATCACGGAAACAGCGGTCTTTCAATCGGTAATGCAAATACAACAAAAGGATACGATACCACACCTGTTTCTGCTTATATAGATCCATTAAAAAAAGCAAAAATGACATTAGAAGGTGCTACGTCTAAATTAAAAGAAGATTTATCAAATAAAGAAGAAGTAGCTGCTTTGTACGGTTTATCAAATCTAACTTCAGAGGAAAAAGCGCAGCTGACTAAAGCAAAGGATAAAAAAGAAATCAGTGCTACATTATCGAAGTTATTAGCCAGCCGAGCAAACCTTGGATTCACAACGGGCGGTCATACGGGTGAGGATGTATTTTTATATTCATACGGCGTAAATCGACCAACGGGGCACTTTGATAATACGGACATTGCCAAACATATGGCTAAGTCAATGAACATTAACTTAAACGAATTAACAAACGAGTTATTTATTGAAGCAAATAAAGCTTTTAAAGGCTCAAATGTAGGGGTTGACTTAAAAGACAAAAACAACCCTGTGCTGGTGGTTACAAATAATAAGCGAACGGTACGTTTCCCAGTAAATAAAAATATTGCTATTGTAAATGGAAAAGAAATTCAAATGGAGAGCGTGGTGGTACAGGATAAAAAGAATCGCTTCTTCGTACCGAAACAAGCACAGCAAATTGTGAAAAATGAAAAGTAAGAAATTAATGCAAAACAGGCCGGATTATAACTTTAGGCCTGTTTTTTTACAAATAATAGATGATTAATTAGGTGTATGTAGCCTTTATAGAGGAATGAATTGATTTATTTTACAAATAAATAGCTTTGAACACTTAAAGGAATGGAAAGTCTTCACGTTTAACTATATGTGATTTATACTATGAAATGGTATAATAATCATAGTTTTAAAAGGAACTAGTTCGGAATACATATGTAAGTTCATAACGTTGTATGCTAGAATTTTTATAATAAAATGAATAAAAAATACATAAATTCTTTTGGATGAAATCAAAAATTCATGGTTATTAAGGATAATATGTAATTAATTACCTTGAATAAAAAGTAAAAAAATTAATAAAAGTATGGGAGAAAGAACGTAGAACATGTTTTAATAGTAAGAGAAGACAAAATGATTGAAAAGAGCGTGTCGCCTTTATCGAAAATGACGAATAAAGATTTTGGCATGCTGATTTACAGATTATAAAAAGGGTATTAAATCATTGTTAGGAAAATAAATGATAATAGATAAACGGTTTTTATTTCTTCTTCTAGAAAACCTACAACTATTGCAATATTCCCCATGAACAATCGTTATCCGTTCCATTAACGATTAGCGTCCGTGTAGATCATTCATCTCAACATAAAAACACTATAACTATGTGTAGACATGCATAAAACAGAATGGGCAATAGTTCGTACTATACTTTAACATTGTATCCTAGGGGGAGTCAGGATGAACAAAATTAACTTAATTATTGCCGATGATAACGAAGATTCGGTTGAAATTTTAGATTATTTTATAGAACAGCTTCCGGAATTTGAAGTTATTAGCATCTGCAAAGACGGAGAGCAGCTTGTACAAGAAGTGATGGCTAAGAGTCCAGACCTTTTGCTTGTAGATATTAATATGCCTACGATCAACGGTGTAGATGCAATAAAGAAGTGTCTGCGCATTAAGCCGAATTTAAAGTTCATTTTTATCACCGGTTATGATGAATTTGCTGTGAAGGCATTTGAGTTGTCAGCACTGGATTACATTGTAAAACCGATTGAAAAAACAAGGCTTTATATGGCGTTAGAGCGGGCAAAAAACTCCATTGGAATTGATAAAAATCAGTCAAAAAAGCCAAGTGATCAATTGAAGAGACTGCCTGTAAAATTTAATGGATCTACTTATTACATTCCAATTGATCAAATTATTTTTATCGAAAAATCCGGAAAAAAATGCTTAATCTATACTCAATCACGTGTCTATGAGACGTATGAAAATATTAGTGATATCTATATGTATTTGAATCCTTCGGTATTTAGTCAAACACATCGGTCTTATATCGTAAATTTACAGAAAGTTTCGCACATCACACCAAAAAACGAAACATATCTTGTTTATTTCTTAGAAATTGATGAATATGCTCATATTTCAAAATTAAAAATCCAAGACGTTCAAAAACAGCTGCATCAGTTAATGACGAATTAAGAGATGCTGCTGCTTCTAAAATAGTCATGTTGATGGAAGGACGAAGCTTATGTAAGTTTCGTCTATTTTATGTGTCTGCTTTGGGAATAAATGATATTAATATAGTTCTTATGAAGAGAGTTAGATAGAAGAAGTAACGTTGAATTGAAAGGAAAGAAAATGATTTCAATTACTGGTCACTATAATGAATTTACCGTATTTCTTGCTGTCATTGTAGGGATTCTTGCCTCTTATACAGCACTTGATATTATGAGCAAAATGATGAAAAAACAGCGGAACAATTATTTGTGGCTTACACTGTCAGCGGCTTCAATGGGGATTGGAGTGGGGGCGATGCATTATATTGCTATGCTTGCTTATTATGTTCCTGTGAGCTTTCATTTTGATGTTGTACTTTCTGTCCTTGCTTTAATAATAGCGATTAGCGGATCACTAGGTGCGTTTTGGACATTCTGGAAATGGCGCACGTCGGTATGGTCAGGGCTTATTTTGGGAAGCAGTATTCTGGGTACACATTATATGGCAATGGCAGCAATCGAAACAGAAGCGCATATTCACTATGCATTGCTATCTGTTTTGCTTTCAATCATCGTTGCCCTCTTCGTTGCATTTTATGCTATGCATTTGTTTTTTCGATCGAAAAGCGTGAAAGCTAATCCGTTTCTTAAACTTGTTAGCTCTATTTTGCTAGGTATTGGCATTTCAGTTATGCATTTCATCAGTATGTATGGAATGAAACTGCATATTGAACACTCAGTTGTCAGAAAATGGGGCCAGTGGCTGCCGTATCAAGCTCCTTTTTCCAATATTATTGCAAGTGTCACCATTACGCTACTCATTGTCTTCCTACTCGTTGCTGCTTTTAAGCGCCAGGAAGAAGTGAGGGACAGTCAATTAAAAGAAGAGTATTATCAATCTCTTTTTAACTACAATCCTAACATTGTGTGTGCGGTTGATTTGTACGGCAATATTCAAACGATTAATCCAAAAGGAACAGAACTCACAGGATATACGTTGAATCAAATGGAAAAGATTCCATTTCCTTATATGTTCAGAGAAGCTGACAGGGCCGAAGAATATATGTGGAAATCCCTGAGCGGAGATTCTGTTTATTATGAGGCAACGCTAATTCGTAAAGATAATCAGCCTGTATACGTTGAAGTAACGCAAATGCCCATTATTGTTCATGATCAAATTAAAGGCAGTTACGTCATCGCCAAAGATGTGACAGATCGAAAAATGGCTCAACAGCAGCTTATGGATTTACAAAAAGATTTAAAACGTACGCTTTCACAGCAAGATGGCGCTATTTTTAAATTTGTGAAAAGTAGTAACGGATATATTCATACGATGTGTGAAGGTACCTTGATTAGTCAAATGGGATATGAGGAAATGGACGTGGTCGGCAAAACACTTGATGAATTTTTACCTGAATCCCACGCAAAAGAAAATAAGAGGTACTATGATAAAGCATGGGCGGGAGAGAAAGTGTCGTATGAAGTACTTTTGAACGATTTTGCTTACTATACGAAGTTAACACCTCATATTTACAAAGGAGAAGTAAAAGAAGTCATTGGTTCTATAGTAGATATTACAGATCTTCACGAAGCACGAGAAAAACTGGCTAAAAGTGAAAGCATGTATCGCTCCGTTCTTTCTACGATGTCAGAAGGTGTTGTGTTTCATGATCTTGAAGGAAACTTAATTGCTGCTAATGCGTACGCTGCTAAAATCTTACAAGTGCCCTATGATGAGATGTTATTAGTTAATCCCTTTGGTTTAGACTGGGAAATTATTCATCCTGACGGTACACCTTTTGCACTGGAAGACATTCCATCTGTCCGATGTCTTCATGCAAAAGAGCCTGTACGAAATACAGTCATGGGCATTTATTTAAATGAGAAAAAGTTGACTTGGCTTTCGGTGAATGCTGAACCTCTTCAAGAAAGCAAATATTATAAAGGCGTAGTTGTCACATTTTATGATATTACAAAACAGCAGGAACAAGAACAAGATTTGCTTCATTCCAATCAGCAAATGATTATAGCAAAAGAAGAAGCCGAAAAGGCAAATCAAGCCAAGTCTGAATTTTTATCAAAAGTAAGCCATGAACTTCGTACGCCTTTAAACAGTATTTTAGGTTATGCACAGATATTGGAAGAGCAAGGGGAAAAAGATTTAACAGAAAAACAATTGAATCGTATACGAAAAATTTTAAAAGCAGGTAATCATCTTCTTTATTTGATAAATGAAACGCTTGATTTATCGAAAATTGAATCAGGTCACTTGGCGATTAATCTTGAACCGGTGTCGGTAAAAGAGGCGATTGAAGACGCACTTAAAATTATGAAACCATTAGCAAAAGATAAGCATAGTATATTTTATACACGCTTTCACGCATCACAGGAAGTCTTTGTTGAAGTAGATGAACTTCGGTTTCAGCAGATCTTATTAAATCTGCTTACCAATGCCATTAAATATTCGCCTGCTTACCGCGATATAACTATCTATACCGACATCAATCAACATCACGTAACCATATTGATTGAAGATAGGGGCTTTGGAATTCCAGCTTCAGAATTAAATCGGATTTTTGAACCTTTCTACCGTGTAAATAGACTAGAAAAAGAGGGAACAGGGATTGGGTTGGCGCTTGTAAAGCAGCTTGTTGTATTAATGAATGGAACGTGCGGAGTGCGAAGTGAAGAAGGAAAAGGCAGTACATTTTGGGTTCGTTTTCCCTTGGTGCATTCACCTGTTCCTGAACGCTTACCAAATGAAGGGGAAGCCGAGTCATTTTTAGGTTTTTCCATGCCGATCTCCATTGTATATATTGAGGATAACGATACAAATATTGAGCTTATGCAATCGATTCTTTCTCCATACAAGAAGGTTAAGCTCTTAGTTGCCAAGACAGGAGAAAACGGCATCCAGCTGATCAGGTCCATTTCACCGGATATGATCTTAATTGATATTGATTTACCTGATATGAATGGTTTTGAGGTATGCAAACAGCTTCAGCTGGAAAAAGAGTTGAAGCATATTCCACGCATCGCCCTGAGTGCAAGCGCGATGCAAAGCGATATTGATCAAGCTTTTTTAGTCGGCTTTAGTGAATACGTAACAAAGCCTATTCATATTTCAACGTTTTTGAATGTATTAAAACGCTTAACAAAAGCTTAACAAAAGTTTAGAAGGCATTTAATTGACTTATTAGTCGACCTTTTGTAAAATAAAAACAACTTAATACATTTACTTCTTACGGAGTAAAGGGGAGTAGCGTCAGGGAAACCTGAAACAAAGTCGTCATTACATGGAATATTCCATCGGCTTTGTTGGCATAATGATTATGCTTAGCAAGACCTTTGCCATATTTGGCAAAGGTCTTTTTGTGTTTTATTCCGGTAATGAGGATAAATAAACTTATACAAAGAAACGAGAGGGGATTTTTATGGATGCATCGCTTTTGTTAGAGTATGGATGGGTATTGCTAGTGCTGGTTGCATTAGAAGGGATTTTGGCGGCGGATAATGCTCTTGTGATGGCCATTATGGTCAAACATTTACCGGAAGAAAAACGCAAGAAGGCATTATTTTACGGATTAGCCGGTGCCTTTATTTTTAGATTTGGTTCATTGTTCTTAATTTCATTTTTAGTAGACGTATGGCAGCTTCAAGCCATAGGAGCCATTTACTTATTGTTCATTTCCATTAATCATATCGTGAAGCGATATGTGAAAAAAGACGATCGCGAAAAAGTGAAAGAAGCAGATAAGAAAAAGGGCTCAAGTTTCTGGATGACGGTTTTAAAAGTAGAAATAGCGGACATTGCTTTTGCCGTTGATTCAATTTTGGCCGCTGTGGCTCTTGCTGTTACATTGCCAACAACAAATCTTCCTCAAATTGGCGGACTCGATGGCGGACAATTCTTGGTGATCTTTGCCGGAGGAATTATAGGATTAATTATTATGCGTTTTGCTGCAACTTGGTTCGTCAAGCTATTAAATACGCGCCCAGGCCTAGAAACGGCTGCTTTTGCTATCGTAGGCTGGGTAGGGGTTAAGTTAGCGGTCTACACCCTTGCTCATCCAGAGTTAGGTATTATTAATGAACACTTCCCTGAATCAAAAGTGTGGAAAATTACGTTTTGGATTGTGTTACTTGCCATAGCAGCTTCAGGCTGGTTTCTATCTAAAAATAAAGAACAAACTGATCTTGAAGGATCAGAGAAAGAAAAAGAATCGTTAAAAAAAATTGAAAATCAATAATACAAAAAAACGCGCCTTCAATGCGAACTGAAAGCGCGTTTTTTATATTAAGACAAAATACCTAGTTTAGATCGTTTAGAGAAAGGGTAAAAGAACTAACTGCTGTTTAATTACTGTATATCCGAATGTTTTGCTTTTTCGTTCATATTCTGTAGAGAACAGAAAGTAGCGGTGAGTAATTCAGTTCAATGAAGTTTATTTCAGTTCATAAACATATATTTCAAATGTATGTTAATTGGTAAAAATGAGCTATTATGGGTTATAATAAAGGGAAATTAAAAGGAGCAGAACGCTTCTCAACCCTGCTCGTCATCAAAAGAATAAATATTAACATGGTATAAAGCAACTGAGTATAGTAAAAGAGGTGAAGCCAATGCTCACAAAAGTTCAAATGCCTCCATCGCTTGAGACGCTTGTACTGACGATTCAGCAAGGGGATAAACAATTACATAATGAAATGATTCAACAATATAAACCGTTTATTGCTAAAGTTGTTTCGGCTGTATGTAAACGTTATATAAGTGAAGCTGACGATGAATTTAGCATTGGTCTGATTGCGTTTAATGAAGCTATTGAAAATTACACAATCCAAAAAGGACGATCCCTTCTTGCATTTGCGGAACTTATTATCAAAAGAAGAGTAATCGACTATATTCGAAAAGAAAAGCGAAATCAAACGCTGCTCTATAACCGAATTGAAAATGAAGGTTTTATTCAAGGTAAGGTAGAAAGGGATATATCGCTCTCTAACTATAAAAGGCAAAGTGAAACTTCACATATTCAAGAGGAAATGACTTATTTTTGTCAGACGCTAAAATTGTTTAAATTAACTCTTGAAGACATTATTAACACGTCTCCTAAACATAAAGATGCAAGGGGAAATGCAGTGGAAGTTGCATCTTTTATCGTCAATGAAAAAGAATTAAAAGATAAGCTGTTTTTAAAGCGGCAGCTTCCTATTCGCTTGATTGAAAAACATGTCAAAGTAAGCCGAAAAACAATTGAAAGAAACCGTAAATACATCATCGCGATGGTTATTATATTAGCGGGGGATTACGTGTATTTAAAAGACTATATTATGTAAGAAAAAAGGCACACGCAGGTGCCTTTTTTTAGCCATGTTATGAAATTGTGTTTTATTTTTGTGTGCTGCCGCTTAAGTGAGCTTGAGCTTGTTGCACTAAGCGTTTTGTGATTTCTCCGCCTACTGAACCGTTGCTGCGTGCAGCAGTGTCAGAACCTAGAGTTACCCCAAATTCTTGAGCGATTTCATATTTATATTGATCTAAAAATTGTTCTACTCCTGGTGTTAATAGTTTATTTGTTCTAGCCATGATTAGTCATCTCCTTTTTTAGTTGTACAGCAGTTCACTGCTGTACCTGTATTATTTGTTGTTTACCATTTTGCATACTGGTAATGGTTTGCAAGAAAGTATAAAAAAGCCCAGCTTTCAAAGAAGCTGGGCTTTTTTATATATTATTTTACAACTGCATATTGCTCAAGAGACTGAGCAAATGACTTTTGAAGAGATTTCACTTGTTCTACGTATGCATCAGATACGTGTTGGAATTCTTGACGCGTTTTCTTTTGCTCTTCTACTAATTGTGTTACTACTTGATGATATTGTTCTTGAGCTTGCTTTACTAGAGAGTAGCTTGATTTGCTTTGGTTAAGAGAAAGCTCTTGTAATTTGTTTAATGCTTCATGCGTGCGGTTTGTCCATTCTTCATAAGAATCGGCAACAGCGTTACCAGCTGTTTTGCGTAAGTTTTCAACTGTTTTTTGTTGAAGATCTTCTAATTCAGCTTTCCATTGTTTGTCTGTTGCTTGAAGTTGTTCAACTGCTTTTGTTACAAATTCTTGCTGTTGCTCAAGTGCTTTTAACGTCCATTGCTCAATTTGTTTGTTTCCGTCTGCAATGTTTTGTAACCCCTTTGTCCATTGTTCCCACATTGCATCAATTACTGTATCATACTTTACTGTTGACATAATCAAATTCCTCCTTGAATAATTTGGTCTGGCGAACAGTTATCGTAATGAACAAAACGTTAAAGAAGAAATTCGTAGTTGTGTAATAGACCTAACATTCCGCGCTCGCTGATTGACCGTGAAATTTAACATTATATTAGGAAACGCAGATGTACTGCGTGAATCCCTTTAATCGTTTTCTTCCTCTTTTGATTCTTTTGACTTTTTAGAAGAAGAAGAGCTAAAAGGGAACAACATGTCGGTATACATGTGAAAAAATGAATCTAACATGTTTTGATACTGTTCAAGTGAATTAGCCCACATGCTTAAATATTGTTCACCGGCATCTGTTAATGAATAAATCCGGCGTGCAGGTCCTTCAGCTGATGTATCCCATTGCGATGTAATCAAGTTGTCTTTTTCAAGCTGTCTCAGTGTGCGGTAGACATTTCCTTGATCAACTGATGTGAATCCAAAGCTCATTAGTTGCTGAATGAGCTTGTAACCATGTAGATTCCACCCTCTTAAACTTAAAAGAAGAAAAGGAACCATCAAGTTTTTTGGTGCACCGCTAATCGATTTTTCTAAGTTGTTTGAATTAGAGGTGTTATCTTTTTCACTTGATCCCAAGGTAATCACCCCTTCGAAAAAAGAGAATTTATTTTCTATATGTGTAATTTACACCTAGATGAAAAAATTGTCAACACTTTAAAACATGTCTTTCAAATACAGGAAAAAAGAACGATTTTTTAGATTTCGACAAAAAGCGTCAAAAAAATTCAAAAATAAACAAAGATTTAGAATTGTTTATTTTGGAAAACGAATTTATAATAGTACATGTAGGTAATTTTTATAACATTTATAATTTGTTGGTAAGTGAATTGTGAAAAGATTTACATTATCCAATAAATAAACGCAAAATTGGTTGCGTTTACTTAGAGCTTCTAATATGTCGCTTGTCACATTAAGTGTCCATATTGAAAGCCATCACTTTTAACGTACACAAGAAAGGAGATGGAGTTTTGGAACAGCAAAAAGTATTTGATCCGTTTCAAGCATGGAAAGACGTATATGACAAAACCGAATCTTACTGGGGTAAAGTTATTGGGGACAATATGAATCGTGAAGAATTTTCCCAGCTCATGGGAAATGTGCTAAATATGAACCTTCAATATCAACAAGCAGTAAATGAAGTAACGGGGCGCTATCTGCACCAAGTAAATGTACCAACAAAAGAAGATGTAGCAAACGTTGCGTCATTAGTCATCAATGTGGAAGAAAAAGTAGAATTGTTAGAAGAGCAATTTGATGACCGCTTTGATGAATTAGAAGCAAAGCAAGAAAATGCATCTGTTTTGAAAAAAGAAGTAACTAAGCTGAAATCTGATGTCAAATCGTTAGACAAAAAACTCGACAAAGTTTTGTCTCTTCTTGAAGGGCAACAAAAAACACAAGACGAGTTAAAAGACACTATTCAAAAGCAAATTAAAACTCAAGGTGAGCAGCTTCAAGCTCAGCTATTAGAAAAACAAGAGAAATTAGCAAAAGAAAATGCAGCTGAAAAGCCAAAGGCAGAAGCGCAAACTGGAGCAAAATCATCAAATGCTCAAAAAACAGAGCAGCCGGCTCGCAAGTAAGGTATAGGGGATTTTATAACAACATTAACTGCTGTATTTACAGTAAAAATCATCGCTGAAGAAGCAAGGGGGAAATTTTTCATGACAACATTACAAGGTAAAGTAGCAATCGTAACAGGCGGATCTAAAGGTATCGGGGCAGCAATTACACGTGAGCTTGCTTCTAATGGAGTAAAAGTAGCAGTAAACTATAACAGCAGTAAGGAATCTGCAGAAGCAATCGTAAAAGAAATTAAAGACAACGGCGGAGAAGCTATTGCGGTTCAAGCTGACGTGTCTTATGTAGATCAAGCAAAACACCTAATCGAAGAAACAAAAGCTGCGTTTGGTCAATTAGACATTCTAGTAAACAATGCTGGAATTACACGCGACCGTTCATTCAAGAAGTTAGGTGAAGAAGATTGGAAAAAAGTAATTGATGTAAACTTACATAGCGTATACAACACAACATCAGCTGCGCTAACGCATCTTTTAGAATCTGAAGGTGGTCGTGTTATCAATATTTCATCAATTATTGGTCAGGCGGGCGGATTTGGTCAAACAAACTACTCAGCTGCTAAAGCAGGTATGCTAGGATTCACAAAATCATTAGCTCTTGAACTAGCTAAGACAGGCGTAACGGTTAATGCAATTTGCCCAGGATTTATTGAAACGGAAATGGTGATGGCAATTCCTGAAGATGTTCGTGCAAAAATTGTTGCGAAAATTCCAACTCGTCGCTTAGGCCACGCTGAAGAAATTGCACGTGGAGTTGTTTACTTAGCAAAAGACGGCGCGTACATTACGGGACAACAGTTAAACATTAACGGCGGCTTATACATGTAATAGATGCTGGCCCTGACTTTTGTCGGGGCTGTGCTTGTTAACTAACTACTAATGGAATGAAAGGGTGTGTATATTCGTGGCAATTCCTTACGTGCAAGAGTGGGAAAAATTAATCAAATCAATGCCAAGTGAATATAAAAGTTCTGCAAGACGTTTTAAGCGTGCATATGAAATTATGACAACAGAAGCGGATCCGGAAGTTGGATTAACACCAAAAGAGGTTATTTGGAAAAAGAATAAAGCGAAATTATATCGCTATACGCCAGTAAAAGATAACCTGCATAAAACACCAATCTTACTCGTATATGCACTGATCAATAAACCGTATATTTTAGATTTAACACCTGGAAACAGCCTTGTTGAATACTTATTAAACCGCGGTTTTGATGTGTATTTGCTTGACTGGGGAACTCCTGGGCTTGAAGATAGCAATATGAAGCTAGATGATTATATTGTGGATTATATTCCAAAAGCGGCAAAAAAGGTGCTACGCACTTCTAAATCTCCTGATTTGTCTGTTCTTGGTTACTGCATGGGCGGAACCATGACATCTATTTTTGCTGCATTAAATGAAGACTTGCCGATTAAAAACTTAATTTTTATGACAAGTCCATTTGATTTTTCGGATACAGGTTTATACGGAGCATTTCTAGACGATCGCTACTTTAATTTAGATAAAGCAGTAGATACATTCGGAAACATCCCTCCAGAGATGATTGACTTTGGAAACAAGATGTTAAAGCCAATCACGAATTTTTACGGTCCGTATGTAACGTTGGTGGACCGTTCGGAAAATCAGCGTTTTGTTGAAAGCTGGAAGCTAATGCAAAAGTGGGTTGCTGACGGAATCCCATTTGCTGGTGAAGCTTATCGTCAGTGGATTCGTGACTTCTATCAACAAAACAAATTAATCAATGGTGAACTTGAAGTTCGCGGACGCAAAGTAGATTTAAAAAATATTAAAGCTAATATTTTAAACATTGCTGCTAGCCGTGATCATATTGCGATGCCGCATCAAGTGGCAGCTTTAATGGACGCTGTTTCAAGTGAAGATAAAGAGTATAAATTGTTGCAAACAGGTCACGTATCTGTTGTATTTGGTCCAAAAGCAGTGAAGGAAACATATCCTTCAATCGGCGATTGGCTAGAAAAACGTTCTAAATAAAATAAAGACTTCTTCTCTTATTGAGGAGAAGTCTTTTTGTGTAAACAGGCAATATTGAGTGAGGGTTCTTTATGCGGGCTGCTGGGATTTATGATATCTAATGACAAGTGAGGTGACTTCTTTTATACTAGTGTAGTCACCTTCTTGAACATGGGATTTTTTACATGGATATTGCTATCCGTGTAACAATGAGTATGCTTTGGGAAGAAAGAAGAAAACTATTAGTATTATAACGAAAAAGGAATGTCAGATTATGCCGCAACCATGGAAACGACGAGTAAGGCAGATGTCTTCAGCTCAAATTATTGTTACATTTTACATAGTGGCTGTTACGCTTGGATTTCTATTACTTAGTATTCCAGAAGCTTTAAAGCCGGGAGTGAAGTTAGCATTTATTGATCGCTTATTTATTGCCGTTAGTGCGGTAAGTGTAACAGGGCTGACACCTGTCTCTACTCCGGATACATTTAGTACGACGGGATATTTTTTGCTCGCTTTTATCTTTCAAATCGGTGGTATTGGTGTGATGACACTCAGTACATTCATTTGGATGATTTTGGGTAAAAAAATCGGTTTAAAGGAACGTCAGCTCATTATGACAGACCATAACCAATCCCGTTTATCAGGATTAGTTGACTTGATGAGAAATATTTTATTTATTATTTTTGCCATTGAACTAGTTGGTGCCATTATTTTAGGATTACATTTTCTCCGTTATTATTCGAGCTGGACAGATGCGTTTCTGCATGGTTTTTTTGCTTCTGTCAGCGCTACAACAAACGCTGGCTTCGATATTACAGGATCTTCATTTATCCCGTATGCCCATGATTATTTTGTACAAGTGGTAACCGTTATTTTAATTACGCTTGGAGCGATTGGATTCCCTGTATTAATTGAAATTAAGCACTATTTTTTAACATTTAAAGATAAGCGTAAATTTCAATTTTCGCTATTTACGAAACTAACGACAATTATGTTTTTTCTGTTGTTAGCAGGGGGAACACTCTTGATTCTTGTGCTGGAGCATTCAGGATTTTTAGCAGATAAGTCTTGGCATGAATCGTTCTTTTATGCGTTTTTCCAATCCGCTGCCACAAGGAGCGGAGGAGTGGCGACCATGAATATTAATGAGTTTTCACTTCCTACGTTAATTATGATGAGCGCGATGATGTTTATCGGTGCTTCACCGAGCTCAGTAGGGGGAGGAATTCGTACGACGACGTTTGCATTAAATATTCTTTTCCTGTTTTATTACGTAAGAGGAAATAAGACGATTAAAATCTTTCGCCGCGAAATTCATGAAGATGACATTATTAAATCAGTAGCTGTATCGATGTTAGCTGTAATCATTTGCTCGATTTCTCTTCTTATTTTAAGTATTACAGAACATTTTTCTCTCATTGAGCTTATTTTTGAAGTGTGTTCAGCTTTTGGGACAACAGGTTTATCAATGGGAATTACAGGAGGGCTTTCTGATATCGGTAAATGCGTTATTATGATTTTAATGTTCATTGGCCGAATTGGCATGTTTTCATTTATCTTAATGCTTCGCCGTCCAACATCTGGACCCGATTATCACTATCCGAAAGAACGTATTATTATTGGGTAAAAGACTTCCTTCAAGGGAGTCTTTTTTTTACAGCTTTTTCTGCTTATATTGCTTCTCAGAAGGCGCATTCTAAGAAAAGGAAGTTCAATGAGCTTCCAAGCATAGGAGGGATACATGATGGCAAAGCGTAAAGTAGGGTATAAATCAGCACTGACTAACAATAACACACCAAAAGAGAGCCTTTCGGATGCAGAATTTGCTGCTGAATATGCTGGCGGTGAGGAGCCGGCTAAAGGCGCGAATCGCAATTCTAAAAAAGGGAAGCAAGGTAAGTAACGATGAGCAAACATAAACAACAAAATAAGCACATCGCAAGCACCGAAGCAAAACAAAAACAGTTATTGCAAGAAGAGTTCGGAGCGGAAATGGGCGATCCGAACGCAGCTAAAATATATGAATCCCTAGGAAAGACAAAGTCTGATAAAGAGCATAACAAGAAAAAAGAATGTTAAAGAAAAAAACCTCGGATATCCGAGGTTTTAGCTTACAACTGGAAGGCCAAATGCTTCTACAGGTGCTGAATAAAGCTTTGTATTATTTGCTTTTTGATCATAATAAGCAAGGAGAACAGATGGTTTTTCATTCATTTGTCCCGTTTGTTTATAATACATATAATCAAATGGAAGAATCTCTAAAACAGTGTGCTTGTATAATTCTTTTTCAGCAAGCTGTTCAGCTTCAAAAGCCTGTCCCATAATAGAAGGATTAGCAAGCATTTGCTGATAGTAGTGAGAGCGGACTTGTTTTTCTACTTTATCGTCCCACCAAGGTTTACGAGGCTTATGCTTTTGGTTTTGTAAATAATCAATTTTCATAAACCCTTCAATCATTTCTTCATTTGAAAAACTCTCTGTTTGAATATACTGTTTAAGGCGTCTGAATAAATCTTCAAGCTGGTGACCGATTCGAACCCAGCCCATTTCATCCCAATACGTTCCAAAGTTTTGGAAGAAATCAAAAGGTGTATCATAGCAGTGCTCTACTAAAAACTCTATTGTTTCATCCATTCGATGGTCATTCCAAAACTTTTCTAAAATATCTTCTACATGTTTGATACGTACGACATCTGAAAATGGCAAGACGTTATTGCTTAAAATTTCATAAGGCGACTGATCCATGTATTGATAATTATAGTGAGGCGCACTTAAGCGTAAGCCGGTGCCGCGAAGCATTTTTAAAAAACCTAACTGAAGCTCTTCAGGGCGAAGTGCAAATACATCATTAAACGTATTTTTAAATGAGTTATAATCTTCGTCTGGCAGTCCCGCGATTAAATCTAAATGCTGGTCGATCTTTCCGCCTTCTTTTACCATTGTTACGGTACGCGTTAACTTTTTAAAGTTTTGCTTGCGTTTGACTAGTTCGTTGACGGCATCATTTGTGGACTGAACGCCAATTTCAAAGCGGAATAACCCTTTTGGTGCATTATCATTTAAGAACTGAATGACTTCTGGACGCATAATATCGGCAGTAATTTCAAATTGAAATACGGTACCTTCACGATGTTCATCAATTAAAAATTGGAACATTTCCATGGCGTAGCTGCGGCTGATGTTGAACGTGCGGTCTACGAACTTAATTGTGCGCGCTCCGTTATCCATCAAATAGCGAATATCTTCTTTTACTTTTTCTCGGTCGAAATAACGAACGCCTACTTCAATAGAAGAGAGACAGAACTGACAGCTAAACGGACAGCCGCGGCTTGTTTCAATATACACAACGCGTTTTGAAAGTTCTTGGCGGTCTTCTTCAAAACGGAAAGGGGAAGGCATTTCGCGCAGATCAATTTTATTGCGCTGTGGATTAACAACTGGTTTTCCTTCCTTTCGGAAAGCCACGCCGCTTACGTTTTCAAACTGACGCGCTCCGTGAAGTTCGTCTAACAGCTGCTTGAATGTTTCTTCTCCTTCACCAATAGCGATAAAGTCAGCTTCAGGAATACGCTCTAGCCAGTGAGTCACATCATAGGTTACTTCTGGTCCACCGAATATAATGATGAGCTCGGGATTGATCTTTTTCAGCATTTGTGCGACTTTAATCGTTTCTTCAATATTCCAAATGTAACAGCTGAAACCAATAATATCTGGGTTGCGTTTATATAAATCCGTGACAATGTTCATAGCAGGATCTTTAATCGTATATTCGGCCATATCTACTTTATAGTCAGGCTCGGCATAGGCTTTTAAACATCGAAGGGCTAAAGAAGTATGAATATACTTCGCATTCAATGTACTGACAACAATGTTCATGCAAAAAGCTCCTTTTAACTCGTAATATGAAATCAATTTACTATTTTAGCACATTTGAGAAATAAAGTATAAATACCTTTGCACTTTTGTTGTGGAGGGGAAAAGATTTCGGTAAAATGTAACAGAAACGTAAAAGAAGAAAAAGTCTCGGTTAATGTGAACCTTGGTGAACGAAAAAAATGAGGTGGAAAACGTGGAATATAAGCGAATTAAGCCAAAAAAAATATACGAAGAAGTAGCCGAAACGCTTCTTGAGAATATAAAAGAAGGCAGCTTGAAACCTGGAGACCGTTTGGATTCAGTGCAGCAGCTAGCGGAAAACTTTCAGGTAGGACGCTCAGCTATTCGTGAAGCTCTTAGTGCTTTGCGGGCGATGGGGCTGCTGGAGATGAAGCAAGGAGAAGGAACGTTTGTACGCGAATTTGACTCAGATATGCTGTCTTTGCCTGTAACTAGCGCTGTATTAATGAATAAAAACGATATTGAACATTTGCTTGAAGTGAGAAAAGTATTAGAAATTGGAGCTGTTCGAGCGGCAGCTCAAAAGAGAACAGATACGGACCTCGAACAGCTGTCTAATAGTCTGGAACAAATGAAAGGAGCGTTTGGCAATGAAGAACTGGGAGAGAAAGCAGATTTTGCTTTTCATTTAGCCATTGCCAAAGCCTCGCAAAACCCTCTTTTGGTGAAGCTTATGAATAACGTATCAGAAATGATGATTGAAACGATGAAAGAGACAAGACGCATCTGGCTTTACGCAGAAGAGAAAACGGCTGAACGGATTTATAAAGAGCATCAGCAAATTTATGAGGCTATTCTCTCTCAGCATGCAGAAGACGCTCAGCGTTTTATGATGAGTCATCTTGACAATGTTGAACATGTACTAATGAAATACATACCGGAAGAAAAATAACGCCATTTCAGGTAGAAAAGTGCGCATTAAATAACAGAAAAACTAAAATTCAAGCACCTTCCGATAATTTATGCTTGCTCTATTGTGAAAAGATTTACATAATAGAAACTAGGATTGTCAAATGGAGGGTTACAAAGTATGAAAAAGCAATATAGAGATGATAGTTTAGCTTTGCATACAGATTTATACGAACTGAATATGGCGCATACGTATTTTAAAGACCACATTCATAAACGTCGTTCTGTATTTGAAGCTTACTTTCGTCGGATGCCGTTTGAAAGCGGTTATGCGGTGTTTGCCGGGCTAGAAAGAGTAATTGATTTTATTGCTAATTTTAGGTTTAGCGAAACGGATTTAGATTATTTATATGAAGAATTGCATTATGAAGCAGAGTTTATCGACTATTTAAAACAAGTTCGATTTAGCGGTAATATTCGTTCGGTCGTAGAAGGCGAAATGATTTTTGCTAATGAACCAATGCTGCAAATTGACGCTCCTTTAGCAGAAGCGCAGCTTATTGAAACGCCGCTTTTAAATATTTTAAATTTCCATCCGCTGATTGCGACAAAAGCATCGCGTATTCGCTTAGCGGCGGGAGAAGATAATTTATATGAGCATACGGGTACGAATCAGCTTATGGAATTTGGTTCAAGAAGAGCACATGAGCTAGATGCCGCTTTTTACGGGGCAAGGGCTGCTTATATTGGAGGCTTTGACGCAACCAGTAATGTAAGAGCGGGAAAAGTATTTGGAATCCCCGTGTCCGGCACTCACGCTCACGCCCTTGTTCAAGTCTATCGTGACGAGTATAGTGCGTTTAAAAAGTATGCGGAATCGCACCGTAACTGTATCTTTTTAGTAGATACATATAATACATTAAAATCAGGTATTCCAAATGCTATTAAAGTAGCAAAAGAAATGGGAGATCGCATTAATTTTATCGGTATTCGGTTAGATAGCGGAAGACTTCCATATCTTTCTCAAGAGGCAAGAAAAATGCTTGATGAAGCTGGCTATCATGATGTGAAAATTTTTGCTTCGAATGATCTCGATGAGTACAGCATTCTAGATTTGAAAGCGCAAGGTGCCAAAATTGATGGATGGGGAGTTGGAACAAAACTCATGACATCTTTTGATCAGCCTGCGCTAGGAGCTGTGTACAAGCTGGTTTCCATTGAAAATGATTATGGAAACATGGTGGATACAATTAAGCTGTCAGAAAATCCAGAGAAAATTTCAACTCCTGGTCTAAAAGAGGTATACCGAATTGTAAATCAAGTGAATCACAAATGGGAAGGCGATTATATTACGATGCAAGACGAAGTGCCGAATGAAGAGCAGCACTTAAAAATGTTTCATCCTATTCACACGCACGTCAGCAAGTTTGTCACGAACTTTAACGCACGTAAAATTCACCAGCCAATCTTTACACAGGGAAAGCTTGTGTACGAACAGCCTACAATTGAAGAAATGAGAGCCTACTGCTTACAAAATTTAAAGCATCTATGGGATGACTACAAGGTCATTACAAAATCGAACGAAGATGTATTTCGTCCTACAGAGTATCCAGTAGACTTGAGTACAAACTGCTGGGATAACAAAATGCAAAATATCGAAGAGACTAGAAGCAAGTTACTATCTGATACAGTGCTTGTGTAGATTCCATCAGCTAGTAATGAGAGGAGAGTTTTTTATGAAAGAGCTACAAAAGCAAATTATTGAAGAAATGAACGTGCAAAAAGAAATTAATCCTGTAGAAGAAATTCGCCGCAGCGTTGATTTTCTGAAATCCTACATGAACAAATATCCTTTTTTACGTTCGTTTGTACTAGGGATTTCCGGCGGTCAAGATTCTACTTTAACTGGAAAGTTGGCACAACTAGCGGTTAATGAGTTAAATGAAGAAGCCGGAGAAGATCGCTATCAGTTTATTGCTGTTCGTCTTCCATACGGTGTGCAAGCAGATGAAGCAGACTGTCAAGATGCACTTGCTTTTATTCAACCAACAAAATCTATTTCTATTAACGTAAAACCAGCAGTAGATGCCATGCTTTCTGCTGTTGAAGAAGCGGCAGGCGATAAAGTATCCGACTTCAACAAAGGAAACGTAAAAGCACGTGAACGAATGATTGCGCAATATACGGTAGCGGGCATGTACAGTGGAGTAGTACTCGGAACGGATCACTCTGCTGAAGCTGTTACAGGATTTTATACAAAATTCGGTGACGGAGGAGCTGACTTAGTACCTATCTTCCGTCTGAACAAGCGACAAGGAAAACAAATGCTAAAAGAATTAGGCTGTCCAGAGCATCTATATATGAAAAAACCAACGGCTGATTTGGAAGAAGATCGTCCACAGCTTCCGGATGAAGAAGCGCTTGGCGTAACGTATGAGCAAATCGACGATTATTTAGAAGGCAAAGATGTAGGTGAACATGCAAGTAACGTAATTGAAGGTCACTTCTTAAAAACGCAGCATAAACGCCAATTGCCAATCACAGTATTTGATGATTTTTGGAAATAAATAATAAAGAAGCGATGGGTATTCCTCGCTTCTTTATTATTTTGTGGAAAAAAATATAAAATAAAGAAATGTATTTTTGAAAAACTAGTGAAATTAGAAAAACATAGGAGTATAATAGCATTAAGTCATCTGATGACCTGTTAACTGTAAGAAGTAAAATGATCAGCTTGGAGGGAGCAAATGATGAAAGTATCTTTATTTGCGACATGTTTGATTGATATGTTTCAAACAAATGTAGGAAAAGCTACGGTAGAATTGTTAGAACGATTAGGATGCGAAGTGGATTTTCCAAAGAGTCAAGTATGCTGCGGGCAGCCTGCGTATAACAGCGGTTATGTAAAAGAATCAAAAGAAGCGATGAAAAACATGATAAAAGCGTTTGAAAATGCAGAGTACGTTGTATCTCCGTCTGGCTCGTGTGTGACAATGTTCAAAGAGTATCCCCATCTTTTTAAAGGTGATGCTGCATGGTATGAGCCTGCCGTGAAGCTTGCTAATAAAACGTATGAGCTAACGGATTTTATTGTAAACGTTTTAAAAGTTGAAGATGTAGGAGCCAGTTTAAATGGTAAAGCTACTTATCATTCTTCTTGTCATATGACGCGTTTGCTAAACGTAAAAAAAGAACCTTTTACACTATTAAACAATGTAAAGGGTCTTGAAATGGAGAACCTTGAAAACAGTCATAACTGCTGCGGATTTGGCGGGACGTTTTCGGTTAAGATGGGGCAAATCTCTGAACAAATGGTAGATGAAAAAGTAGGCTGTATAGCTAAGACAAACGCAGAGTACTTAATTGGAGCTGACTGCGGCTGTCTTATGAATATTGGAGGAAGAATTGAACGAAAAGGACAGCCTGTAAAAGTTATGCATATCGCTGAAGTGTTAAATAGCAGAATGTAAAGAAAGGAGAATACCGAATGTCTATGAAAATAGGAAACGATCAGTTTAAAAAACGCGTGGATGATGGAGTCAATAATGCGTTTATGCGCTTTGCGGTTTCAGGGGCTCAAGAGCGCTTAAGAAGCCGTAGATTAGATGCGGCAGAAGAGTTAGGAAACTGGGAAGAATGGAGAGCTCTTGGCGAAGAAATCCGTCAGCATACGCTTGAAAATTTAGATTACTATTTAGAGCAGCTCACTGATAATGTAGCTAAACGCGGAGGCCACGTTTTTTTCGCTCAAACATCTGAAGAAGCGAATGAGTACATAAAAAATGTAGCGAGGCAAAAACAAGCAAAGAAAGTGGTTAAATCCAAGTCAATGGTTACAGAAGAAATTCATATGAACGCTGCTTTAGAAGAATTAGGCTGTGAAGTCATTGAAACGGATTTAGGAGAATATATTCTGCAAGTAGATGATCACGATCCGCCTTCTCATATCGTAGCACCTGCACTTCATAAAAATAAAGAACAAATTAGAGATGTATTTCAGGAAAAGCTTTCTTATAAAAAAACAGAAAAACCTGAAGAACTAGCACTTCATGCTCGGGAAATGCTGCGAAAAGAATTTTTATCAGCAGATATTGGCATCACAGGATGTAATTTTGCTATTGCAGAATCTGGATCTATTTCACTTGTGACCAATGAAGGAAATGCAAGGCTAACGACAGCCCTTCCTAAAACGCAAATTACGGTTATGGGAATGGAAAGAATTGTGCCAACATTTGAAGAGTTTGAAGTGTTGGTAAGCCTATTAACTAGAAGTGCAGTAGGTCAGCGGCTTACAAGTTACGTAACGGCACTTACAGGACCTAGACTTCCAGGAGAAGTGGATGGACCGGAAGAGTTTCACCTAGTGATTGTGGATAACGGACGATCTGCTATTTTAGGCACTGAGTTTCAATCTGTTTTACAGTGTATTCGCTGTGCGGCATGTGTGAATGTATGTCCTGTATATCGCCATATCGGAGGGCATTCCTATGGATCTATTTATTCAGGTCCAATCGGGGCTGTATTATCTCCTTTGCTTGGAGGCTATGAAGATTACAAAGAGCTTCCATATGCCTCAACGTTATGCGCAGCCTGTACAGATGCCTGTCCAGTCAAAATTCCGCTGCATGAGCTATTACACAAGCACCGTCAGCGAATTGTCGAAAAAGAAGGAAAAGCACCTATTTCAGAAAAGCTGGCGATGAAAGCATTTGGCTTGGGAGCAGCTTCTTCTTCACTATATACAGTGGGTGCTAAAGTAGCACCGGCAGCTCTTACTCCTTTTATGTCAGGAAGCAGTATTTCCAAAGGGCCTGGTCCATTAAAAGCGTGGACAGAAAGCAGAGAGTTTCCAGCGCCTACAAAAGAGCGCTTGCGAGATTGGTTTGATAAAAGGAGTGATGATAATGAACGGAAGCATTCAAAATAGAGACAGTTTTTTAGATAATATTGCTGCTAATCTTAAGCGAAGCAGGCGAACAAGCGGCGTAGTAAAGCCCGAATGGAAGCATGCTCCTCAACATGAGGTCTACCGCAATTATTCGTCGGATCAATTAAAGAAAGAGCTTGAAAGCCACTGCGAACGTATTCATACTCGCTATGTAGAAACCTCATCACAACACTTACCAGCTGCGCTTGAGGAAGCCGTAGCGAACTATGGAAATGGTCTTGTCTGCACGTGGAATGATCCTAGGTTCTCCGAATATGGATTGAATCCGCTGATGGAGAAATGGGAAACAAACTGTAACCTTCACGTATGGAATTCAGTAAAAGGCGATGAGAATATTAAACTAGCTGAACAAGCAAACGTCGGCATCACATTCAGTGATTTGACGCTAGCGGAATCTGGAACAGTTGTTTTGTTTAGCAGTGCTGCAAAAGGACGAGCGGTAAGTTTGCTGCCCGCCACTTATATTGCAATCATACCTCAAAGCTCAATTGTCCCTCGCATGACACAAGCCGCTGAAATTATCCATGAAAAAGTAGAGCGAGGAGAAACGATTGCTTCTTGCATTAACTTTATTACGGGACCGAGCAATTCAGCTGATATTGAAATGAATTTAGTAGTTGGTGTGCATGGACCTATTCAAGCCACTTATATTGTAGTGAATGATCGATAAACACTTCACAGCTGTGAAGTGTTTTTTTATTCATGATTTCTTTCTAGATAGCGGGAGAATACGAAGAAATGTCGTATTTTGAATAAACGTGACTAATTTTAAAAAGGTAAAAAGCAAATCTTGTAGAATACTAAGTCTATAGATAAAAGGTGGGGAAATGGGAAGTGCAAAAGAAAGGAGCAATGAGCATGTCACCACACAGAGAATTAACATCTGAAGCTGAGCAAAAGCAGCGAGGTGAATTACAGCAGCTACGAGCTATTTTTAATGACGTATTAGATGCCATTGTCGTATTTGATGAGTATTTTCAAGTTATAAATGCGAATGAATCAGCCTGCAGGCTGTTTGAAAAAACAAAGGATGAGCTATTAACGTATCAAATGAAAGATTTTCTTATGTATTTTCCGTATGACATGATTGAAGCGTATTATCCAGCACTTTTAGAAGAAAGCTATTTCAAATATGAAGGCGCGATGACGCTTCGAAGCGGCATGATGAAACATGTTGAATTTACTTCACACAAACATAGTCACATGTCGGGTATTACTGTGTGTACATTTCGAGATATTACGCAGCACAAGATGATGGAAAATGAACGGTTTATTAGTCATCATATGTTTATGGATGTATTTAATGAAGCGGTAGACGGAATTGTCATTTTTGATCGAACTGGTCAGCTTATCGACGCGAACCCTTCATTTTGCGAACGGTTAAATTATACAAGAGCACAGCTTCTAACCAAAACATTAGAAGAGCTTGTAGAACCTACTTATCATTATAAGGTGAAAAAACTATGGAGAACTCTGCATCAAGAAGGCAAGACAAGCGGAGAGCTACCGATCAGGCTCGAAAATGGAGACGTCACTTTTTTTGAATTTACCACAACGGCTAATATATACAGTCAATACTATATGTCCATTATGAGAGACGTGACGGAAAAACGGCTGATGGAGCAGCAGCTGTTGAGAAGCGAAAAAAACTTCAGGGCTATTTTTGAAAATGCCATTGAAGCGATTTTGATTTGGAGAGACGATGGTAAAATCTTGAACGCTAATCTCGCTTCTTCGCGTACATTCGAGCTGCCGTTAAACAAATTGATTGGAAGCAATTTGTATACGTTTATCGATACCAAAAGTTTTAGTGCGTTAAAGGTGCTCCAAACGTTTCAAACAAAAGGAGAAATTCGCAATCAGCTTCCTTTTTACATGCCAAATGGAGAAATCAAACAGTTGGAATTCACAGGGAAAAAAGGCATTATAGAAGGAGACCATTTAACCATTTTTCGAAACATCAGTGAACGTACAAAAATCGAACAGGAGCTTCGGAATAACGAAGAGAAATTCAGACAGATTTTTAATGGTTCGATCGATGGGCTAGTTTTATGGGACGGCAAGCGAAATATTATTGATGTGAATTCTTCTCTTTGTGATATTCTAGAACTCAGCAAAGAGGAGATTTGTGCGCACTCCATGGAAGATTTTATTTCTTCAGCGAATTTAGACGCGGTTATTGAGCATAAAGAAACGATTGAGCAAAAAGGAGAAGCTGAAGGAGAGATTACGTACGTTACGGGGAATGAAAAAGTTAAAAACATCGAATTCTCTACGAAAAAAGATATCTTGCCAGGTCTATATATGACGCTTTTAAGAGACGTAACGGAACGAAATCAAATGCAGGAGCAGATTCGGAAATCGGATACGCTTCAAGTAGTCGGACAGCTAGCAGCTGGGATTGCGCATGAAATCCGCAACCCGATGACCGCTTTAAAAGGGTTTGTTCAGCTGTTAGAAAGTAGCATTCAAGAAGATCACTCTCTTTATTTTGATATTATTAAGTCCGAATTAAAAAGAATTGAAACCATTATTACAGAGTTTCTAGTACTCGCTAAGCCACAGGCCGTAAAGTTTGAAAAGAAAAATCTAGATGCGGTTGTTAAAGAAACGATTGATTTATTAAATGCTCAAGCGCTTTTAGAAAATATTCAGTTTGAACTAAGTGTGTCTCCTCAGCTGCCAATGGTGTACTGCGAGCCAAATCAAATTAAGCAAGTATTAATAAATGTAATTAAAAATGCAATTGAAGTCACGTCAAACGGGGGAAGAATTTTTATTGAAGTCTACTCCACAGAGCCGGGTTACGTAACGGTCTCCGTTCGAGATCAAGGAGATGGAATGCCCGAGGAGCGCATCAAGCGCTTAGGAGAACCATTTTATACAACAAAAGAAAAAGGAACGGGACTCGGTTTGATGGTGTCATATAAAATTATCGAAGAACATAAAGGGCGAATTGAAGTGGAAAGCAAAATAGGAGAAGGAACAGCTTTTCATGTTATTCTTCCAGCCTAAATAGAAAGGATAAGCAAGTATGTACTATGGAGAAATGAACTTATTTTCTGATTTAAAAATTTATATTGTAGCCTCGGAAAAAGGGGTTCAACATATTTTATTTGCCAGCGATGATCATAATGAGCAGCTTAAAGAACTTGTCCATGATGAGAATTATCACCATGTGAAAGAAGCGAAGCGACAGCTGCAGGATTATGCTGAAGGGCGCACGCTAACATTTGATTTGCCTTTGGATATAAAAGGGACAGACTTTCAAAAAGAAGTGTGGTTAACGCTTAAACATATACCTTATGGACAAACGTGGTCTTATAGTGATGTAGCGGAGTCTGTTAATCGCTCTAAAGCCGTAAGGGCTGTGGGACAAGCGAATCGTCGAAATCCATTGCCTATTATTTTGCCTTGTCACCGTGTGATTGGTAAAAATGGAGCTTTAACAGGTTATGCAGGTTCACAAACTCATATAAAAGAGAAACTATTAATGCTTGAAAGAAATGTAGCAAAAGGCGCTCTATAGTTAAAATAACTATTCACCGTCTAATTTCCAGCCTTCTCCTTGTACAAAAACGCCGTCAATTTGCTGAGGAGAAGGGAGGGAATTTATTTCTTCATCTTTGGACAAATCGAATAACTGATATTGCAGTTTTCGATTCAGCGCTTTGTTTTTATCCGTTTTTTGCTCTGAACTCATATTTACTCTCCCCCTTATTCAAAAGAAATCCTCTATAATATATGTAGAAAAAGAAGAGAGTACTGTTACAATTGTGTTACAAATGCAGCCGGAAACCAATGCTCAACAAAAAAAGCCGCTACTAGGCGGCTTTTTTGTTATTGAGCAGATTGCAGCAAAACTTTTTGAATTGATTCAGAAGACGGGGAATGGATAATTCCATGCTCTGTAATAATGGCTGTAATCAGTTCGCTTGGCGTCACATCAAAAGCTGGATTGTACACAGAGATTCCGTCTGGAGCAATTTGCGTATCTCCAATGTGCGTTACTTCTTTAGGCGAACGTTCTTCAATAGGGATGCTGCTTCCGTTTTGAATAGATAAATCAAATGTAGACTGCGGCGCTGCTACGTAAAATGGAATACCGAATGCTTTCGCTAAAAGAGCAAGTCCGTACGTTCCAATTTTGTTAGCCGTATCGCCATTCGCTGCAATGCGGTCAGCTCCTACAATAATCCCATTAATCCCTTTTGTTTTAATTGTATGAGCGGCCATATTATCCGTAATCAGCGTAACGTCCACTCCCGACTGCTGAAGTTCCCATGCTGTTAAACGAGAACCTTGAAGAACAGGTCTTGTTTCACAGGCGAATACTTCAAGTGGAATATCGCGCTGCTTAGACAAGTGAAAAGGTGCTAATGCTGTTCCATAATAAGCTGTAGCAATTGAACCAGCATTACATATTGTCATGATTTTATCTTTCTTTTTAAATAAAGAAAGAGCATGATCTCCAATTCGGTAGCACGTTTCTTCATCTTCTACTTGAATTTGAATGGCTTCATGAACAACTTTTGTTTTAGCTTCATTAACGGACGAAGCGGATTCAGCGCTTTTCGCTACGCGTTCTAGTGCCCAAAATAAATTGACGGCAGTAGGGCGTGAACTGGCTAAATACTGTTGATCACGAGCTAGCTTTTTGTTAAATTCATTGACTGAATCTGTGTCATAGCTAAGCGCAGAAAGAGCGAGACCAAAAGCCGCCGTAATGCCAATTGCAGGGGCTCCGCGTACTTTCAAGGTAGTGATAGCATCCCATACGTCTTTAATGGTTTGCAGCTTAATATACTCGACTTTGCCAGGCAGCTGCTGCTGATCTAATAAAGTAATATATGATTCATTCCATTCCACTGAGCGCGGAAGTGATAGTGTATTTGTCATGCTGATACCGATCCTTTCATTGTGTACATTATTCGTTATCGAAGTAAATTTTCAAATTCATTTGGTGAAACGTCTTGTTGGTGCAAAAGCAAATAGCGTCCAATTTTTAACGCAGTACGTTTAGCGTTAACTTTTCTTTCCTCTGAAGAAATTCCATCTAAGTCCGCCACGTGAGCTAAGCCAATCGTACGTCGAATGAGTTCACATCCTGCATATCCAACAGCATCTTGCCACGTTTGCATTAAAATTTCATGTAATAAGCGCTCATCTTTAGCGAAAGGTTCAGTGTTTTCAGAATGCCAAAGCACAGTAAAGGTATCTTTGTATACGTTCCATGTGTTAGTAATGTGTGCAAATAACGGTTCGCGATTTGTTTCTCGAGAAAGAGCATTTAAAAATAAATTCGCAACAAATTGCCCTAAATCGAATCCAAACGGACCATAAAAAGCAAACTCTGGATCAATCACTTTCGTTTCTTGACTGCTAGCAAAGATGCTGCCTGTATGTAAATCACCGTGGATTAGCGTTTGTGCATTTGTTAAAAATTTATATTTTAATTTTGCTGCTTGTAACTTTACATCTTCATCATTCCACAATTCTTCTACATCAGGACGCAGCGCTTTTTCAAATTCATTTGTATCGATATCAAAAAAAGGATCTGTAAAAACTAAATCTTCCGTAATATTGCATAAGTCCGGGTTGCTGTACTTGACAACTTCTTCTTTTTTATCCTGAGGCTTTAAGGAAAAATCAGACGTTTTGAACGCAATATGTCCTAGAAAAGAACCGATATGCTGTGAGAGCAGAGGATAACTTTCACCTTGAATAAGCCCGGCGCGAGAAATCGTTAAATGAGATAGGTCTTCCATGACCGTAACAGCAAGCGTTTCATCGTGGTAATAAACAGCTGGTACAAGTTCTGGCGTAAATGCACCGAATTGCTTGAGCGCATTGCTTTCAATTGTGGCACGGTTTAAGGATAGAGGCCAGCTTTCGCCTACAACTTTTGCATAGGGAAGTGCTTGTTTGACGATAATGGATTTATTCGTTTGATCATTTATGATGTGAAAGACGAGATTTAAGTTGCCGTCACCGATTTCACGGGCAGTTAGTGCTTCTGTGGCATCAAAAAGACCTAGCTTTTTCACAAGTTTGATTGCTGAAATTTCTGTTAAAGGCTGATACTTCTCTGTTTTTGTCGTTGACATCGGAATCCCCCCATAGTTTATTAAACTGATTTGTTTACTAAGTTAATAGGTTTAAGAATATATGGAGGCTTTTATAATTTTAGAAAATATAAAAGCCTCTTTCGTTGGAAAGAGGCTTGATTGTATTGTTCAAACCTCTTATCTGCCAGAAAGAATTACTTTCTGTTGGAATTAGCACCGTGCCTTTGTAAAACATGTTTTACGGGTGTGATCCACCTTATGATGGAATGACGGTCGGTTGCTGGGCTTCACAGGGCCAAATCCCTCAGCCAACTCTTGATAAGAGTACGATTACTTATTTAATTTTGATTTGTTTGAATATTTTATGATATCTGGTGAAAATCGTATCATGCAAAAAAACGGCTGTCAATACATAATTAATAAAATTCTGTGCGGCGATCTGTAAAGACAGGAATTTGTTTGCGAATTTCTTTTACAAGTTCCAGGTTGACCTCAGCACTTAAAAGCTCTTCGCTATCGCCAGCTTCAGCGATTATTTCTCCCCACGGATCGATAACTAAAGAATGGCCGGCAAATATATTATTAGGGTCTTGGCCTACACGATTACACGCGATTACATAGCATTGATTTTCGATTGCACGGCTAATGAGCAGCGCTTTCCAGTGGGCAAGCCTTGGAGCCGGCCACTGAGCGACAACAAATAAGACTTCTGCTCCGCTGCTAGTATGAACCCGAATCCATTCTGGAAAACGAATATCGTAACAAATAACTCCTGCGCACAAAGACTGTTCAAGTGTAAAAAGATTTTTTGCTGTTCCTGCTTCTAGATAGAGGTGCTCATCCATTAATTTAAATAAGTGCAGTTTACTGTATTGTGATACTTCACGACCTTTTCGGTCAAAAATATACATCGTATTCGTGACGCCTTGTTCTGTTTTTTTCGCGATCGAACCTGCAACAATGTTTACTTCGTTCGTTTTAGCAAACTGAGAGATTAATTGCTTGGCTTGCTGTCCTTCATCATCTGCAATTTCGTCTAGCCGCGTCAAGTCATAAGCTGTATCCCATAGCTCAGGAAGTACAAGGATGTCAGGGTTTTCTTTCAGGGCTTCTGTCATTTTTTGTTCGATATATTTTCGGTTTTTAGTTGGGTTTCCAAATGCAATATCAAGCTGCAAACACGTAATTTTTACACTCACTTTATCATCCATCCTTTTTGTAGTAGTTGAAAAAAATGACTTTACAAGTTGAGTATTACAATATATTATTTGTGACTAGAATTTCAAGAATTTTTTGAGAAGGTGTGCGATGATGAAACAATTTGAGCAATCGGAACTATTAAAAAGTTTACCAAAACAATTTTTTGCATCACTTGTAGGCAAGGTAGGAAAAGTAATGGCCCAGGGGCACGATGTTATTAACTTAGGGCAGGGCAACCCTGATCAGCCTACTCCTTCACATATTGTAGAAACACTTCAAAATGCAAGTGCTAATCCTATGCATCATAAATATTCTCCATTTCGCGGACACCATTTTTTAAAAGAGGCCGTTGCGACTTTTTATAAGCGAGAATACGGGGTTGATGTGGATCCTGAAAAAGAAGTAGCTATTTTGTTTGGCGGGAAAGCTGGACTTGTTGAAATTCCACAGTGCTTATTAAACCCTGGAGATACGGTGCTGGTCCCCGATCCGGGATATCCTGATTACTGGTCTGGAGTAGAGCTTGCAAAAGCCAACATGGAAGTGATGCCGCTCACGGCTGAAAATCATTTTCTACCGGTATACGAGGAGATAAGTGAAAGTGCTAAAGAACAGGCAAAGCTCATGTTTTTAAACTATCCGAATAATCCTACTGGTGCAGTGGCAACGGCAGAATTTTTTGAAGACACCGTGGCGTTTGCTGCCGAGCACGATATTTGTGTGGTACACGACTTTGCCTACGGAGCAATTGGATTTGATGGTAAAAAGCCAATCAGCTTTTTACAGACTCCTGGTGCAAAAGAGACGGGAATTGAAATTTATACTCTTTCTAAAACGTATAACATGGCGGGATGGCGAGTTGGATTTGCTGTAGGAAATGAAAGTGTAGTAGAAGCTATTAATCTTCTTCAAGATCATATGTATGTCAGTCTCTTTGGGGCGGTTCAAGAGGCAGCCGCCGCAGCTCTGTTGGAATCTCAACAATGCGTGAACGATTTAGTTAAGCGCTATGAATCTAGACGCAATATTTTTATCCAAGGGCTTCGAGAAATTGGTTGGGATGTTACATCTCCAGCGGGCTCCTTTTTTGCATGGCTAAAAGTTCCTGGAGGATATACTTCTGAACAGTTTTCAGATTTACTTCTTGAAAAAGCTCACGTTGTAGTGGCGCCTGGAGTAGGCTTTGGAACATATGGTGAAGGCTATGTGCGCGTAGGACTGCTGACGGATGAAGAGCGCATGAGAGAAGCTGTATCTCGAATAAAAAAATTAAATTTATTTTAAAAACGCATTGACAATCCTTTTTGAGTTGGCTTAATATGTAAGAAGTTAACGAGATTAATAACCGATAAATCCTAGCGGTATTTTTATTTAGTATATAATCTACAAATTCAATTTAAATAAATAGCAACTTTCTTATTAAGAGTAGGTGGAGGGACTAGCCCGATGAAGCCCGGCAACCGACTTAACGCATGTTAAGCACGGTGCTAATTCTTGCAGCAACAGCTGAGAGATAAGAAGAGCAACGAAAACCTCTTCTTAATCACAGAAGAGGTTTTTTTTATTAACGATATTAAACAGCAAGGGAGTTTTTAGCATAATGAGCGAAATCGTTGCAAGCTACTTACTACATGATAATAAAGGGAATTTTCATAAAAAAGCGGAAGGAATCGCCTTAGGACTAACCGTCGGTTCATGGACAGATCTGCCGCTTTTAGATCAACAGCAGCTTCAAAAACATAAAGGGCGCGTCGCGTCAGTAACTGAGCTTCAAGATTGCGAGCGTGTAAACGGATATTTAGGTGGAGAAATTAAGCAGGCTATTGTCAAAATTGCTTATCCAACTGCCAACTTTTCAAGAGATTTACCGGCTATTTTAGTTACGGTTTTCGGAAAACTATCACTTGATGGAAAAGTGAAATTATTAGACTTGGATTTCCCTGCCGAATTATTAGCTGAATTCCCAGGACCGCGCTTTGGAATAGAAGGTATACGAGAGAAACTAGGCGTTTATGACCGTCCGCTTGTGATGAGTATTTTTAAAGGCGTGATTGGAAGAGACATGACGTACTTAACAACTCAGCTGCGTGAGCAAGCGCTTGGTGGAGTGGATTTGGTTAAAGACGACGAGATTTTGTTTGATAGTGAACGAACACCTTTTGAAGCACGCGTCACAGAAGGGAAAAAAGTACTGAATGAGGTATACGAAAAAACCGGACACCGCACGCTGTATGCTGTTAATTTAACGGGACGAACGTTTGAATTAAAAGAAAAAGCGAGAAAAGCAGCTGAACTAGGAGCCGATGCTCTTTTATTCAACGTATTTGCTTACGGGTTAGATGTACTGCAGGCACTTCGAGAAGATGATGAAATTAACTTGCCGATTATGGCTCACCCAGCTGTTAGCGGAGCGCTTACGCCATCAGAGTTTTACGGTTTTTCAAATTCATTATTGCTTGGAAAACTATTGCGTTTAGCCGGAGCAGATTTTTCACTGTTTCCATCACCATATGGAAGCGTAGCTCTTTCTCTTGAAGATACGACTGGCATTGCCTACGAATTAACGCGTCCTGTGTACAAATACAAGCAGTCTTTCCCCGTTCCTTCAGCAGGAATTCATCCTGGAATGGTACCGCAGCTTATGAAAGACTTTGGCATCGACAGCATTATCAATGCAGGAGGCGGAGTTCACGGCCACCCAGACGGAGCAATTGGAGGAGGAAAAGCATTTCGAGCGGCGATAGATGCAGTACTCTCTGATCAAACATTAGCTGAAAAAGCGGAGGAATCAAAAGAATTGCAAAAAGCTTTGCAACTATGGGGAACAGTAGAGGTGAAAGCATGACATCGTTAAAAATCTTTTGTGACTTTGATGGGACGATCACAAATAGTGATAACATTATTGCCATCATGAAACAATTTGCTCCTCCGGAGTGGGAGAGTATTAAAGACGACGTGTTGGCACAGCGCGTCTCCATTCAAGAAGGAGTAGGGCAGATGTTTGCCTTGCTCCCCGTGGAATTAAAAGAAGATATTATTTCTTATATTTTAGAGACGTCTGCTATTCGAGATGGATTTGATGACTTTATTGCGTATACAAAAGAGCATCATATTCCGCTTTATATTGTAAGCGGAGGAATTGACTTTTTTGTAAAACCGCTTTTAGGAAATCGAGTTGCAGAGGAAATGCTTTACTGTAACGGATCTGATTTTTCTGGTGAGTATATTTCCATTACGTGGCCTCATACATGTGATAAACAGTGTACAAATGACTGCGGCTGCTGTAAGCCAACTATTATTCGCCATCTTGCAGATGAAAGAGATCATACGGTTGTCATTGGCGATTCGATTACGGATTTGCAGGCTGCCAAATTAGCTGATACGGTCATTGCACGTGACTTTTTAATTGAAAAGTGTGAAGAGCTATCTCTACCGTATCGCCCTTTTTCTACTTTTTATGATGTGATTCATCATTTACAAGAATTAACAGAAGAGGTGAAAGCATGAGTATCATGGCTCAGCAAAGATTGCATGAGCTTGCAGATATAAAAGATGAGTTAGCAGAGCGCGATTGGTTCTTCGGTACAAGTGGAAACTTAGCGATTAAAGTGGACCAAAATCCGACAACTTTCTTTGTATCAGCAAGTGGAAAAGACAAAAGAAAACGTACAAATGAAGATTTTTTATTAGTTGATCAATACGGAAAGCCTGCAGAAGAAACGCATTTAAAGCCTTCTGCTGAAACGCTTTTACACGTTAAGATTTACGAGTTAACGAGCGCTGGGTGCAGTCTTCATGTACATACAATCGACAACAACGTAATCTCTGAATTGTACGGAGATGAAGGGGTTATTTCGTTCAAAGATCAAGAAATTATTAAGGCGCTAGGTATTTGGGAAGAAGATGCGGAAATTACTGTTCCGATTATTCCGAATTACGCAGATATTCCGACACTAGCAGAAGAGTTTTCTCACCATATAAAAGGCGATCAAGGCGCGATTTTGATTCGTAACCATGGAATTACGGTATGGGGGAAAAATGCATTTGAAACAAAAAAAGCGCTAGAAGCCTATGAATTTCTATTTAGCTATCATGTCAAATTACTGTCACTTAAAGGCATTAAGCCAAAATTGCATTTATAAAAGGAGGAAACAACAATGGCGCAAATTCGCTTACATGTAAACAATAAAAGAATTGAAACTCAAGAGGAAGTATCAGCTTTTCTAGCAAACAATGAAGTTATTTATGAAAACTGGGATATTACAAAACTTCCAGAAAATCTTCGTGAAAAATATGATTTAACTGATGAAGAAAAAACAGAAATTTTAAACGCTTTTGGTGAGGATATTAAAGATATTTCTGAACGCCGCGGTTATAAAGCTCAAGATGTTATCTCATTATCGGAATCTACACCAAATATTGATGAATTGTTAAAAAACTTTCAGCGCAAGCATATTCATACAGATGACGAAGTTCGCTTTATTGTAAGCGGTCATGGAATCTTTGTTATTCAAGGAAAAGACGGCGAATTTTTTGATGTTGAATTAGAGCCGGGTGATTTAATTTCAGTACCAGAAAACATTCTTCATTACTTTACACTAATGGAAGATCGTAAAGTAGTCGCTGTCCGAATTTTCGTGACAACTGAAGGATGGGTACCTATTTACGCATAAGGATTACTTGTAAAGCATAGGTCATCATCACCCCCGCTTTTACATCTAAAAGCGGGGTATTCTTTGGATTATTATAAAACTAACTATTTTTATGTGAATAATAAGTTTAATAGGAGGAACACCATGAAAAAGGGTAAAAAAATGCTATGGCCACTTACTTTGCTCGTGCTTCTAGTCTTTGCGCTGGCTGCTTGCACGAAAGAACAGCCAAGTCTAAACGAGAAAGCACAGGCAGCTCCAGCGCAACAAGCAGCTTCTACTAAGCCTGTACAGCAAGAAGGAAAAAAGATTACGAAAGATACAAAAATTGCTCTTATTTCTGAATTTACTTCAGGCACTCACGCTGCTCAGTACATAACAGGTGTGACAAAAGCGGCTAAAAAAGCAGGAATACAGCTATCCGTTTCTGATTCAAACAATGATCAATCTAAAATGGCTGCTTATTTAGACACGGCTATTAACCAAAATGTTGACGGTATTATGATTGACCACGGCCGGGCTGAAACCCTTGAACCTGGCGTGAAGCGCGCGATTGCAAAAGGAATTCCAGTTATTGCAACAGACGTAGAATTAAAAGTAGACGGTGTTACAACCATCGATCAAGACGATTATATGCTTGCGCTGCAGGGTCTGAAACAAATGATGCAGGACATCAATGGAAAAGGAAACATTGTATATGCGTTTGTTGGAGGCTTTGCACCGATGGAAAAGCGCGATAGCATTTATAAAATTATGATGAATCGCTATCCAGATGTAAAACAAATTGCTACGTTTGGAAGTGCAACGGACAACACCTCACTGGACACACAAAATAAAATGGCTGCTGTGTTGAAGCAGTATCCGAATAAAGGAGACATTGCGGCCGTTTGGGCACCTTGGGACGAATTTGCAAAAGGAGTAACAAGAGCGATTAAAGAAGCAGGACGAGATGAGATTAAAGTATACGGAGTAGACTTATCTGATGAAGATCTGCAAATGATGCAGGCAAAAAACAGCCCGTGGAAAGCGTCAGCTGCTGTAAATCCAGCTTCAGTAGGAGAAAAGCAAGTTGACCTGCTTCTTAAAAAGATTTCAGGTCAAGAGATCCCTCGTTATTATTCATTTGATCCGGTTTTAGTAAAACAAACAGATTTGCCTAATCAAACGATTAATATGGATCAGCTTAGTCAGTACGTAGAAGAATGGGGTAAAAAAGAATAGAAGTGGAGGGACAGATATGACGAACGAGCTTTCAATGAAGAACATTACAAAAAACTTTGGTTCTTTTCAAGCGCTGAACAAAGTTGATTTTACTGTTCAAAAAGGGGAAATCCATGCTTTATTGGGAGCCAATGGTGCCGGTAAAAGTACATTGATGAAAATATTGTGCGGAGCTTACGACGAATACGAAGGAAAGATCTACAAAAACGGAGGGGGAATCTCCATTTCTTCTCCTAAAGAAGCTAAGAGCCACGGCATCGTCATTGTACACCAAGAAGTCGATGTAGCGCTGATTCCTTCGCTATCAGTAGCTGAAAACATTGTGTTAGACGTGCAGGCTTCTAAGAAAAGTAAGACATTTGTAAACTGGAAATCTATTTATAAAAAAGCGGAAGAAGCTCTTTCTTTACTTGGTTCTTCTCTATCCGTTAGAAAAAATGTCGTTGATCTAACTCTATCAGAAAAACAGCAGGTGCTTATTGCACGTGCAATTGTACAGAATGTTGACTATTTAATTTTGGATGAACCAACCGCACCTCTTAGTGTGGAAGAGACGAAACAATTGTTTTCTGTGATGAGAGAGCTGAAGAAAAGTGGAGTAGGCATTATTTATATTTCACATCGTCTTCAAGAAGTGGTTGATATTTGCGATCGCTTAACGGTTTTAAAAGACGGACGCTATGTAGCTACAAAAGAAACTTCACATACATCGATTGAAGATGTGATTACGCTCATGTTAGGAACGTCTTCTGTAAAAAAGTGGTTCAAAAAATCAGTAGGAATTGGAAACGAACTTTTACATGTGGAAGCATTATCTCTTCCAGGGCGCCTTTCTAATATCTCTTTTCATGTAAAAGAAGGAGAAGTAGTAGGTATTGCTGGGCTTGTGGGAGCAGGGAAAACCGAGCTGTGCCGAAGTCTATTTGGGTTAGAGCAATATGTGAGCGGAAGTGTTCGGTTAAAAGGCAAGAAACTAAAGTTGAATAAGCAGCCGTATTATTATATTGCACAAGGTCTTTCTCTTGTTCCTGAAGAACGAAGAAAAGAAGGAATTTTTGTCCATGAATCGATTGCAGATAACTTAGTTTTGCCAAGTCTGTCCCGCTTTACAAATTATTCGTTTCTAAAGCGAGGAAAGATCAAAGAAAAAGCGCAGAAAACTACTGGGCAAGTTGGCGTAAAGGCTCATTCTATGGCGCAGTCAGTTGGAACGTTAAGCGGTGGAAATCAGCAGAAAGTAGCAATCGGAAAATGGCTTGTTACGGACTCTAGCGTGCTGTTATTCGATGAACCAACTAAAGGGGTTGATGTCGGCTCCAAGCGAGAGATATTCGACTTAATTACAAATCTTGTGTCACAGCAAAAAGGAGTTGTTTATGCAACCTGTGAATTCGAGGAGCTGCTAGGGATAGCGGATCGAATTTATGTCATGTACAACGGAAAAATCGTGAAAGAATTATCCAAAGAAGAAGCAACTAGTGAAAAATTATTTTATTATACAGCAGGAGGAGTAAAAGGATGAGTGCGGAGTATGTAACAGAACCTGTAGCGAAACCAAAGAGAAAAATAAGCGTTTTCGACTTTTTTTATAAATATGGGACAGTCTTAATGATTTTTGTCATTATGTTCATTTTTTCCATTGCCACACCTAACTTTTTGACAGGCGAAAATATTAGTGATATTCTGCGCTCTATTTCCATTGTCACCCTAATAGCGCTTGGTGTAACCATATCGTTAACTGTCAACGGACTTGATTTATCTGTAGGGTCTACGGCTGGTTTAGCCACTATTTTATCAGCTTCCATGCTTGTTTTACACAGACAAGAAATTGCAGTCGCTATCATTGTTCCGATTATTGCATCGCTTCTCATCGGGTTAGTGAATGCTTTTTTAGTAGTGAAAGTAAAGATTCCTGATATTTTAGCCACTCTTTCTATGATGTTCATCGTACAGGGGATTTTATTAACGTATACAAAAGGCTCAGCTATTTATACCAATATGCCTTTATCAAGCGGAGAAAGAGCTCCGGGAATTTTTATTCCTTCTTTCCTTGCACTGGGGCAAGGTCACCTTCTAGGTATTCCTGTCCCTGTTATCATTATGCTGCTGGCTGTGCTGCTTGTTCATATCGTTTTTTCCTATACAAAGTTTGGGCGTTTTTTCTACGTAACAGGAGGTAACATAGAAGCTGCAAGACTTTCGGGTGTACCGGTTAATCGTTACCGTATGTATGCCTATATGTTTTCAGGTTTGCTTGCTGGAATTGGAGGAGTCGTTCTGGCTGCCCGTATTGGAGTAGGAGAAGTGAACGCCGGCTCACCATTTTTAATGGATGCCGTAGCTGCTACATACATTGGTTTTTCAGTATTTGGAGCAGGGAAACCGAATGTATTCGGGACGTTGATTGGCTCTATTTTAATTGGTGTACTATTAAACGGATTAACGATGCTAAATGTCCCGTACTATATGCAAGATATTATTAAGGGAGCTGTATTAGCAGGAGCCTTGGCTTTAACGTATTACCGCTCGAAACAAACATCTACGGCTGTGTAAACAGCCGTTTTTTTCGTTTGAAATCGGGAAGAATAAGGAAAAACAATAGTATAGTCCATTATTTATGTAGAAAGAGGGAGTATAGATGAAACGTGTTGTCATCATAGGAGGAGTAGCCGCCGGAATGAGCGCAGCTTCACAGCTTCGCCGGATGAAAGAAAAAGAAGAAGTGGAAATCCTTGTGTTTGAAAAAGGTGGAGATATCTCTTACAGCGCATGTGGCATGCCTTACTATCTGTCAGGTGTTGTAAAAGAAAAGGACGATTTGATTGCTCGTACGAAACAAGAATTTGAAGAGCGAAATATCTCCGTCCATCTTTTTCACGAAGTAAAAGAAGTAAATCATACAAAAAAATACATAGTAGCGCAAGATGTAAAGACACACACTGAAAAAGAGATAACATATGATGAACTCATCATTGCAACTGGAACATCGGGCGTTAAACCCAATTTTATGACAGATAACATGCCAAATGTATTCACATTAAAATCATTAGAAGACAGCGGAAGAATTTATACATATCTACAGGCTCACTCCGTAGAGAAAGTCACCATTATCGGCGGAGGGTACGTCGGAATGGAAGTAGCTGAGGCAATGAAGGCTTTGGGAAAAGAAGTACGGGTCATCGAGCAGGGAAAGCAGATTCTGTCTATTTTAGATCAAGAAATGGCAGAGCATTTACAAAAGCAGCTAGATGACGATATCTTATTTCATTTCGAAGAAGAAGTGGAAGCATTGCTGAATTCAGATGGTTTCGTTACTCAGGTTCAAACAAACCGTCAAACGTATCAAACAGATTTAGTTATTGTAAATGTAGGAGTTCGTCCGAATACGCAATTCTTAGAGAGAAACGGACTAAGAATGATTGAAAATGGAGCAATTTTAGTAAACCAAAGATTAGAAACCAACGTGCCTCATATCTATGCAGCAGGGGATTGTGCAACGAGTTATCACCGCGTATTAAAAAAAGATGTTCATATTGCTCTTGGAACCATTGCCAATAAGCAAGGAAGGGTTCTTGGTTACCGATTAGGGGGAGAAAATAGAGAATTTCCGGGTGTTGTAGGTACAAGTATTGTCAAAGTGATGGACTATGAAATTGGAAAAACCGGCATTTCAGAAAGAGAAGCAAGAGAAAATTCTCTTTTATACAAAGCCATTACAGCAGAGGCTCCGAGTCATGCTTCTTACTATCCAGGAGCTGAAAAGATCGTCACAAAACTCGTTTACCATCCTGAAACAAAAGAGATTCTGGGGGTTCAAATGATTGGTAAAGAAGGAGTGGCAAAACGAATCGATGTATTTGCGACAGCTATTACTTGTCACCTCACAACAGATGAAGTAACAATGTTAGATCTTTCGTATGCCCCTCCTTTTGCTACAGTATGGGATGCTGTACAAATCGCTGCTCAAAAAGCCGAATAAAAAAGTCACCGTCTTTTAAAAGACGGTGACTTTTTTATTCGACAAGCAGCATCTTTTGTCGAAAAACAAGTTGTTAAAAAAAGATAAATAGTATTCCTATAGTAATGTAAGCGCTTTTAAATTCCGACAAAATAATTTTTTTGCAAAAAAAATGTCTATTATTGCGACTCTATTTACATATTTAGTAGAATTTGTAATAATGCGTTATAAGCTAATTTCTTTGTCATAGGAGAGGATTTTGTGTTTGGAGTGAGAAATAGAACGAAATCAGAAAGATTATTAGTGGAAATCGTCCAAAAAAGACAAAAGATGGTGCAGCTCGGAGAAGAAAAAGGTTTGACTAATGAAGAAACCGTTACCTGTAGTCAAGAGCTTGATCAGCTCTTACTCGTTTATCAAAAGCAGCGTTTAAAAGAAGAGGAAGATAAGACATCGTTTGCAACACTGATTAGCCGCTTTTTATCTTTTTCAAAGCTCTAATGTAGGACAAGCATTCGGGATCGGGCAGTAAAACAATTACGCTGCCCGCGGCCTCTCTTCAGCTTTAAAAAATGTTAATTAAAAAAATCATAAACAGAATACCAAAAATAAACGAATAAGTAGCAAATTTTTCGTTTCCATCGCCGTGACTTTCCGGAATCAATTCTTTATAAATAATAAAAAGCATGGCTCCAGCAGCAAAAGCTAATCCATATGAAACGAGAGAATCAACAAAATTAGTTAAATAAAACCCGAGTAAAGACGTTACAATTTCAACGGATCCTGTAAGGGTAGCAATTAAAAATGCTTTTATTTTACTAATATTTTGCTGAGCTAAAAATAGCGCAACCAACAGTCCTTCAGGTGCATTTTGAAGACCGATTGCAAGGGCGATCAAGTTCCCTGTATTTTCAACATTTGAAGCGTAGCTAACACCAACAGACAGGCCTTCAGGAAGGTTGTGCAAAGTAATAGCGGAAACAATTAAAAGTGCTTTTTCATCAAATTGAATGCCGGTTTTAGAATGCTCAAGATCAATGTGAGGAATATTCTGCTCCAAAAGTGTTAATGTTACAACTCCAAGCAGTAAGCCAATTGCTAAGGAAAAAAAACCGCCGCTTTGAAGAGATTCTGGAATCAAGCTCATAGTAGAAGCAGCTGTCATAATACCTGCAGTGAGCGCAAGAAGCACATCTTTCCAGCGATGAGTTAGTTCTTGATTCAAAAACAGAATAGGCAAAGCACCTACTCCAGTCGATAACGCAGAAAGAATGCTTCCAATTAGTACTTCAGTCATAAACCGTCTCCTTTTACGTATTCTTCTTTTCATCCTCAATTTACGTCGTTCTTTTAGTGTATGTCTTTTTGTTTTCTATGAGCATGACTATTTTAAAAATGAACAGCTTTATGAAAAGACCTTACAAAAAAGTTGAACCAACGAAGGTTCAACTTTTTAGGTAAAGTACAGCTCCTGAACTTGATTAGCAATTTGCTCAAGCTTATTGGAAACTTGAGGAATGCCATATCCTACATACAAAGGAGATGTGGCAAAGCGAGGAATAATTTTCGCCGCAATTTTGCCGTTTTTGAGATTATAAAAAAATAAGTTGTAGCTCGTGCAGCTACGATGAAAATGGTTTAATAAATAGTGAGCAGCCGTTTGAAGATAATCTGCAAACGCATGCAGCTCTTTGTCAAGCTGATCCGTTATCACGTTAAATTCAAAAAAGCCCATTCTAGGTTTTACAGATAAATTAAATGTGACGTGTTCATTTTGGGCAATTGTAACTCCTTCAAACTGCTCTCGATTGACGTTTTCATTTACATCCATCTCATTTAAACCAATAATTTGCATATGAGGATGCCGTAACGATCCTCCAGACATGGGGCCATGGTTTTTAAAGAAAAGAACAGAAGCATATTCACCGCTGTTCATCATAGATATCCATCGTTCAGTAGCAAAGCTCAGCAAGGTGTACAGATGTTCCTTTGGATAAATAGATAGTTCTGAAGAACACTCATCGGTCTCAATAATAACCGTTTGATAAGCATCTTGCAGAACCGGAAATTTATTTTTTAGCCAAATGATAGGTCCTTGTTTTTCAATGATACCTGTGAGAGATTCAACGTCACAAAATGGACAGGGGTTTTGCCGGTTAACGATTGTTTCAGGCTTTTGTGAACCAATCGCGGAATTAAATAATAAATGGGTTGGTTTCATAATCATTCACCTTTTTATGTAATGGTCATATGTTTATTGTATTAAAAGCATATGTATAAATCCACTTATATACATTTTTTATCAAAAAAATTGTACAAGCGGAGAGAATAACCGACGAAATAAGCCTGCTTTGATTGACTTTGAAGGGAAATTTTAGTATTATCTTGATATCAAGATAATACTAAAGGAACTGATTAAAATGACGAATGATGTAACTAGAGAAGAGTTAGACCAATCTCTTAAATTATTTATTGTACTATCTCGTGCCAATCGTTCAATTAATGATCATGTGCATAAATTTATTCAACAGCATGGAATGAATCCAACCGAATTTGCTGTCCTAGAGTTATTGTACCACAAAGGTCAGCAGCCTCTTCAGCAAATTGGCGGAAAAATTCTATTGGCAAGCGGCAGTATTACGTATGTAGTAGACAAGCTTGAGAAAAAAGGTTTCTTAGAGCGCGTTGCTTGTCCGAACGATCGCCGTGTAACCTATGCAGCTATCACCAAGCAAGGCAAGGAAATGATTGAAAGCATGTTTCCGAGTCATGAAAAAAGAATTCATGATATTTTATCCGTTCTCTCTAGTGAAGAAAAGGAAGTTGCTATTTCGATGCTTAAGAAATTAGGGCATTATGCAGATGAATTTTTACCGGAATCGACTAATTAATTAAGGAAAAGCTCGTTTGTTTCTGTTGAACAAACGAGTTTTTTCTATGACTTTGTTAATGATAAATCGACATAAAAAATAAAAAGTGACAAAAAATTGAAATTAACAGGAATACAGCTAGATAAAAACGAATTAGGTTAAATATAGACCATAGAGGAAGGGGAACGAATGGTGAAATTTGAAAATTATACATATACACGACCTGATATGAATGAAATTGAAAAGCAATTTGAAAAGGCGATAAAACATTTTACTGAAGCAACGTCAGTCAGTCAGCAAAACGAGGCAATTCGTCTAGCAAATGATGCGTATTCCCAGTACAGTACAATGGGGAACATCTGCTATATTCGTCATTCTATAGACACAGCGAATGAATTTTATAAAGAAGAACAAGACTATTTTGATGAAACACAGCCGCTTTTAGAAGGATATGTAGAGAAATTTTACAAAGCGTTAATCTCTTCGCCTTTTAAACAGGAACTAGAAGAAAAATGGGGCAAGCAGCTGTTCTCTCTTGCTGAAATGCAGTTAAAAACGTTCACGCCGGAAATAGTAAAAGAGCTGCAGGAAGAAAATAAGCTATCGTCTCAATATACGAAACTAGTGGCGTCAGCTAAAATTGTATTTGAAGGAGAAGAAAGAACGTTAGCTCAGCTCGATCCGTTTATGGAGTCGCCTGATCGAGAAATGAGAAAAAAAGCAGCAGAAGCGAAGTTTCAATTTTTCACCGATCATGAAGAGGAATTTGATCATATTTACGACAAACTTGTAAAAGTACGGACCGAGCTTGCCAAAAAATTAGGCTATAAAAATTTCGTGGAAGTGGGATATGCTCGTATGTCTAGAATAGGCTATGATGCTGAAATGGTTGCCGCTTTTCGCAAACAAGTGGAAGAGTATATTGTTCCCCTTACTGAAAAATTAAAAAAGCGTCAGCAGGAAAGAATTCAAGTAGAGAGCTTAACTTATTATGATGAACCGTTTCAGTTTGAAACAGGAAATGCAGTACCAAAAGGTGATGAAAAGTGGATTATTAAAAATGGACGGGTTATGTATAAGGAGCTTTCCAAAGAGACGGACGAATTTTTTTCATTTATGCTTGAAAATAATTTGATGGATTTAGTAGCTAAAAAGGGAAAAGCAGGCGGAGGCTACTGTACGTTTATTGAAGAATACAAAGCGCCGTTTATCTTTTCAAATTTTAATGGGACATCAGGCGATATTGATGTGTTAACGCATGAAGCAGGGCATGCTTTTCAAGTGTATTCCAGCCGAGATATGGAAACCAATGAGTATCACTGGCCGACGCATGAAGGAGCTGAAATTCATTCGATGAGCATGGAATATTTTACATGGCCATGGATGGAGTTGTTCTTTAAAGAAGACAAAGATAAATACCAGTTTTCTCATTTAAGCTCAGGCTTAACTTTCTTGCCTTATGGTGTAGCAGTAGATGAATTTCAACATGCTGTATATGAACGCCCTGAGATGACGCCTTCGGAACGAAAAAAAACGTGGCGAGAAATCGAAAAGAAATATATGCCTTCTAAAAATTATGATGGTCATCATTATCTAGAAAGCGGGGGCTTCTGGCAGCGTCAGCTTCATATTTACACGTCTCCATTTTATTATATTGATTATACGCTCGCTCAAATTTGTGCATTTCAATTTTGGAAAAAAGATCGAGAAAATCATGAACAAGCATGGCAAGATTATGTTCATTTGTGTAAGCTTGGCGGAAGTAAGCCGTTTTTAGAATTAGTAGAGGAAGCGAATCTGATCTCTCCATTCGAAGAGGGCTGCGTGCAGTCTGTAGTAGATGAAATTGAAAACTATTTAAATAGTATTGATGATAAAAAGCTATAAAAAAAGCCGCAAACGCGGCTTTTTTTATTGACATGTTCCTTCTTTCCATAGAGGAATCGTAAGGGTAATACTGGTTCCTTCGCCAACAGTGCTTTTAATCTCAAATGTTCCTTTATGCTGATACAGAATGTTTTTAATCACAACAAGTCCAAGACCAGTGCCTGAGGGCTTCGTGGTAAAAAAGGGCTTTTGAATGTGCGTAAGCAAATTTGAGGGAATGCCGACTCCTGTATCTTTAATGAAAATAGTAAGATCTTTAGTATGCTGAGTAACGTTTAAATGAATTTCCCCTCCGCTAGGCATAGCTTCAAGTGCATTTTTTAATAAATTAATGAGTACTTGCTTAATTTGATTTGCATCACAGCAGATGTATGTATGCGGGGCTTCCACCTGCGTTTTAACTACGACATTTTTTAATACACATTCTGATTCATACAGAAGAATAACGTCATTTAAAATAATAGAGAGTGCATGCTTTTTCATGACCGTATCATGAGGTTTAGCGAGCAATAAGAATTCTCCAACGATTGAGTTAATGCGATTCAGTTCACTCAGCATGATGGTTGTATAAGAATGATAGGGGCTGCTGTCTTCATGAATAAGCTGAATAAATCCATTCAGAGAAGTAAGTGGATTTCGAATTTCATGAGCGATGCCCGCTGCCATTTCACCGGCTAAAGATAACTTATCGGTTTGGCGAAGAAATTTTGCAGTTTCCTTCTCTTCGGTAAGGTCACGTGAAATACCAAAAAGCGCAACGACCTGTTGATCACGATTAAAAACAGGTGAAATAGTAATCTCTACATCAATTATTTTTCCATCTTTTCGCTTGTCTTGAGTTTCAAAGGCAACTAGCTTTTCTCCTTTTTTAGCTCTTTCTAATCGGCTTTCAGCGCCGCCTTTTAAGTCAGTTGGGATAAAAGGAATGATTTTTCCAACAATTTCTTCAGCTTTCCATCCGTAAATTTGTTCAAAAGCATCGTTCACTTTAATCACTTTACCGTCTAGGCTGAACACGGCAATGGCGTCGCGATTGTATGTAAAAAAAGATTGTAAATACTCTTGAGCTGAGTACAGTTCATCTTCGGTTTTGTTCATTTTGACCGTGGTAATAGCAATCAGCTTTTTAGAGAAATGAGCACAGTACAACAAAATAATCATTGTGATCAGCGTAAACAAAATGAAATAAACGATATCTAATTTCACGAAGGTCACAGATGTAAAAAGAGTGTTGCTTACATAGAAGTACAAAACAATCATAATAGACATTAATGTAGAAATTACAATAGCGATATAGCTATAATAAATAAAGCTAACGATAATTCCAAGAAACAAAAATAAATAATTAATAACAGCAGGTTCAATAGATGTTATGTACGCAATATAGGCATAATAGCATATGAAAAAAGAATACATAATGATGGCAGGATGAAAACGAAAGTAATACATAGCCGTCACTAACAGCAATAAAACCCCTCCGCTTATAAAAACAATTATATGAGGAGAAGCTGCAATAAAGTGGTATAAAACAATGTGAACAAAATATAACAGCCAAAAAATAAGTAAAAGAACAAAATTCCGTTTTTTTATGAGATTGTGTGATTCCATAAAAAATCCCTTTCTTAAGTAGTGAATAATTTTATAGGAGAATAACTTTATAGTCATCTAGTCGCACGATATAGTAATATATCACTCATATTAGCATAGTTACAACTGTGTGAATAGATGAATTGAGTACTTAGACCAAGGAAGATAGATCTAGAATGTAGCGGGTTATAAAATATTAAGGAAATATGAGCGGAATATGAAGGAAATGAAAGGGATGTAAAGCTTTTGTGATAACCTTGTAAAAGTGAACTTTTTTCTAATTGGATAGGCTATACTGCCAGTAGAGCCATATGAATGGTGACTACATAGAGGCTCAGATGATTCGAAAGGAGACGGTAAAATGAACAAAAGTTTATTAGTCAAGTTATTTGGATCACTTCTAGCAATTATGTTAATCACAGCATGCAACTCACAAACAGATGAAAAAGATGCAACAGAACAGCAAACAGACCAGTCGGATGATACTCAAGCGGAGGATACAACTACAGATGATTCCCAGGAAACAATGAACCAAGATGAAGCAGCTGATTCATCTGAGGATGAAGCAACTGATGATCAAGAAGAATCAACAGATAGTACTGACGAAAAAACAGACGAAAAAACAGATGAAAGTAAATAAACGTAAGTATTTCTATAAAAAAAAGCGACTCAAGTAGAGTCGCTTTTTCTATTAGTTTTGTACTGTGATTTCGCTTGCTTCATTTAACGTTACGTTCACTGTAGATACATCGGCGTCATCTAACAGTAAATCTGTAATTCGATCTTCAAGCTGTTCTTGAATTGCTCGGCGGAGTGGTCTAGCACCAAATGCAGGGTGATAGCCAAGTTCAGCCAGTTTTTCTTTTACTTCAGCTGCTACGTGCAGCGTGATGTTTTGTTCTTGTAATGTTTCTTTCAATTCAGCAAGCATAAGGTCAACGATTTTAATCAAGTTATCTTTTTCAAGGTGATTAAATTCAATGATTGTATCAAATCGATTTAAAAACTCTGGTTTGAAATAAGATGAAAGTGAATCTAAAACGGATGCCTGCTTAAGTGCGTCATTTTCTGCATCAAACCCAACCGTAATTTTCTTTTCACCTACACCAGCGTTACTTGTCATAATGATAACCGTATCTTTGAAGCTTACTGTGCGACCTTGACTATCTGTTAGACGTCCGTCTTCTAAAATCTGCAAAAACATATGCTGAACGTCTGGATGAGCTTTTTCAATTTCATCTAGTAAGATGATAGAATAAGGATTACGGCGTACTTTCTCTGTTAATTGCCCTGCCTCTTCGTGACCTACGTAGCCAGGAGGTGAGCCGATTAATTTAGAAACCGCGTGTTTTTCCATGTATTCACTCATATCTAGACGAACCATTGCATCTTTTGAGCCGAATAGTTCTTCAGCTAATGTTTTGGTTAATTCTGTTTTACCGACACCTGTTGGGCCGACAAATAAGAATGAACCAATTGGGCGATGCTTCGCTTTTAATCCAGCGCGAGAACGTCGAATTGCTTTTGCTACTTTTTCTACAGCTTCCTGCTGTCCGATTACTTTTTGAGCTAAGTGCTCCGCTAAATGCTTCATTTTTGCTGATTCATTTTCTTGAAGTTTACCAACAGGGATACCCGTTTTCTTTTCAATAATTGCTTGAATGTCAGCAATATCCACATTCATTTTTTGCTGTGCTTCGTTCAATTGTTTTTCAAGAGCAGCTTCTTCATCGCGCAGTTTTGCCGCTACTTCATATTTTTCATTCTTTAACGCCTGCTCTTTTTCTTTTGTAATTTCTTTTAAGCGAGCGGCAGCGTCGTCTTTATTTGTAATGCCTGCCTGTAAATTCATTTTTGAGCCTGCTTCATCTAGCAAGTCAATTGCTTTATCAGGCAAGAAGCGATCTTGAATGTAGCGGTGTGATAAATTTACACAAGCGCGAATCGCTTCATCTGTATAGCTAACACCGTGATAATCTTCATATTTACTTTGAATTCCTTTTAGAATTTCAACGGCTTCTTCTACAGACGGTTCGTGAACCATAACCGGCTGGAAGCGTCGTTCAAGAGCCGCATCTTTTTCAATCGAACGGTACTCTTTTAAGGTTGTAGCTCCGACTACTTGAAGTTCACCTCGTGCAAGAGCAGGTTTTAAAATATTGCTTGCGTCCATTGAACCTTCCGCTGAACCAGCTCCTACAAGAAGGTGGATTTCATCGATAAATAAAATCACGTTTTTTCGCTGTTGAAGCTCAGAAATTAACTGTTTCATGCGCTCTTCAAATTGACCTCGCACGCCCGTATTAGCTACAAGAGATGCTACATCTAACAGATATACATCTTTATTTAACAGCTTGGCAGGAACTTTTCCTTCCGCGATTTTTAAAGCTAAACCTTCAACTACAGCTGTTTTACCAACACCAGGTTCTCCAATTAGCACCGGGTTGTTTTTGTTTCTTCTATTTAAAATTTCAATTACACGCTCTACTTCTTCTTCGCGACCAATAACAGGGTCAATTAATCCCGTTTTCGCAATTTGAGTTAAGTTTCGACCGAATTGATCTAAAAAGCCGCTGCCGCCATTTCCTTGCTGTGGCTGTTCCGGTGCAGCTTGTTCTTGTGAAAATTGCTTGAATAAATCATCGATATTCATAAAGCCGCCACCTCCAAAACCTGATGGGATTTTATGTTCTTTCATTAATGCTTGATAACATGTATGACATAAACGATATTGAGATTTTTGGTTGTTTGTTTGTACATTTAATTGAATAGATGCTTCACGTTTATTACAGTTTTGACAAATCATTTAATTAGCCTCCCTAAATGATTTTAATCGAAGATCAACAGGCGTTTGACCTTTCTTGACCTTTCGTAATTTCATTATACTTTGACCTTTTTTGACTTTCAAGTCTTTTGCTTAAAAAATTTTTGAGGGAAGTTCCTCGCTTATGTACAAAAGGTAGTACATTAAAATAAGATGTGTTTTATATGTACCCGTTCGATACATGTAAAAACATGAGAGGCATTTTGTACAATGATTTGCTTGGAGAGGGAACTAATATTAATAAGAAGAAAAGTGGAAAAATGAGTGCAGAGCTTACCGTGGGATAAAATAAATTATTGACAGCAAGAAGGATAAAAATTATACTCAAGAAGGTTTGCACTTAACTGCGTAAAAGCATAAAAGCGTTTAAGTGAAAAAGAAAGATAGAAAGGGAATACCTCATGAAAAAAGGAATTTCATTTATACAATCAATAGCGGTGGTTTTGGTGCTATTAGCTATTATTTTTGTTTCATTATTTACGTTAAAGCTGCCTCCTCATATTCCGCTGATATTTGGGGTAGCATTTATTAGTGTGATTGGCTTTTTGTTGAAATATAAGTGGACAGAAATGGAGAAGGGGATTTTAGACGGTGTTAGACTTGGCATTAAGCCTATCCTTATTTTAATGCTGATCGGGATGCTCATTGCTATTTGGATGGTAGGAGGGACGATACCGACGATTTTGTCCTACGGCTTCCACTGGATTTCACCGCAGTATTTTTTAATTAGTGCTTTGGTTATTACCGTATTAGTTTCAACATTCACGGGAAGTTCATTAACAACCGTCAGTACGGTAGGAGTCGCTTTATTTGGCGTGGGAACCGCTATTGGTGTACATCCAGGGCTAGCAGCAGGGATGATTGTTTCAGGAGCCGTGTTTGGAGATAAGATGTCTCCGTTGTCTGATACAACAAATTTTGCTTCTGGTATCGTTGAAGTGCCGCTTCCTAAACATATTCAGCACATTACGTGGACGACGGTTCCAAGTATTGTCATTACAGCAATCATTGCATTGGTAATTGGAATGAACGGAAATCAGGAAAGCGTCAATTACGGGGAAATTCAAGGAATTCAAGAAGCATTAAAACATACGTTTAATTTACACGTGTTAACTTTGCTTTCTCCACTCTTAGTTCTTATTTTTTCAATGAGAAGAGTCGATGTATTGCCAACGTTAGTTTTAGGTATTGTAACGGCAATCATTACAGGAATGATCACACAGCATGAATTTACGCTGAGTCAATTGCTAGGCGTTCTTCAAAGCGGACCGGTAGTAGAGTCAGGAAATAAAGTAGTCGATGCGATCGTGAACAAAGGCGGACTACAGTCCATGATGTTTTCTATTTCCCTTATTATGATTGCCTTGTCACTAGGTGGCTTGATGAGAGCAGTTGGAATTATTGATGCTTTATTAGAAGGATTAGCAAAACAAATTCGCCGCAGCGGAGACGTTATTTTTGCTACGCTTCTATCTTCAATTGGAGTTAACGTTATTACAGGAGAACAGTATTTATCGATTCTCTTGCCTGGGCAGACGTTTAAGCCGCTGTATGAAAAGTGGAATTTAGACCCGAAAAACTTATCACGAACGCTTGAAGACGGTGGAACGGTTATTAATGCTATTATTCCGTGGGGTGTCAGCGGTGCTTTTATTTCAACTGCATTAAATATTCCCGCGGCTGACTATATTCCATTTACATTCTTTAGCGTTCTCTGTCCTATCTTTTCAGTTATTTTAGCATATACAGGCATTGGTATTGCCAAGAAAAAAGCTCAGTCTTAACTGGGCTTTTTTTGTTGGAAAAAGGACAGGTAAAAAACGACAAAAAAAGTATCATTCCACTTTTCAAATCTATAATTTAATAATACAATTTACTATACGTCTTTCTTGTTAATGTATTTGTATGAATTCTTATTTTTTTACAGATGAAGAAATTTGGGTTTTGCGGTATGATAAATAAGCTGTATTGGCGATGGGATGAATGCCCTTTTTAGCAAACATTTAAGAAGGGTAAAGCCAAATGAAAACACTCATTATAAAAGAGAAAAGATATTTATTGAGGAGAGGGTTTCTGTTGAAAAAATGGGGCATCATTGCATTAATCACTGTAGCTGTGCTCGGTGTGACAGCGGTTTTCAACCGAGCTGAAAGTGATGATGTAAATAAAGAAAAATTGAATTTATTATCGCCTTATTCAAATAAAGTAGATGTATATAGCATTAGGTATCCTAGTGATAATTTAAAGATAAAAGGGTTTTTAGTGCAGCCTAAAGACATTGCAGACAAACATTATCCGCTTTTAGTATATAATCGCGGAGGAAATCGCGAACATGGCATGATTCGCGCAAAAACACTTCAGTACTTATCATATTGGGCAAGTAAAGGCTACGTCGTTGTTGCGACTCAATACAGGGGAAATGGCGGGAGTGAAGGAACAGAGACGTACGGCGGTAAAGATATTGACGACGTATTAAATCTTATTAAGTGGGGAGAACAGCTTCCCTATGTAAATCACCAGCAAAAGGTAGCGCTCGGATATTCACGCGGCGGTATGATGACGTATTTAACGATGAAAAACGGCGTTAAATTTGATGCAGTTGTCGTACAATCAGGTATTACAGACATGTTTCAATTCTACGATCAAAGAGGACCTGAAATGAAACAAGTGCTGCGCACAATTGTAGGGGATCCGGCACAATATCCAGAGAGGTATAAAAGTCGTTCTGTTGTCTATTGGAGCGACAAAGTAAATTCACCTCTTTTGATTTTGCAAGGTGATCATGATCGCAAAGTTCATCACACTCAGGCTGAAAAGCTTGTGAAACAACTAGATGAGCAAGGAAAAGAATATAAATATGTACTGTACAAAAACGGAGACCATCCGCTAACTGCTTATTATGATCAATATAACGCGGAAATTGATAAATGGTTTAAAATACATTTAGCTAAGCAGTAAAGAAATTGGAAGCAGTTTTGATGAATGAGAAAGAGCAGCTTGTTTTATCCTACTAGATGTAAGCACTATGAAAAGGGGATGAAGCAAAATGACTCAGTCTAAAAGTCAAAAAGAGCGTCAGTGGAACGTGCGAAAGCAATCACAAAACCCATCGCATGGAAAAGTAAAATCTTTTGAGGAATTATCAGAAGAAATCGCACCTAAACGTAAATAAGGTAACCTTTATATAAAGGAAGACACAAAAAAGGAGAGCTGAAGCTCTCCTTTTTCTATGTTTGTTTATGGATTTGTGGACCACATACCCGCAGATTTGATAAAAATACGCGGATGCAGTTTTAATTGTGCTACCATAATTTCTGCTAGGTCTTCAGGCTGCATAACTTTATCAGGATTGCCGTCCGTTAAGTTTTCTTTATACGCTAATTCCGTTGCTACTGTACTTGGTGTTAGAGCTGTTACACGAATATTGTGTTTGCGCACTTCTAACGCTAGAGATTCGGTTAAGCCGAGTACGCCAAATTTTGAAGCGCTGTAAGCACTTGTAACGGGAGCGCCTTTTTGGCCAGCCGTGGATGAAATATTGATGATGTCTCCACCATTTTTTTCGATTAATTGAGGTAGAACGGCGCGCGTTACGTAGTAAACGCCCATTAAATTTACATCAATGATTTGTTTCCACTCAGCTGGTTCTAACTCTAAAAAGCTTCCGAATTTACCGATTCCCGCATTGTTGATTAAGATATCTGTTGTCCCTAATTTTGTATGTAGATGCTCAACTGCGGCGTTTACTTCTTCCATAGAAGAAACGTCTGCTGTTGCATAAGCAACTTGTACATCAAATGCTTCTAGTTCAGAAGCAACAGCCTTTAAATCCGCTTCTGTACGAGCGATTAAACCGATATTTACGCCTTCTTTTGCTAATTCAATCGCAGTTGAACGACCGATGCCTTTTCCTGCTCCTGTGATAAGAGCTACTTTGCCTTTAAGTGATTGTGCCATGTATAGACTCCTTTCAATGTTCCACATAAACATCCTTCATATTAACGAAGAATTATTCATTACTATCCTATAGAAATGCACAAATGATGTCAAAAATAAAGATTATTAAAATCGCTTTAAGTATAAATTTCCTTTTCATACAAAAACTATAGAGAATAAAAAGAAGAAATTCCGTTTCTTTTCGTTCAATGTAGTGGAGGATGAACAATGCGTATAAAAAAACTATCTGAGTTAACGAATAAATCCAAACAGCGGAAAGAAAAAGCTGATGAATCTAAGGGCTCTAAGGAAACTAGTGCTTCTTCTACTCAGGAAGAGCAGAAATTATCGGAGAGGGTGGGAGATAATTTATCCCGCATGAAAAAAGCACTGGAACAGAGCACGGACTTAGTTGTAAGAGAGTTTAGAATTTCGATTGAAGAAAAATTCACTTTAGGTGTTGCTTACATCGACAGGTTAGTAAATAAAGATGAAGTTGAACACTATGCGCTGGACTCCATTATGCACTATCACGATGAACATTTAACACATTATGACGGCATTGCGGATGAACAAGTCATTCAAGAGGTAAAGGAGCGTCTTTCTAAAATTGATATAGACGGTACACCTTTTGTATTAATGGTTCCTGCACTATTTATTCAATTTTTTCAAGCTGCTGAAGATTATTACCAGCGCGCAGATATTAGTACATTGATTCGCTTAATGCGCTATATGGCATTTTTCTTAGCCCTTTTAACACCTTCTGCTTATATTGCTTTAACTACTTTTCATCAAGAGATGCTTCCTTTTGCTTTGTTAATTAGTATTGCAGCTCAAAGAGAAGGCGTCCCTTTTCCTGCTATTATTGAAGCGTTTATTATGGAAATCACGTTTGAAATTTTGCGAGAAGCGGGAGTTCGATTGCCTCGAGCAGTAGGTTCAGCTATTTCGATTGTTGGAGCACTCGTTTTAGGAGAAGCCGCCGTACAAGCGGGATTAGTCTCGCCTGCAATGGTTATCGTTGTATCCATCACCGCTATTAGTAACTTTGTGTCACCTGTGTATGATATGGCTATTGCAGTAAGGATGCTGCGCTTTACTTTAATGGTTTTAGCAGCTACTTTTGGCTTGTTCGGTATTATCCTGGGGTTAATTTTAATGATTTTACATTTATGCAGCTTAAGGTCATTTGGAGTCCCGTATATGACACCTATGGCTCCATTTGTAAAGCGTGATCAAAAGGATGTGATTAGACGTTCGATCAAAAAAATGAAAACAAGGCCAAAGCTTATTAACGAGAAGAATATTTCACGTCAAAAGACGCAAAAAAACTAAACTGTGGAAAGGTGGCCGTTTACTATGAAAGCATTTCTAATGCTATGTATCTGTTTATTACTATTAAGCGGCTGCTGGAGCAGTCGAGAGTTGAATGAGCTAGCCATTACGGTTGCTGTCGGAATTGATAAAGCAGAAGATGGCATTATTGTTACAGTTCAGTTGATTAACCCAGGTGATATTCAGGCAAAAACTCCTACAAACGGGCCTACTGTGACCACCTTTTCTATTAAGGCTTCTTCTGTAATGGAAGGGTTAAGAAAAATAACGACAAAATCCCCTCGGAAAATTTATCTTTCTCATTTGCGAATGCTAGTCATTAGCGAAAGCATGGCAGAAGACGGTATCGCTGAAGTGCTTGATTTCTTTGCCCGGGATCATGAAGTACGTACCGATTATTTTGTTGTTGTTGCTAAAAATACGAAAGCATCGAACGTGCTGAACGTATTAACAACAATCGGAAAAATACCGGCTAACCATATGTTTGCTTCATTAGACGTGTCACAGCGTATTTGGGCACCTACTAGAGGAGTGAAGTTAAATGAACTGATCAGTAACTTAACCAGTGAAGGGAAGCAGGCGGTGTTGTCAGGGGTATTGTTAAAAGGTAACGTGAAAAATGCAGGAGATATGTCCAGCATTTCTCGCACCAATCTTTCTACTCTGCTCAATTTCAAAGGATTAGGTGTCTTTCAAAATGATAAACTTATCGGCTGGTTTAATGAAGACGAAAGTAAAGGATACAATTATATTACAGGAAATGTAAAAAGTACATTGATTGTTATTCCATGTGAAAAGAAAGAAAAATAGCATGATATCATCGGAGTAGAAATGCTTCGAACGAATGTGAAGGTGACAGCTTCTATGAAAAATCATAAACCTCATATTCACGTTGATTTAAAAGGTGAAGCGAACGTAGCGGATGTAGAGTGTCAAGTGAATTTACAGGACCCAGCTGTAATTAATATGCTGGAACGAAAAACAGCAGCGGACGTAAAAGAAAAAATGAATGATGCGGTGGAAAAAGCTCAAAAAACTTATAAAAGCGATATCTTTGGTTTTGGAGAAGCGTTTTACAGACAAGATGTAAAGAGAGGGTACAAAATGAAAAGAGACTGGAACAGAATTTACGCGTCCGCAATTTTTTAAGTTTTCCTTTAGGTCTAATTATTACAGGCGTGGCGTATTACATTATTCCGAATACAGCATACCTCAATTATTTTGAAAAATATTATTGGCCGTTTTATTTATTTGTACTAAGTGTCTGTTTTCCATCATTATTTATTGCTCTTTCTTATATAAAGAAAAATAAGACAGCCAAAGGCGATAGAAGCCAACAAACATAGCATTATTTATACGCATGTGGTATAGTATACGATGACAATTCAAGAAGAAACGCCGTACACGTTTGTATATGTACGGGAGAGGTTCGAAAACTCCCTCTATAAAAAACTAAGATCATCGTTGATGACAAAAGACACGGTTTTAGCGTGTCTTCTTTCACGTGCTTTTCTACCAACACGTCTCTTTGACGTGTATGCTGGCGAGGGCGTGTATCTTAGTTGCTTTTTAGGGAGATTGCTGGAAAAGAGCAGTCTCTTTTTTGTGTTATAAAATTAGTCACAAAGGGAACGAACGGTTCAATAAAGTTTCTTCTTCTTTTGATTTCAATCAAAAAGGAGACGAACAATGATGATTAAAAATGAAAAAGCTATTGTTGTATTTAGTGGAGGTCAAGATAGTACAACATGTCTATTTTGGGCTTTGAAAAACTTTAAAGAAGTAGAAACGGTTACATTTCAATATGGTCAGCGTCATAGTCAAGAAATAGAGGTAGCAAAAGCTATTGCAGCTGATTTAGGTGTGAAGCACACCGTACTAGATATGTCACTTTTAAATCAATTAGCACCAAATGCATTAACGCGAGATGATATTGATATCGAGCAAAAAGAAGGAGAATTGCCTACCACGTTTGTGGATGGCCGCAATCTGTTATTTTTATCATTTGCAGCCGTACTGGCTAAGAACAGCGGAGGCCGTCATATCGTAACAGGCGTTTGTGAAACCGATTTTTCGGGATATCCAGACTGTCGAGATGTATTTGTGAAATCGTTAAACGTCACGCTTAATTTATCAATGGACTTTGAGTTTGTTATTCATACACCGCTCATGTGGATTGATAAAGCAGAAACGTGGGCTTTAGCTGATGAGTTAGGGGCGCTTGAGTATGTGCGTGAAAAAACATTAACGTGCTACAACGGTATTGTTGCTGATGGATGCGGTGAATGTCCCGCATGTCAATTGCGAAAACGTGGGTTAGATCAATACCTGCAAATAAAAGAAGGAGGAGAGAAATAATGCTGCAACAAATGTATCCTCAAGTATTTCATGACTATGAATATGAACTGAACAAAGATATGCAGTTTGCTGCGGCACATTTTGTTCCTCACACAGAAGCAGGAAAATGCCGTCAAGTCCATGGACATACGTATTTTGTTAACCTAACTGTTGCCGGAGATACATTAGACGAAGCAGGCTTTTTAGTAAACTTTGCGCTATTGAAAAAAATTGTTTCTGGTCAATTTGATCATACATTATTGAACGATCATTCTATCTTTAACGAAGAAAATCCAAATGATTTTCCTACAACTGAAGTTGTTGCTCGTAAAATTTATGAGTTGGTTCAAGAATATCTAGACACACTACCAAATAAGCCTTCTTGCGTACAAGTATTCGTGCGGGAAACGCCGACAAGTTACGTAGTTTACCGCCCAAAGAAGGTGAAAAAACGTGGCTAATACAATTCCAGTACTTGAAATATTCGGACCAACGATTCAAGGGGAAGGAATGGTTGTAGGACGTAAGACGATGTTTGTTCGTACCGCAGGCTGTGATTATTCGTGCAGCTGGTGTGATTCAGCTTTTACATGGGATGGATCGGCTAAAAATGATATTCGTCAACTAACAGCAGAACAAATTTGGACTGAGCTGAAAGAAATCGGTGGAGAGTGCTTTGATCACGTCACCATTTCTGGAGGAAACCCTGCGCTTATCAAGGCAATTGGTTCACTTATAGAGCTTTTGCACAGCCATGGGGTAAAAGCAGCTCTTGAAACACAGGGAAGCCGTTATCAGGATTGGTTTCTAAAGATCGATGATTTAACGATTTCTCCTAAGCCTCCAAGTTCATTAATGAAAACAAATTTCTCCGTATTAGACGATATTATAGAGACATTAATAAAGGAAAAACGCATGGAGCACATAAGCATAAAAGTCGTTGTATTTAATGATGAGGACTTTGAGTATGCAGCGTCCGTTCATGAACGTTATCCTGAGGTTCCGTTTTTTGTTCAAGTAGGCAACGAGGACTTAACGACAATCGATAATGCGTCGTTAACACAAGAATTGCTTAAAAAGTATGAGTGGTTAATCGATAAGGTCGTGGCAGCTAAAAACATGAATAATGTAAGAGTTCTGCCGCAGGTTCACGCCCTTGTTTGGGGAAATAAACGAGGTGTGTAAGCGCATAGCAAAAAATTTACAAAGAAAAATAAAAACAGATATATACAAAATAAAAAAACGCTGTTAGAATGACAATCGTAGAAAGAGAGGAAATGCAAATGAGCGGTCGAAAAGATGAAGAATTAGAAGGTGTATCACTCCTTGGAAATCAAGGAACAAACTATTTGTTTGAATATTCACCAGAGATTCTAGAAGCATTTGATAACAAACATCCAAATCGTGATTATTTTGTGAAATTCAACTGTCCAGAATTTACGAGCTTATGTCCAAAAACAGGTCAGCCGGATTTCGCAACCATTTATATTAGTTACATTCCAGATGAAAAAATGGTGGAAAGCAAGTCGTTAAAGCTTTATTTGTTCAGCTTCCGTAACCATGGAGATTTCCATGAAGACTGTATGAACATTATTATGAATGACTTAATTAAACTGATGAATCCAAGATATATTGAAGTATGGGGGAAATTCACACCACGCGGCGGCATTTCAATTGATCCATATACAAACTATGGCCGTCCCGGTACGAAATATGAAGAAATGGCTAATTATCGCCTAATGAATCATGATTTATACCCAGAAACAATTGATAATCGTTAATTCGAACAAACAGGTTGTGTATGCAACCTGTTTTCCATTGCAAAAACAACAGGTGAGAAGGTGAAAGAATGTCACAGAGATCAGCATTAGTATTAGGTGCAAGCGGACTTGTTGGTCAAGAACTTTTAAAAATGTTATTAAGCAACAGCTTATATAACCATGTGACAGTGTTTGTTCGAAAAAAGTTACCAATCGAACACACAAAGCTACGTCAGCTCGAAATAGATTTTTTAGAGCTTGATAAGCATGAAGAATGCTTTGCAGTTGATGATGTATATTGCTGTTTAGGCACGACAATGAAAAAAGCAAAAACAAAAGCGAGATTCATTAAAGTGGACTACGAATTTCCTTTAAAAGCGGCTAAATGTGCAGAAAAATATCGCTGCAAAAACTTTTTAACGATTACAGCAATTGGTGCTGATCTTCGTTCGCCATTCTTTTACAGTAAAGTAAAGGGGCAAGTAGAAGAAGATATCGCAAGCTTGTATATCCGTTCTACTCACTTTTTCCGCCCATCGTTATTATTAGGCAAGCGCCAAGAGTTTCGCCTATTTGAAAAGATTGGGGGATACACGTTAAAGTCGTGTTCATTTTGCCTTGTAGGAAAGTGGAGAAAGTATCGTCCAATTAAAGCGTATAACGTAGCCAAATCGATGATGAAAGCTGCACTTGAAGATAAATGTGGTGTTCATGTACATGAAAGCCAAGACATCTATACAGGTGAATGCTATTATTCGTTTACCAACGGCAAGCGCGTGTTATCAAAATAAAGAAAAGCCTCTTCATAAGAAGGGGCTTTTTTCTATCTTCCGTCAGCATCCGCATCACCATCACCATCGTGATCAGAAGCTGATTCACTCCAACTTGTGTAGGAGTTAGAATCTTCTTCTGCATAATTCATGGGCTCAACAGATGTTTTTTTATTTGAAGTCTGCTTTCGTTTACAAACGAACTGCACGATGAAAAAAAGAATGACAATAAGAGCAACTATAAACAATATAGTATCAAACATGCTAGTAATTCCTTTCGGTAAGAAGATAGAAGATAATAGTAGCTTTTTTATTGTCACACGAAAATAAGTCCCTTTCAAGAAAAAAGGGGCCTGTTTTTGTTTCTTTAAGGAAACTTTTTTTATCTTAGCCATATATTATTGTATGAAGAAACATTTTAGAAAAGAGGGAGTACAGTGAAAAAAAGTTCGAAGGATGTTAAGGTTCAACAGTATATTTACCTCATGTATAAGCTGGGGATTATTACAGAAGAACAGAAGAATCAATTTTTCCAAAATCAATAAAAAAGCAACCGCTTTTGCTTTCCGGTTGCTTTTTTCTCTTTACATAGCTGGATTAATAATGGTGTAATTTTTGTGGTTGACAACAGTTCGCTGTTCTAAATCTAAATCGCGGTAGTTTGTCATGTAAGTCAAATCAACAATCACGGAGTTTTCGTTTACTTTTTCTACAATGCCCTGTAATCCATTTTTAAATTCTATCAAGTTTCCTACCTCTGCTATTTTCATGATTCATCGCTCCTTTGTTTTAAATTAGTTCATTATGAATTTTTACAATAATTTTAATTTTTAAAATAGTAAAACTAGTTAGCGTTTTCTTTTTTACAATTTTGCCTTAAAACTGGGAATTAGTAAAGGGTTTTTTGAAAAAATATAAAATAAAATTGAAAAAATAAGTGAAATGTGCTGAGAAATAAAAGGAATTGGTAGCTTTAACGAAAGAGAGAAGCAGGACAGTTCCATCTTTGTTCATCTTTCGTTATAATAAACGGGGTATAATCTTGTCATAAATTATAAGAATTAGAAGGTGTAGAAATTGAAAGATACTGGACTCGTGCTCGAAGGAGGCGGTATGAGAGGCCTTTATACAACTGGAGTTTTAGATTACTTTATGGAAAGAAATCTGTACCTTCCGTATGTAATTGGCGTTTCAGCCGGCGCTTGTCATGCCACTTCCTATTTATCTAGACAAATAGGAAGAAGTCGCAAAGCTAATTTAGATTTTTTAGAGGATCCTCGCTACTTGTCGTGGAAAAATTATTTTAAAACAAAAGAGATATTTGGAATGGATTTCGTTTTTGATGAAATTCCTAATCAGCTTCTTCCATTTGACTTTGAGGCATTTGCCGAGCGTACAGAGAAGCTTGTAGTAGGGGCAACGGACTGCGTGACGGGAGAACCCGTTTATTTTGATAAGTATGACCGAGACATTTTGACAGCGGTTCGCGCTTCTAGTTCCCTTCCATTTTTAGCACCTGTCGTTACATATAAAGGAAAAGAGTTGTTAGACGGAGGAATCAGTGATCCGATTCCAATCAAAAAAGCAGTGCAGGATGGATATAGAAAAAATATTGTGGTGCTAACGCGAAACGAAGGATATCGAAAAAAGAAATCAAATATGCTTTGGTTATTGAAGCGCAAATATCGTCATTATGACGGGTTGACTCGTGCGCTTGAAAACCGCTATAAATTGTATAATGAAACATTGTCATATATTGAAGAACAAGAAAGACAAGGGAATATCTTTGTGATTCGTCCGCAAACCCCTCTTGTAGTAGGGCGAATTGAGAAGAATCGTGAGCGTCTCGACGCTCTTTATAACCAAGGATATAAAGAAGCTGAAGCTCAATTTGCATCTCTGCAAAATTGGCTGAACAGTTAAAAGCGAGGTGAAACTGAATGGATGAACAAACAGCAATAAAAATGTTGAATGAGTTAAGTGAAGGAAAAGTAACCGAAATTAAAGTCAAAAAAGAAGACTTTCTTGCTTTTCGTCCTTTTTTAGTAAATCGCCCTGATTTCAAACATTTTCGTGGAATAGCCGGACGCGGTGGAGATTTCACCTATACGTATCTAGAAATTCCTAGGAGCTAAACGAAATGATGGCATTATTTAATTATGCCTTATATAATGGATGTATGAGCCTGTACAGTAGAGAATATACTGTTACAAGTGCTTGTGCGTTTATTTAATAACGTAGGGTAAGAGCGATTAAATGTGTTTAGTTATAGGAGGGATATTATGGATGAGTTTCGAAAAAGTACAGCACCTTTTTATTTTGCAGATCATATATGGAAAGATAAAAATGGAATGACGACTTATGGGATGCTGTTAACGAACCGGCCCGAAGATGACGGGGACTATGACCTCCATTCGTTATTAGAAGAAGCATATGTAGATCATAAAAAAATTCTAATTACTACTGTTTACGATAACAGTGAACAGCAGTTGACCGGATACGTGATACACTTATCAGATGATCAAGACGTCTTTACGTTTATGGATGATACGGGTGCTAAGCTAGTGATTGATTTCTATGATGTTGTAGAAATTGAGATCGAAGATTAAAAAAAGCTGAATGTTGATTACAACATTCAGCTTTTTTGTGTAAAAGTAGATGAATTTAAATGTTTATCATAAGAAGCATAAGGGAAAAACGAATGGAGAAATTTCTGATTAAACTAAAAGAAAGCGGGAAAATATACCTGTATTTTAGAAAATTTACCGTGATTATGACAAAAAACAAGGTACAATGTCATAATTGTGTTCCGAACGTAATTTTGTTCATCAAACTTAAAGAAATGTAATTGAATCGTTCGGTGAAACCCCTATATAGCTATGATAGAGTAATACCATACGAAATTTCAGGAGGTATTACCTATGAAACATAGTTATATGAAATCAATGGTAGTAGCTTGTTTAGCTACTCTTTCATTTATAGGTTTTAATGCAACAGCTACGGCTGCAACTAATTATAAAGTAGTCAAAGGCGATAGTCTTTGGAAGTTAGGTAAAAGATATAGTGTAACAATTGACGATATTAAAAAATTAAACAATCGTCAAGGAGATATGATTTATATTGGTGAAACATTAGCTATTCCGAGTAAGACAAAAGTGCTGGCTGCTGAAACAACGGAACCTTCAACGACAGCACCTGCTAATACGGTCAAGCCTGAACCAAAGCCAGAACCAAAACCAGAAGCTAAACCGACAGAGCAGGAAACACCTGCAGTTTCTATTTCAGCAAGTGAAAAAGATTTATTAGCTCGCCTAGTAGAAGCTGAAGCAAAAGGCGAATCGTATGAAGGAAAAGTAGGGGTAGCGACAGTGGTGTTAAACCGTGTAGATTCTCCGAAGTTTCCAGATACGGTAACAGGAGTTATTAAACAAGTTGTCGGAAAAGCATATGCTTTTTCACCGGTTCAAAACGGATCAATTAACAAACCTGCTTCAGAAGATTCGAAAAAAGCAGTAGAGCAAGCATTGACTAGAAAAGATCGTTTAGACGATTCCATTTATTTTTATAATCCAAAAACAGCTACCGATAACTGGATTCGTTCACGTGCTGTAATTAAAACAATTGATCATCATGTATTTGCCAAATAAAAAGAGCCGCTCTGGCTCTTTTTTTAGTCTAAAAAGATATCGCGTTCCAGACTGCCTTCAGAACCTGTTAAAACTAGACCAATGTCAGTAGTAGCTTCTAAGTTCTGAACGATGGTAAAAGGCACTTTGTATTCGTTAGCAGCTTGAATATAAGGGGAGAGGTATGAATAAGACAAGGTGCCATTTAAAAACAAATGACCGCCCTTCACTTTTTTTAAAATAGGCTTTATTTTTGCTGTATCCTTTTTCATGACTTGCCCTTTTTTTAGCGCAATTTCAATATTCTCACGTAGAGCAGTTAAGAAATATCTTCGTTCGTCTCTTTTTGTTTCCTTTGCTCCATACATCCCTCGTTCTAAGTATTCTTCTAGTTGATCAGACATTACCTCACTTCCTTTCGTTATAAACTATAAACGATTATGTGTATAAGTAAAAGGGACAAGAAAAAAGGAAAATCACTGTGCTATATCACCTGTTTTTTTGCTGAGTACAAAGAAAAACAAAAAATGTGTTGAAATTTAGTCCAAAATATTGTTTAATGTAAATAGATAGAAAATCATATCGGTTTTTTATTAAAGGTTTGTAAGCGATTACAGATATACATACATAGCAGCGTTTGGGGAGACGCTCCTATGATTTTATGTTCAAAGCGTATTGTATAAAAAGGGGATTATATAGCTTTAGGGCATATACGGTCAAGCAAAGGGTCAGATAAATTAATAAAAAATCGCTATGTATTTTCATAAGAAGAACGGTCAACATTTTTGTTGAGCGTTCTTTTTATGCGTTCATATTATGTTTATTCCTCATTGTAGCAGCTGCTGAAAGTTATAAAGGTACATTCCTCATTTCATCTCTCTTATCTTACATAAGTTACATGTAGTATGTTTTAAAGTCCGAAAAAATATATGTCTGTACGCTTGTTCAATCCTAACGCCGTGGTAGAAAAGGAATATTTTTTAAGAAATCACAAAAAAAGAGGCGATTGCCTATGCAAGAAGTGGGTGAATAACATATGTAATAAAGAGAATGAAATATAACTTGAGGAGGCATGTATCATGCAAGAATTTGATGTTAATGACATAAGAAGACCATTCGGTGGTTTTGGAGGCTTTGGCCGTCCAGGATTCGGTTTCGGTCGCCCAGGTTTTGGTTTCGGTCGTCCTGGTTTTGGTTTCGGCCGTCCGGGGTTCGGCTTCGGTTTTGGTCGCCCTTGGGGTTGGGGCTTTGGAGCTGCTCCATTCCTTGGAGGGTTAGTTCTCGGAAGTGCATTAGGAGGTCCAGGTTATTACGGTTATCCAGCACCATATTACCCGCCGTACCCACCATATTATCCTTATTATTAAAACAGTGAGCGCTGATAAAGCGCTCTTTTATTATGTCCAATCCAAGGTATATATAGAATGAATGCAAGACGTTACATTTAGAAAATGATAACAGTTTTAAATAAGGAATGAACGCTTAAGCTAAAGGAGACAAGTTTTCCTTGCAACAATTGTTGATTTTGCTATAATAACTTCGGTGGCATTTTTGGTCACTGGGTGGGCGAGGGATAGATGAAAAGAAGGAAATTAGATTGAACGCATTATTTGAAAAGTTGTTTCGTTTAAACGACCACCAAACAACTGTCGGAAAAGAAAGCTTAGCTGGGGTCATTTCATTTCTTTCCATCGTGTATATTATTGCTGTTAATTCAACCATTTTGTCTGATGCCGGTATTCCGCTTGAAGCAGGAATATTTGCGACAGTGGCTTCGGCTTTTGTAGGCTGTGTTATTATGGCTTTTTGGGCAAATGCGCCTCTCATTCTGGTGCCAGGTATGGGGATTAATGCATTGTTTACGTATACGATGGTTCAATCAATGGGGTTATCTTGGCAAGAAGGGTTATTAGCAGTAGTGATATCTGGCTTTCTTTTTATAGCATTAGCTTTTTCACGATTGTCTGCCAAAATTGTCTCGTCGATTCCACATTCGCTAAAAGAAGCGATAACAGTCGGCGTTGGCTTATTTTTAACGTTTATCGGTTTGCAAAAAGGGAAGCTTGTAGTTCCAAGCGAAACCACTTTTGTAGCACTTGGAGACTTGTCGGACCCGTTTGTTATCAGTACGTTGTTGACGTTAATTATCACAATCGTACTGTTTATCCGAAATGTGAAAGGTAACTTTTTGTTAAGCATGATTGCTGGATCAGTCCTTGCCTTCCTACTTGGTGTCAGAAGCGGTGCAGAAAAAGGACAGTCCGCTGCGAGCGTGAACGACTTCTTTAGTAGCTTTGGCACATTGTCTTTTGGAGCTATTGGAGACATTGCGTTTTGGGCAGCTGTATTTTCATTAACAATGGTATTGATTTTTGAAAATATCGGTTTGCTGCATGGTCAGCTAGGTATGATGAATCAAGATAGCAAATTTCCGCGGGCCTTTCAAGCAACAGCCGCCTCAGCTTTGCTAAGCGGTGTGTTTGGAACAAGTCCAACGGTGTCTTCCGTAGAAGGAGCATCTGGTATTGCAGCTGGAGGGCGAACGGGTTTAACATCGCTGATTACAGGAGTTTTATTTTTAAGTTCACTTCTGTTTATTCCATTTATCAAGCTGGTTCCAGATAGTGCTATTGCACCTATTCTCATTGTTATTGGAGCATTGATGATTCAAAATATCAAAAACATCAATTTACAGGACTTAACAGAAGGTTTCCCTGCATTTTTAATTATTGCGCTTATTCCTCTTACGTACAGCATTGCTGATGGAATTGCATTTGGGTTCATTGCGTATCCACTGCTTAAATTATTCCTTGGTAAAATGCGTGAAGTATCGATGTTCATGTATGTAAGCGCGCTATTGTTTTTCTTGAATTTTGTGTTGCATTATATTGCTTAAAATAGACAGCTGAGTACTTTTGCTCAGCTGTTTTTTGTGTTTGAGGTGAAGAATCCTCTTTTTAGATATCATACTCCGTATTTTGTGTCCTTTGGCTAATCTGTCGCTTCTAAAATGACGTTTTCTGCGTAAAGTAGTACAGAAGTCGGAGGGGGATATAAGAGGGAGAAAACGATGGGAATTAAATTAATTAAAATATCAGCCGTTTATTTTGGAATTGGCATCATATTGGGGCATTATATATCAATTGTTCACAGCTACGCTTTGGCACCTGTTCATGTTCACATCAATTTGTTAGGGTGGACGTCGCTTACGTTAGCGGGACTTATTTATTAGTTGTTTCCTGCGTTTAGCGAAAGTAAATTAGCCAAACTGCACGTATGGTTGCACAATATAGGATTACCGGTCATGATGATTGGTTTATTTTTCATGATTGTACTAGAAAACCAAGCTTTTACACCCGTAGTGGCAGTAGGAGCAACACTTACTGCTATTGGCTTTTTAATTTTCGTGTATCACATCCTTAAAAATTTGAAATCTGAACGATAAACGAAGAAGGTCGTTGATGATGGTTGCTAATTTCAAAAGGAAAAAGAACCATCTATAGCGAATATACATGTAAACAACTTGAAACTGTGATTTACATAAAGGTGTGCTAGGCATCTTTATAAGGAGGGGTAAGCTGCAGGGATTTCTAGCTCTTATAAAAGCCAATAAAAGGGCTGATTATAAGTTTCTTGCGGCGGAGATACTATGGGAGAACATCAACAATTAGTGCGTGTTAGGGAGCTAGCAAATGAAATTATTCGACTTCGTCTTCAAGACCGTACGACTTATGACGAATTAGAGTTGCAAAATAATGTAGAGTTGTTGTCTCGTTCTGTGGTTGACTTAGTAAACATCATGTTAGCCGAAGATGTGGATTCATCTACGTCTTTAAAAGCTACAGCTTCTAAAATGAAAATGGTGTATAATAACATGCATCAAGCTGAGAAAAAAGATTATTTACATTTCTAATTGCTAGCTCCTTTTCGCCACAAACGAAATGGAGGTGTACGAGGCAGATGCTATCGTCACTAACGACTTCTGAAGCTATTGTAGCATCCGTTCTTGCACTGGTTGTCATTGCCGTTTCCATTATCTTTTTTGCCACTCTTATTATGGTTGTTGTTCGACGAGAAAGAATCAGCAGCTTGGTTAATCACGGAGAGCATGCAGATGGGAAGCAAAAAAGCTTAGGTGAATTTTTTCGTTCTTTACGAAAAAAATAAATACCGTTTTCTTATTAAATAGATAAAAGCGGTCAATTTAAACGTTGACCGCTTTTTTTAGGTTGTTTGCTTATTTTTTTCTAAAACAATACGCGCTGCTTCACTAACCGATGACACAACAGTAGAGGCGTGGCGCTGAACAGCTTCAGGAGCTGTAGCCATAGCGAAACTGTTCGGCGTTAATTGAAACATAGGAATATCATTAAATGAATCCCCCACACATGCAATTTCCTCTGGTTTTAGCTGAAGATGATTTAATAAAATTTCAATGGCATTTCCTTTGCTGATATGTTTAGGCATAATATCCAAACACTGCTTGGCAGAAATATATGTATCAATATAATCACCAAACTCTTCGTTCACCTCTTTTTGCAGAGCTACCATTTCATCATGATCTCCAAGAACCGTGATTTTAGATGGAGAAAGAGCGTGACCAAATGAATCCGTCATTTCAATTTGTTCTTCGATAGGGAAAAACATGTGAGTTTCAATCGCTTCAATAATTTCATTTCGCTGCTCTACATAATTCGTATCGTTTGAACAGACAAGCGTAATACGGTTAGGATCTATCGTTTTTTTATAAAGTTGAACCGCTAAATCATCTTCAAACACTTTTCCATGAAGTTCTTGATTTTCTTTGGTCCACACAAATCCTCCGTTTTGGCTAATACGATGAAATGTATTATTAATATCGGTAGAAATTTTTAAAATTTCCGTATCCATTCTTCCAGAAGCAAGACAAACCTCTACTCCTTGGCGCTGAAGTTCACTAAGTGCGTCTGCATTATGCTGTTCTACGTATTTTTCTTCGTGTAAAAGAGTGCCATCTAAGTCGCTTACAAATAACTTAATCATTGCTTGAAAATTCCTTTCCCTAAAAAATCTGCTGTGATAAGAGCTTTACAAATTTATTACATTCCTTATTCTATCAGTGTTTCCCAAGAAACTCATAAAAAAAGCTCAAACCAGCGGTGAATTCAAAAAGTTTGTATAAACTATTTTTTTGTTTATTCACTGTAAAAAACAGCCGCAGTCTAAAAGACCGCGGCCATGTTTTACAATACGTTAAAATATTTCGCTTCAGGATGTGCAAAAACAAGGGCTGTAACAGAAGCCTCTGGTTCCATCATGAAACCGTCTGTTAACTGAATGCCGATGTCTTCAGGTTTAATTAATTTAAACAGTTTTGCTTGGTCTTCAAGGTCTGGACATGCAGGATATCCGAATGAAAAACGCTGACCTTGGTATTTGGCTGAGAAACGCTCCGCCATTGTAAAGTCAGGCGAATCGGGGAATCCCCAGCGGTCACGAATTTGCTGATGAACACGTTCTGCTAATCCTTCGGCTAATTCAAGCGCAAGAGCTTGGAACACGTGACTCTTTAAAAACTCGCCGTTTTCTTTGAATTTCGCTGCGCGTTCGCGAATGCCTGTTCCTGCTGTTACAGAGAAGAAACATACATAGTCCATCTCTTTTTCTTTAGGCTTTGCAAAATCAGATAAGCACAGGAACTGTCCTTTTGCTTGTCGAGGGAAGGTAAATCGTTCAATTTCTGTTTTTTCATCAGCAGGATCATAAATAATTAAATCATTTCCGTCTGCTTGAGCAGGGAAGAACTGATAAATAACCGCTGGCTTAATTAAGTTTTCTTTTAGTGCCAGTTCGAGCAGGTCATCAACGGTTTCTTTTAATTGAACAGCACGCTCGTCTTTTTCAGCAAGCAGCTTATTCACTTTTCCTTTTAGCCCTAAGTGATGGCCTAAAAGCATCTGCCAGTTAATATAGGGAAGAACCTGTGCCAAATCGTAGTGTTTGACAACGTGCCGCTTTAAATCAGCCGGTACAAAAACAGGAGCGTCCGTTGAAATGGCGGATCTTTCTAAAACAGCCGTAGCTGCTTGAGCTGTTTGAGGCTGGCGTTCTCGAACCGTTACTTTCTTTTCTTGCCGCGTTTTTAAATCTTCTAAAAGCTGAATAACTTCTTCTTTGTTCTGCAGCTTATTTGCTAACGCTAATCCGTCCATCGCATCTTTGGCGTAGAGGACCGCACCTTCATATTCCGGGGCGATTTTAAAGTCAGTAAATTTACGGGAAAGGGCAGCGCCTCCTACCATAATTGGAACATCAATGCTTGATTGTGTTAAATCTTGTGCAGTCAAAACCATTTGCTGAGCTGATTTTACTAGAAGACCTGACAAGCCAATGATGTCTGGCTTTTCTTCTTTTACTGCTTCAATCAGCTGCTGCGGCGTTACTTTAATACCTAAATCAATTACTTTAAAACCATTGTTGCTTAAAATGATGTCTACTAAGTTTTTACCGATATCGTGCACGTCACCTTTAACCGTCGCAAGAATAACTTTGCCTTTTCCAGAATCATTTTCAGTTGCTTCCATATGAGGTTCTAAAAAGGCGACGGAGGCTTTCATAACTTCCGCACTTTGAAGCACTTCTGCCACAATCAGCTGGTTGTCATTAAACAAACGTCCGACTTCCGCCATCCCGTCCATAAGCGGTCCGTTAATAATATCTAACGGATCATCATATTGAGCTAAAGCCTGTTCTAAATCAGGAAGCAATCCTTCTTTAGTACCTTCGACAATATACATTGCTAATCGTTCTTCGAGTGTTAACGTAGAAATTTCTACTTTTGCTTCTTTCTTTTTATCACGATAAAAGTTGGTAAACGTGCTTAGCGTTTCATCAGTTGTGTTAAATAATAAAGCATTAGCAAGCTCAATTTCAGCTTCTGGAATAGAAGCATAGCGCTCTAATTTTTCTGTATTAACAATGGCATAATCGAGTCCAGCCTGCGTACAGTGATAAAGGTAAACGGCATTTAGTACTTCACGTCCGACTGGAGGAAGACCGAATGACACGTTACTTACGCCAAGAATGGTCAGGCAATCAGGCAGGGCTTCTTTAATCATTTTAATTCCTTTAACTGTCTCTTCAGCAGAACCAATATATTGTTCATCACCAGTCCCTACAGGAAACACAAGAGGGTCAAAAATAATATCTTTTGGATTAAAGCCATGTTTTTCAACAAGTAAATCATGTGAGCGTTTAGCAATCTCTACTTTTCGTTCTGCAGTAACGGCCATGCCTGTTTCATCGATTGTACCGACAACCAGAGCAGCACCGAATTTTTTTACTAGCGGTAAGATTGCATCAAAACGCTCTTCACCATCTTCTAAGTTAATGGAGTTAATAATGACCTTACCTTGTGAGTACGTTAAAGCTTTTTCAATAACCTTCTCGTCGGTTGAATCGATTACAAGAGGAACCTTCACTTTTTTGACAACTTCTTGAATAAATTCCTCCATGTCTTCCATTTCTTCACGGTCTGGATCTGCTAAGCAAATATCAATAACGTGAGCACCATTTTTAACCTGAGCACGCGCAATTTCAGATGCTTCTTCAATTTTTCCTTCCGCGATCAGACGCTTGAACTTGCGAGAACCGATTACATTCGTACGTTCTCCCACAAAAAGAGGGCGCATAGAATCGTCATATACAAGTGGTTCGATACCAGTTACAGCATGGTTATGCTCGGAGCGATCAAGCGAACGAGGAGCAACCTCTTTTACCGCTTCAGCCAGTGCTTTAATATGAGCAGGCGTTGTACCACAACATCCGCCTACGAAGTTTAGCCAGCCTTTATCAGCAAACCCCTTAATTTTTTGAGCCAGCAGCTCAGGGGATTCGTGATAATTACCTTCTTCATCTGGAAGTCCAGCGTTTGGATAACAGCTAACAGCTGAAGTGGCTAGGTCTGAAAGAGAGCGAATATGATCCGTCATAAATTCAGGACCTGTTGCGCAGTTAAGTCCGACTGAAAGAGGCTTCATATGCTCCAATGATAAATAAAAAGATTCGATATCTTGACCAGCCAAAGTTGTTCCCATTGGCTCAATCGTTCCTGAAATCATAATTGGAACTTCTGTTTTCAGTTTTTCAAACGCAGCTGTAATGCCTAAAAACGCAGCTTTTACGTTCAGCATGTCTTGACATGTTTCGACTAGAAGTAAGTCAACTCCGCCGTCTAACAAACCCCGAACTTGCTCTTCGTACGATTCTACTAACTCAGGGAATGTAATACCTCCGGTAACAGAGAGCGTTTTAGTTGTAGGGCCGATAGCTCCAGCTACGAACCTAGGCCATTCGGGAGTTGAATATTTATCGCGGGCTGCACAAGCAAGCTTCACAGCTTCGATATTCAATTCATACGCTAGGTGCCCTAAATCGTATTCATCAAGTACGGTAGATGTTGAGCCAAACGTATTGGTTTCAATAATATCAGCACCTGCTGCAAAGTACTCTTCATGAATGCGCTGAATCACATGAGGCGCCGTTCGAGTCAAATATTCGTTGCAACCTTCATATTCTTCGCCGCCAAAATCTTCAGCGGTTAAATCAGCATCTTGAATCATCGTTCCCATTGCTCCATCGATGACGAGTATTCGCTTCTTTAGTTGTTGTTCGATAAGTGAGCTCATTTATATCTTCCTTTCTGATGTAACGAGTTGCTTGTCATGAATATAGCGTGTTAGAATTTCGGTCATTTCATAACGCATAAACGGCGTAATTAAGTAAATACCGTCAAATAGCTCATATGCTGTATCAATTAAGTGTTTTGCAATTGCAAGACCTTCGACTTCACCGCGAATCCGGTCATTTCCTGTTGCGTCCATTCGCTCTAGAATATCTTCTGATAATTTAATTCCAGGTACTTCATGGTGAATAAATCGAGCATTTCTTGCGCTTGTTAACGGCATGATCCCGATGTATACCGGTGTTGTTAAATGTTTGGTTGCTTCATATACTTCTTCAATTTGCTTGGTTGAATAGAGAGGCTGAGTAATGAAATAATGAGCCCCGCAGTCGATTTTCTTTTCCAAACGCTGAACTGCTCGGTCTAAGTGACGCACATTTGGGTTAAAGGCAGCTGCGATGGAAAAATTGGTTTTTTGACCAAGCGGTTTGCCGGAATAAGATAGTCCTTCATTAAACTGAGCGATTAAACTAATCAAGTCAAATGAAGATAAATCGTAGACCGAAGTGGCGCCAGGGAAATCGCCAACTTTTGACGGATCACCGGTAATCGCAAGTACTTGATTCATTCCTAATGTATGAAGTCCCATTAAATGAGATTGAAGTCCAATTAAATTTCGGTCGCGACATGTAATATGAATAAGCGGTCGGGCCTTTGTTTCTTGCTGCATCAATGTTGCCATTGCCAAGTTGCTGATGCGAGGTGAGGCAAGAGAATTATCAGCTAATGTAATAGCATCTACGCCAACTTTATCAAGTGCTTTTGCGCCTTCTAAAAATTTCGTCGGACCAAGCTGTTTAGGTGGATCTAGCTCGACGATAACCGAGCGGCGCTTCTTCACAATTTCATGCATATGAGGTTTATCCTGCTGTTCACGCTCTTGAACCGTAACGGCTGGTCTCATTTTAACCACTTTACTTGTAATCGGAGGCTGGTCTTTTAAGGCAGACGACATCGCACGTACGTGAGCTGGTGTTGTACCGCAGCATCCTCCAATTAAGCGAACACCTTGTTCACGGAATAAACGCGCGCTTTCTACAAAGTAGTCTTCATTCGTTTCATATTCCAATTTTCCTTCCACATACGCCGGAAGGCTGGCGTTAGGGTAAGCAGATAAGAAAGCACGATCAGGAAGCGGTACTTCTTCAAGAGACCGAATCATATGATAAGGACCCAAGCGGCAGTTGAGTCCTACGACATCTGCTCCTAAGTCTTCTAATTCTTTTAACGCATCTGCTAAAGGACGGCCATCTTGTAATACGCCAATATCATGCAGGGAAACGTGGGTAATAATAGGCTTATCCGTTTCTTTTCTTGCCAGTGTAAGAACGGTCTTTAATTCTTCGAAATCATAGTATGTTTCAAATAAAAGGCCATCCACGCCTTCATTTAAAAGCCAAAACATTTGTTCGCGAATGCTTCGCTTAACCTCTTCTAAACTAATAGCGTTTTTTTGGAAAGAACGAATTCCGCCGAGTGTACCAACAACGTAAGCCTGGTCTTTTACAGCTTGTTTCGCCAACTTTACACCGGCAACATTGATGTCTTTGACCGAATCTTCTAATCCATAACGAGCAAGTTTTTGATAATTAGCAGCGTAAGTGTTCGTTTGAATAACGTTTGCACCTGCTTCTACATAGGCTCTGTGAATACGAGAAACCTCTTCTGGTTTGGTGATGTTTAGTTCTTCAAAGCAGCTGTCAATACCGTGTGAGTAAAGGAGGGTACCAGTGGCACCATCCCCAATTAAAATTTTAGACTTTAAATCTTCAAGTAACCCCATGTCAAAACCTCCTTAAATTGTTCCGCTTCTATTTCACGAGTGATTCGTTTTATGCAATATGCCGATAAAATAGAAAAAGTCTTCTTAAGAAGAAGACTTTTTTCGCCTTCTTATCTTCCAAGCAATAAATTGCTTGCTGGATTTAGCACCATGTCTCTAACGACTGGTTGCTGAGGTTTCAAAGGGCCAGTCCCTCCACCTCTCATGATAAGAATCAATTGTATATAATTGAAACATATTTTTTTTAATAGAAAGAATACTTATTTAATAATTTATCTGATTTTTAGAAATTATACAACAGTAAATTGTGAATTTCCAGCAAATATTGAGGGGAATCTAAAAGCTAAAGGGAAAATATCCGTATATTTTGTTTGAAAATGACTGTTATGTTAAGGGTTAAGAGGTTTTTTGTGAGAAAAACAAAAAGAAAATGCGAAATAAAAAATAAACGAAAAGGGAAAAGCGCTAGGATATGTGTAAATTCACACGTAAAAAGGCTCGTCTTTTTTTTATAGTTTCTACATATAGTGAACTATGAAGGGTAGAAGGGTGATGGGCATGAAAAGGTGGAAACTCACACTGCAGGTTGCTGCTACGTATGTAGGCACCGTTGTAGGAGCCGGTTTTGCAACAGGCAAGGAAATCGTGCAATTTTTTACACAATACGGGGAACTTGGAATGGTCGGAATTTTAGTCAGCGGCTTGTTTTTTATTTGGCTTGGTTCGAAAATGATGCTGCTTTCGCACTCAATTGGGGCTTCTTCTTATCAGCAGCTTAATACATATTTATTTGGTGATGTGCTTGGAAAAGTGGTAAACGGTGTAATGATTGTCATTTTATTTGGAGTAACTTCAGTCATGCTAGCGAGTACGGGGGCAATAGGAAAAGAGCAGTTCGGGCTGTGGCCTCCTGTTGGAATGATTTTTACAATTGTTTTAACTTATGTATTTATCGCAAGAGGGATTAACGGTATTTTAATGGTTAATTCTCTTGTTGTGCCGATGATGCTTTCATTTGCTTTTATCATCTTTGTGCCAAATATCAGCTATTTCTCACTGATTCAAACGAAGCCAGATTTAACGCTCGTGACACAGTGGAAGTGGGCGGTTAGTCCCTTTTTATATATTTCCCTAAATCTTGCTTTGGCTCAGGCCGTTTTGGTTCCATTAGGAAGCTCCGTAAAGGATAGGAGCGTGATTAAAAAAGGGGCCGTAATAGGAGGATGTGTACTTACGTTTATGCTTGTTTCTACTCATCTTGCACTTTCCAATTTGCCTTATTCATTTCAACTCGATATTCCTATGAGTGCCGTTGTTAAGAATATCTCAGCTTGGGTGAATGTTTTATTTACTGTAGTTGTGTTAGGTGAGATTTTTACTACATTGATTGGAAATGTATTTGGAATCGCTAAGCAGCTTCAGTCATTTCTTCCCCTGAATGATAAACAAGCTTTTGTGTTTATTATCTTGGCTTGCTTTATTATTGGGCAATTCGGATATGCCCAACTTCTTGAGTTTTTGTATCCGATATTTGGCTATATTGGACTAGCTTTTGTATGGATGTTATGTATTAAAAAAGAAAAAATAAGCTAATAGTTGGATTTTAAAGAGCAGATGTGAAAAAACGAAGTTAAATGATGTGACAAGTCGATTTTACTTTGCTATAATGTAAAACAAATAAGACTATAGCAGTCGAATATATTATCCTTCGGGGTCGGGTGTAAGTCCCAACCGGCGGTGATAAAGCGTATGCTTTTAAGCCCGTGACCCGTTTTCATACGATGTATGTTAGCGGTGGATCTAGTTAAAATCTAGAGCCGACAGTAAAAGTCTGGATGGGAGAAGGATCAGGAAGCACAGTTGTTTTTTTGTGTTGTATTAATGAGGGACAGGTTTGCCTTTTTAAGGATACCCTTGTTTTCATACACTACATACGACTGTTTATTTCGTATACAATTAGCGGAATTTTGCATAGATAAAACTGATTCAGCTCAGCCGACCCCTTGGACATTTGTTCAAGGGGCTTTTTTATTTTTAGTGGTTGGGGGAAAGATAAATATGAAAAAAAAGCAGCTGCTATTTCAAAACGGCATAAAAAGTTGGAATAGAGCCAAAGCAGGTGAAGAAAATGTTCACAGGTATTATTGAAGAAATTGGAAAAATAAAACGTATTCAAAAGGCCACAGAAGCAATTGTTCTTACGATTGATGCGAAGACCGTGTTAGAAGATGTGAACTTAGGGGACAGTATTTCAGTTAACGGCGTTTGTTTAACCGTAACGGCTTACTCTCAAAATGAATTTACGGTCGATGTCATGCCGGAGACAATTAAAGCAAGTACCCTTCAGCTTCTAACCGTTGGATCACGTGTTAACTTAGAACGGGCGATGGCTGCAAACGGCCGGTTTGGAGGGCATTTCGTTAGCGGACACGTTGATGGGATTGGAACAATTGTAAGCAAAACACGTAAAGGAAATGCCTTTTATTATGAAATTCAAGTCGATCCTGAACTTCGTGAATTTATGATGTTAAAAGGATCTGTTTCAGTAGACGGAACAAGTCTTACTATTTTTGATGTCAGCAACCAATCATTTACTATTTCTCTTATTCCTCATACGGTGCTTCATACAGTCGTGGGAGACAAACAGCGAGGAGACAAGGTGAATATTGAATGCGATATGTTAGCTAAATATATGCATCAGATGATGACTAATAAGTCAACTCCTGGCGCATCGAATCGTTCAGGTAATATGAAGGATTTATTGCAGCAGCATGGTTTTACAAATTAACAGTGAGGTGAAAGAGATGTTTCATAAAGTAGAAGAAGCCATTGAAGAGTTAAAAAAGGGAAAAGTGGTTATTGTATGCGATGATGAAGATCGAGAAAATGAAGGAGATTTTATTGCATTAGCCGAAAAAACGACGCCTGAGGTTATTAACTTTATGGCTACTCATGGAAGAGGATTAATTTGTACACCTGTTAATGAAGACATTGCGCATAAATTGAATCTTCACCCGATGGTAGCAAACAATACGGATGTACATGGAACAGCATTTACAGTAAGTATTGATCATATTTCAAGTACAACAGGTATCAGTGCATACGAACGTTCTGCTACCGTTATGGCTCTTGTAAATGACGTAACGGTAGCAAGTGATTTTCAACGCCCAGGACACATTTTTCCATTGATTGCAAAAGACGGAGGCGTTCTGCAGCGTGCGGGTCATACAGAGGCCGCTGTTGATTTAGCAGTATTAGCAGGAGGGAAACCTGCGGGTGTTATTTGTGAAATCATGAATGAAGATGGAACAATGGCACGCGTACCGGATTTAACAAAGATTGCAGAGCAATTTGATTTAAAAATGATTACAATAAAAGATTTGATTGCCTACCGCCGCAAACATGACCAGCTTATTAGCCGTGAAGTAGAAGTGAGCTTACCTACGGCATTTGGTGATTTTAAGGCTGTAGGATATACAAATAAACTTGATAATAAAGAACATGTGGCTCTTATTAAAGGTGATATTGATCATAATAGCCCCGTTCTAGTTCGCGTTCACTCTGAGTGTTTGACTGGAGATGTGTTTGGTTCTGAGCGCTGTGACTGCGGTCCTCAGCTTCACGCAGCTCTTACACAAATTGAAGAAGAAGGACGTGGCATTCTGCTGTATATGCGTCAAGAGGGCAGAGGCATTGGCTTATTAAATAAGCTAAGAGCATATAAGCTGCAGGAAGAAGGATACGATACCGTAGAAGCGAATGAAAAACTTGGGTTTGCTGCGGATTTACGAGAGTATGGAATCGGAGCTCAAATCTTGAAAGATCTTGGAGTCAAACAAATGAAGCTTTTAACGAATAATCCTCGTAAAATTACTGGGCTAAAAGGATACGACCTTGAAGTGGTAGAGCGAGTGCCTCTTCAAATGCCGGCAGTGGATGCCAATAAAAAATACTTAGATACAAAAGCTAAAAAATTAGGTCATTTATTACATTTATAATTTTACACTTTTTTTCGTTATAACAAATAAAGCTAATTCATGAAAAGAAATGTAAATAACTATATATTAATACTAGCAGGAGGAACAAAAGATGAATCATTTATATGAAGGAAATTTAGTTGGCACAGGATTAAAAATCGGAATTGTGGTAGGACGTTTTAATGAATTTATTACAGGTCGTTTACTTAGTGGAGCAGAAGATGCGCTCAAACGTCACGGTGTAGCTGATGAAGATGTAGACGTGGCTTGGGTGCCGGGTGCTTATGAAATTCCATTAATCGCTAAAAAATTAGCTGAATCTAAAAAATATGATGCAGTTATTACACTAGGAACGGTTATTCGAGGAGCTACTCCCCACTTTGATTTTGTATGTAATGAAGTAGCAAAAGGCGTTGCATCTCAAAGCTTACAAACAGGCGTACCAATTATCTTTGGTGTATTAACAACTGAAACAATTGAGCAAGCAATTGAACGTGCAGGAACAAAAGCAGGAAATAAAGGATGGGAAGCTGCAGCATCAGCTATCGAAATGGCTAACCTTTCAAAAATGATTGAAGGATAATTGATACCTCTCCCGCTTTTAAAAGCGAGAGCATCTAAAAACCTTGACTATTTGTTAGTCAAGGTTTTTTTGAATAGAAGTTAGCTATGTATAATTTGGATAAAACGTCTTACTCTAAGTAATAATTAAGTCGTAAAAGGGAGACGGCTATGCCTCATTATACTGCTTTTTTTGCATTGATTATTATCAGCACGGCCGTTTTGCTTACAATATTCATACGTGAAAAAGATAAAAAGCTAGTCGTTTTGCTTTTTTTTATCATTGGAATGGCTTATGTACTAGAGTATGTTGTATTTGTGTTGTTTGAAAGTTACGATTACGATCCTGATTTTATGACCAATAAATATTTTGATAATTTGTTTGGGTCCTTAACTTCTCAAGCGTTTGCTTTTCCAATCATGGCTATGGTGGTAGCTGCTTATCAATTAAAATTTCGCTATATTTTAATCATTTCAACTATGTTTATGGGGATTGAAGAATTATTTTTACACTGGGATATTTATACACACCACTGGTGGAAAACAATTTATACAGGTGTTTTAATGACCATAGGCTTTAGTATTTCAAAGATTTGGTATGTATGGCTAACAGAACGTTATATGACATTTGTGCATTACGCTACATTTTTCCTCGGAATGCTCGCCATTACTTCTACTATTATGTTTATGTTGTTAGCATATTTTCATAATAATTGGTTTTATACAGGATGGTTTGCGTCGGCTACTCATGATTCCGTAAATGCAACAATGATTTATGTTTGTATTGTTACGATTCTCCTCGTTTGGAGTGCAGCCAAAGAATTTTTTATTGGAGCTGGAATTATTATAGTTGGGCTGCGTATAGTAGATATTTTTCTGATTCACTATGGGGTTTTGCTGGTATCTATTACCACTTCACTTGTTCTTTTTACGCTTTTACAAGCAGGTGTATTAATTCTGAGCGTTATGCTTCAAGATTTTATTATGAAAAATTGTTATGGGACGAGCAAAAAAGACGTTGCGTTTCCAGCGAAGAACTACTAAGATAATACGTAACTCAAATAGTTTAGTTCAATAATATTTGAAACAAAGAAAAATGAATTGACGGTTATGCGTATTATTTGTAAGATAGGAAAGCAAATAATAGAAAGCCGAAACAGGGGAGTGAAGGATTCGTGAAAGAGTCCTTTTTTGTAGAAAAGGTACTTAATAATAATGTATTAATTGCTAAACACCTTACCTATGATGAAGTTGTGCTAATTGGGAAAGGAATAGGATTCAACAAGAAAAAAGGCGATGAAATCGATGCAAAAGCTGTGGAAAAAATGTTTTTGTTAAAGAGTGAAGAAGAGCAAGAACAGTACAAGCAGCTTTTAGCTCAGGTGGATGAAGACGTAATTGAAATGATGAATGATATTGTAACGCACATTCAAAAACGCGTTAATATTCCTTTGAATGAGCATATACACATTTCATTGACAGATCATATCGCTTTTGCAATAAAACGTTTTCAGCAGGGGATGGGCCTTAAAAATCCATTTTTACTTGAAACAAAAGCCTTATATCCAGAGGAATATACGATAGCATCTGAAGTGGTAGAGATTATTAGTCGCAAAATAGGCGTGCAGCTTCCAGTAGGAGAGATTGGTTTTATTGCGCTTCATATCCATAGTGCGCTGACTGAAAAAAACCTGCTAGAAGTGAATCAAGACTCGCAGCTTATTCAAACGATTATTAATGTGATTGAAGACTCGCTTCATCTGCAGGTAGACAAAGAATCTGTACACTATATGAGATTGATTCGTCATTTGCATTTTGCTATTGATCGAGTAAAAACAGGAGAAAAAATAGAAGAGCCAAAAAAAATTGCTTTGCTATTGAAAGAAGAATATCCACTGTGTTACAATGTGTCTTGGAAAGTGATAAAAGTAATGCAGCAAGCGTTACATTTACCTGTGTATGAAGCAGAAGCAGTTTACTTAACGATGCATCTGCAGCGACTTATAACAAAAACGGATTTATAAAATCATTTCAATACGTGTTACTGATACGATCAGGCATGAGTGAGAAATGAAGCGATGTATAATTGGATGAATTTATCCATTTGTCGTTTCTTTTTCCTCATGCCTTTTTTGTTATAAGAAAGCGCAATCATTGAAAGCTTCGCCTCAGGACACAAGGAGATGTAACGAGTTTTCTAGTTAAAGAAAGCGTTTTATGAAAGCGCGTTAATGATTCACGTATCAAATAGATAGCTTGTTGCACACTAAATATATAAAAGGAGGTAAGCGCCATGTTTAAAAAACTTTTTGGAGTATTACAAAAAGTCGGAAAAGCGCTTATGCTACCGGTTGCGATTTTACCGGCAGCAGGGATTTTATTAGGCTTTGGTACAGCGTTTCAAAATGAAACCTTATTAGACTTATTACCTGCCTTAAATGCAGATTGGTTTCAGCTTATTGCTCACGTAATGGCTAATGCCGGCGACATTATTTTCGGTAACTTACCGCTATTGTTTGCAGTTGGGGTAGCCGTTGGTTTAGCTGGTGGCGATGGAGTAGCTGGTATTGCTGCTATTGTTGGTTATTTAATTATGAATGTAACAATGGGGACAGTAAAAGGGTTAGATACATTAGACGCAGTAGAATTTAGCAAGTTACTGAAGGAAAGTCCAGCATATGCAAGTGTACTAGGTATTCATACACTACAAACGGGAGTATTCGGTGGTATTATCATCGGGGTACTTGCTGCTTCAATGTATAATCGATTCTTTAATATTGATTTACCAGCATATTTAGGTTTCTTTGCTGGAAAGCGTTTTGTTCCAATCGTAACTGGAGTTTCATCTATTATCGTGGGGTTAATTATGGTAGTAGTATGGCCAGTAATTCAAAGTGGTTTAAACACGTTCTCAACAAATATGATTGATTCAAATTTAACATTATCAGCATTTATCTTTGGATTAATTGAACGTTCATTAATTCCATTTGGGTTACATCATATTTTCTATTCACCTTTCTGGTTTGAATTTGGACAATATGTAGATAAAGCAGGTAATGTGGTTCACGGAGATCAACGTATTTTCTTTGCACAATTAAAAGATGGCGTGCCTTTAACGGCAGGAACATTCCAAGTTGGTAAATTCCCATTCATGATGTTCGGTTTACCAGCAGCTGCTCTTGCAATTTATCACGAAGCTCGTCCTGAAAATAAAAAATATGTAGCTGGTATCATGGGTTCAGCTGCTTTAACATCATTCTTAACGGGTATTACAGAGCCGCTTGAATTCTCCTTCTTATTCGTAGCGCCAATACTGTTTGCAATTCACGCAGTATTTGCTGGTTTATCGTTTATGGTTATGCAATTATTAAATGTTAAAATCGGTATGACGTTCTCTGGAGGAGTCATTGATTACATTCTATTCGGAGTTCTACAAAACCGTACAGCATGGTGGTTAGTAATTCCGGTAGGTTTAGTTTTAGCCGTTATCTACTACTTCGGTTTCCGCTTTGCGATCCGTAAATTTAACTTAAAAACACCAGGACGCGAAGATAAAGAAGAAGGCGCAGATGATGAGAAAGTAGAAGCAGCAGAGCTTCCAACAAACATTTTAGCTGCACTTGGTGGTAAAGAAAACATTACACATTTAGACGCTTGTATTACGCGTTTACGTGTATCAGTAGATGATGTAGGCAACGTTGATAAAAACCGTTTGAAAAAACTTGGAGCTTCTGGTGTTCTTGAAGTTGGTAACAATATTCAAGCTATTTTCGGTCCAAAATCTGACACGTTAAAAGGTCAAATTCAAGATATTATGAATGGCAAAACACCAGTTGTCAAAAAAGAAGAGACAAAAACAATTGAAAAACCTGTTGCAACATCTGGAGCAGGAAGCGATAATGGTAATGATATTGTTTCACCGATTGAGGGAGAATTGGTACCTTTATCGGAAGTACCAGATCAGGTATTTTCACAAAAATTAATGGGCGACGGTTTTGCGATTATTCCGAAAACAGGCACAGTAGTTGCACCAGTGGACGGAAAAATAGTAAACTTATTCCCGACGAAACATGCTTTAGGTATTGAATCAACGACTGGACGTGAAGTTTTAATTCACGTTGGTATTGATACAGTTAATTTAAAAGGCGAAGGTTTTGAAGCTTTAGTTGCCCAAGGCGATGAAGTGAAAAAAGGACAGCCTCTATTGAAAATTGATTTAGACTTTGTAAAAGAAAATGCACCATCGACGATCACGCCGATCATTTTCACGAATTTACAAGCTGATGAAAAAATTGATATCTTAAAGCAGGGCCAAGTTTCTCAACAAGAAGCAAATATTATTAACATTTCAAAGTAAAAAGGAGATTGATTTAACATGGCACAAAAAACATTTACAGTAACAGCAGACTCAGGAATTCACGCACGTCCAGCAACAACTTTAGTACAAGCAGCAAGCAAATTTGATTCTGATATCAACTTAGAATTCAACGGTAAAACTGTAAACTTAAAATCAATCATGGGCGTTATGTCTTTAGGTATTCAAAAAGGCGCTACAATCACTATCTCTGCAGAAGGTTCTGACGAAGCAGATGCACTTGCTGCTCTTGAAGATACAATGAGCAAAGAAGGATTAGGCGAATAATGACAAAGGAAATTCAAGGCATTGCCGCTTCTAGCGGCATTGCTATTGCTAAAGCATTTCGTCTAGAAAATCCAGAATTAACCGTTGAAAAAAAATCAGTAACTGAAGTTGAAGCAGAAGTAGCACGTCTAGAAGCTGCACTAGAAACGTCAAAATCAGAACTTGAAATTATTAGAGAGCACGCTCGTAAAGAACTAGGAGATGACAAAGCAGAAATCTTTGAAGCTCACTTATTAGTTCTAAGCGATCCTGAACTTATTAATCCAATTAAAGATAAAATTACAAATGAAAATGTAAACGCTGAACATGCACTTGATGAAGTAGCGGCAATGTTTATTAATATGTTTGAGTCAATGGACAATGAATATATGAAAGAACGTGCTGCTGATATCCGTGACGTAACAAAGCGTGTATTAGCTCATCTTTTAGGTGTAAACGTTTCAAATCCAAGTTTAATCTCAGAAGAAGTTGTCATTATCGCAGAAGATTTAACGCCGTCTGATACAGCACAGTTAAATCGTAAGTTCGTAAAAGGATTTACTACAGATATTGGGGGACGTACTTCTCACTCAGCAATTATGGCGCGTTCAATGGAGATTCCAGCTGTTGTAGGTACAAAAACAGTTATGGAAGACATTCAAAACGGCGTATTAGTAATTGTTGATGGTTTAGATGGCGAAGTTATCGTTGATCCAAGCGAAGAAACAGTAAAAGCTTACGAGAAAAAAGCCGCTGAGTATGCAGAACAAAAAGCTGAATGGGCTAAGCTTGTAAATGAAAAAACGGTTTCAGCTGATGATCATCACGTTGAACTTGCAGCTAACATTGGTACACCGGAAGATGTAAAAGGCGTATTAGAAAACGGCGGCGAAGGCGTTGGCCTTTATCGTACAGAATTCTTATATATGGGCCGCGAAGAGCTTCCAACGGAAGAAGAGCAGTTTACTTCTTATAAAACAGTTCTTGAACGTATGGAAGGCAAACCAGTGGTTGTTCGTACTCTTGACATTGGTGGAGACAAAGAGCTTCCTTATTTAAATCTACCAAAAGAAATGAACCCATTCTTAGGATTCCGTGCCATTCGCTTATGTCTAGAGATGCAAGATATGTTCCGTACACAGCTTCGTGCGCTTCTGCGTGCAAGCGTATACGGTAATCTGAAAATTATGTTTCCTATGATTGCTACTGTTGATGAGTTCCGTCAAGCAAAAGCTATTCTTTTAGAAGAAAAAGCAAAACTTCAACAAGAAGGCGTACAAGTTTCGGAAGACATCGAAGTAGGGATGATGGTAGAGATTCCTTCTTCAGCGGTAATCGCAGATTTATTTGCTAAAGAAGTAGATTTCTTCTCTATCGGAACAAACGATTTAATTCAATACACGCTTGCTGCTGACCGCATGAATGAGCGCGTGTCTTATTTATATCAACCGTATAACCCAGCGATTCTTCGCTTAGTGAATATGGTAATCAAAGCGGCTCATAAAGAAGGTAAGTGGGTAGGCATGTGCGGAGAGATGGCAGGAGATGAGATTGCAATTCCAATTCTTTTAGGCTTAGGCTTAGATGAATTTTCAATGAGTGCAACATCCATTCTCAAAGCTCGTTCTCAAATCCGTCAATTATCAAAAGCTGATATCGAACCTCATTTAGATACAATTCTATCAATGTCTTCTACAGAAGAAGTTATTGAGTTCGTAAAATCAACTTTTCATATTGGATAAAAAAAAAGGTGTGATCATATATGATCACACCTTTTTTATCTTTTAGGCGAAAATAGTAGGCAGAAGCATATTTGCAAACAGCATTGTAAGAAGTGCTGCTACAATCATACCAAGGCTAGAAAAAGTACCTTCAATTTTTCCAAATTCAAAAGCTCTTGCTGTACCTGTCCCATGAGAAGCTACTCCTAAGAGAAGACCTCTCGCTAGAGAAGAGTGGAGTGCGAGGAGTTTAATAAGTTTTGGTGCCACCATACATCCCACTACACCGGTTATAATCACAAACATAATTGTAATATTCGGATCTCCCCCTAGCGTCTGAGATACATTAACAGCAATAGGAATCGTAACTGATCTTGGAATCAAGCTATGAACTAGCGTTGATTGTAAATGAAACACTAATGCTAACAGCATGGAAGAAATCATGGCAGCAAATGTGCCGAGCCCTACGCTTAAGCTGATTTCAACACGGTGTTTTTTGAGTAAATCAAAATACTTAAACATAGGAACAGCAAAAGCAACGGTTGCCGGCCCAAGCATAAAGCTAATAGCGCTGGCACCTTGCTTATAATGGTCATAAGAGCCATTTGTTACTAATAAGATGCCAATTAAAAGAATGGGGGCTAGTAAAATAGGGGAAACTAGCATAGACTTATATTTTTTATAGAGTACTTTTGTGCCAATATAAACGAGCAGTGTAAGCGGAAGAGCAACCCATGTAAGTAACGTCATTTTAGCGAACCTTCCTTTCTTCTTGAAATATGTTCTGCAATGATTCCTGTTATAGACATCACTATAATCGTACTGATTGTGATAATAATCACAATCTGAATTCCAAAATGCATCAATACATCTCCATAATTGATGAGTCCAACGACGGCTGGTATGAAAAATAATAATAGTTCTCCCACTAACAGTGTTCCACCTTGTTCAACCCAGCTTAATTTAATTACTTTAAAATACAGTAAGAAAAACAGTAAGAAAAATCCGATGATACTACCTGGCACTGGGAGGTCAAACCATTGTGAAATACTTTCTCCTATTAAAAACAGAGCCGTTAGTAATAAAATCTGTAAAATCACCATAATCAGTTTCATGATTAGCCTCCTTTATCTATTTTTTTATTCATTCCTAATTTGTTGAGACAATAATGGAGTCGTCTATGCTGAAAAGACGACTCCATCATGGGAAAAGAGAAACTATTTGGATTTTGCAAATGGGGATACAACTTAAGTAAATGAATGCTACACACTTATCTTACAAAAAAGTGACTATAATATGAAATATATAATAACTATGATAACTATTCCTTTTAGTTATAGTTGAAAGAAATCTCTCTACAAATGTGTTGGTAACCTTTTCAAAAAAAGAGTTTGTGAAATATAAGGTCTAATTATTCAATAAAAGGCAGTCAAAAAAGCACAGCTGTGCTGTGCTTCAAACTGTACTTTTAATATAATCAATAAAAGCCTGCGTAGCATAAGAGATATAGCGATCTTTTTTAGCGATTAAAGCAATTTCCCATGGAATAGCATTCTCGAGATTAATCACTTTCATATGCTCCAAATCAAGCTTTTGACATAATGAATAAGGGAAAAGAGCAATGCCAAGATTAGCGGCTACCAGTTCTCCAATGAAGTCCCACTGAGAGCTTTTAAAAGCAATATTAGGTGTAAACCCATTTTTTAAACATTCGTTGTAGACCATTTCATGCATAGTGAAATCTTCATGAAAGGAAATAAGCTTTTCATCTTTTAACTCTTTTAATGAAATCGTAGAATGCTGAGCCAACGGATGAGATTTATGGACAACAAGCTGCAGCGTTTCTCGTGCTAAAGGCGTCGTAAAAAACATGTTTTCATCAACCGGAAGTAAAACTACGCCCACATCTACTTCTCCTTGTTCCACAAATTTTTGCATCTTTTTAGCGCCGTATTCAATTAACTGAATATGAATTTCAGGATATTGCTCTCGAAATGCTTTAATAATGGTAGGGAAAAACAATGTACCAATAATAGGGGGGATGCCTATTTTAATTGTCCCTCTTTTTAAATGCATTAAATCGTAGAGAGAATCCGATAAATCTCGGAGAGAAGATAAAATGCTTTCAGCTTGTTCATACACAATCATTCCTGCATCTGTAAGCTGCACTTGTTTGCCAGCGCGATCAAACAAAGGTGTGCCGAGCTCTTCTTCTAATGATTTAACCATTTTACTGAGAGAAGGTTGAGAAATATGTAGAGCTTCAGAAGCTCTTGTGAAATTTTTATGTTTAGCCACTTCTGTTAAGTAATGCAAATGGCGAACATCCATTTTGTATACCTCCGTGTTCATACATGCCAATTAAAAAGCATTAAGATACACACATTCTACCACATTCACAAACAGCTCTATACCTTTCTTTCATATCAAATCAAATGATCAGTAGAAGAGTACTGAATACGAAAGAAATTGCCAACAATATATATTTACACATTGTTTATTTTAGAAGTATAATATATAAATCAGTAGAACGGTTACATATCGATCACAGAATCAATCAATAAGGTGGTTAGAACGGTTGAGTAAAGCAGATGAAATAAGAGATATCGTTTATATTAATGGCCATGTAAATAAAAAATGCTTTATTACATATGGAATTGAATTTAAAGAGTTTTATCATTCCCTTCCTACGCCGCTTGCAAATATATTATTGTTAAAGCACGGTTTTGAAGACAGTGATTACCATTACCAAACCCATATGGACTACGTAGAAGAAGAACAGATTCATCTTTTAGCAGAGGATGATGTTTATAATTATGGCGATTTTTGTTGGATTGATTTTGAGGATATATCTTCGTTAGATTTGTTAGAACCTCAAGATATTGCAGCGCTGCTGTATTTAGGTCATTTAAAAAAACCGCTCAATTCGCCATTTAATAATAAACTCGGTAATCAATTTGTTTATTTAGCTCATGATGATGGATTTTATAACAAAATCTATTTTCGAGACGTGTATGATATGAAGCATATTTTAAGCCGAATCATTCCGTTAAAAATGTCAGCAATTAAGCAAAAAAGATTTGTATTTAGAAGGAAAAAGTTGGAATATCCAATTTTGCCGCTTGTTTTAGCAAATACTCTTCTTACTTTAACGAATGACGGTTTGTTTATTGATTTTGAACATATGGTGCAATCGCGTAGAGATATTAAAATTCCTTTGTATACAATCGGTGATTTTGACGACATGAATGAAATGTATAATGATCGGTTTGAGCACAAAGAGATGAGTAAATTACAGGCGCATCTTGTTCTGACTCATAAAGAACTAGAATGGAGCATTGAAGAAGTTCAATAATCTAAAAAGCACGCAGCTCATCAGCTGCGTGCTTTTTGAATAGCCGTATAAAAAGGATTTTTCCATTCCATTAGTACGGCGTAATTGTGTGAATCTTCATCTTCAATATAGTTTGCTGCTAAACCAATAGGCGTTCTGCCACAGCGCATCAAAAAGGTCATAACGGGATCATAGAGAGTTCCGGCTGACACAAGATTCATGTATTCAAAAGGCGTGTACAAGGAAGAAACTGATGCGTATCCAGGGATGCGGCATCCGCCGAGCAGCCTTTCTAACTTGTAATGAATCACAACTTCATATAAAGACTGCAAAAGCAGCTTCCCAAGCCCCATCGATCGATGGGAAGGAGCGACGCATACGTCTACTACATAAAGCGTATTACCAGAAGGATCGTGCGTACGAATATATCCGCTTCCTGTTACTTCATCCCATGTATGAGCCGCATTGCCTTCTACTGAAACAATCGCGCTTGTGATAGACCCGCATATTGTTCCGTCTATCTCCACGCATAGTGCTCCATCTGGAAAGAGAGAAACGTGGTTATTTAACTGATCTTTGCTCCATAATAATTCAGAAGGGAAAGGAGGAGGGAAACTTTCTTCTTGAATCCGAATTAACTCATCAAAATCACTCGATGTATACGATCGTACGGTACATGTCACAGGTTTACTTTGATGAAAGACATAGCATTGTTTTTTATACACTGCTTTTTTACCTCCTTTTAAGAAATAATTTTCAGATAATTAAGTATACCATAGGTGAAAAAGAAATTATTTCATATTTATTGAAGGGTTTGACATGAACGTGATAAAGTTAAAAAGATTCGAACTATTAGATGGGGTGAAAAAAAGATGGATGTTCAATTAAAAGGAAAAACAGCACTTGTATTTGCGGCTAGTCAAGGGCTTGGCAAAGCGATTGCTGCTAGGCTCGCAGAAGAAGGCGCAAACATTATGCTTGCAAGTCGTTCAGAAGAGAAACTAATCCAAGTAGCGGAAGAGCTGTCATACCGTGGAAGCGGACAAGTGTTACATAAAACGGCAGATGTCACAAAAACTCATGATATTCAAGATGTTGTTCAATATACGGTAGATACGTTTGGAAGCATTGACATTTTAATTAATAATACAGGAGGCCCGAAAGCAGGGAACTTCCTTTCGTTAACAGATGAAGATTGGAAGCAAGCATTTGAGTTAAATCTCCTCAGTTATATTCGCATCATTCGTGAGGTAGTACCCGCTATGAAAAAGAGCGGAGGACGTATTGTCAATATTGCTTCTTCTTCCATTAAAGAGCCAATTGCTGGACTTATTCTATCAAATACCTTCCGTACAGGAATCGTGGGGCTTACCAAAACACTCGCTTCGGAATTGGCAGAGGACGGTATCTTAATTAACACGGTTGCACCAGGAAGAATTGCAACAGACCGAGTGAAAGAACTAGATACGATTCGTGCTGAAAAATTGGGAGTAGGCGTTTCAGAAATTGAAGAAGAGATGAGAAATCAAATTCCCCTTAAGCGCTACGGTCAGCCTGAAGAGTTTGCCAAAGCCGTTGCTTTCTTTGTATCGGGAGCGAATTCATATATGACAGGCCAGTCATTTCTAATTGACGGAGGTATGGTGAAATCCATTTAGTTACATAGAAAAACCCTGCAGCTGCAGGGTTTTTTATTAAATCCAAGTTGTAACTTGGTCTAATGGTAAACGATCGCTAGCGTGTGCTTCTTTAGCCGCTTTTCCAACCGAGATAAGCATAACTGGAATGTATCGATCCTCAATTTTAAATTCTTCTACAAATTTTTGTGCGTTAAATCCGCCCATTGAACAAGTGTCTAACCCTTTCGCTTTTGCTGCAAGCATGAACGTCATGGATGCAAGAGAAGCATTAGTAAAAGCTGCATCGCGAGCAAAAGCACCGTTTTTATAAGCGCCGTTAATTTGTCCTGACAAAATATTTTTTACATCTTCTGTCATATGACCGGATTCAACTAGTGGGTTGTACACGTCATCTACATTTTTATTTGCTTCTAAATCACCTAAGATAGCTACTACAGCGCCTGCTTCTGTAATTTGTTTTTGGTTGTAAGCAATTGGAAGTAGACGTTCTTTAGCATCTTGGTCTGTAATAACAACAAAATGCCAGTGCTGTAAGTTCCAAGCAGATGGTGACTTCACTGTTGCTTCTAAAAGTTCCGTTAATTCTTCTTTGCTTAATTTAGCTGAAGAGTCATATTCACGAATCGATGTACGTTCATTTACCACATCAAAAAAATCTTTTGTCATAATAAAAACCTCCGTTAAAAGTATGTATTTCTTTAATCAATCGATGCACATTTTATAATGATACACTACTGAAGTCAATTTATATGCTTTTAGTATACCCGCTCTTATGTGCTGTCACTCGCCAAAAAATGCATACACTTCTTACCATCGGTTTAACGTGATTCACGAGATGTAAGATAAGCTTCAATTCGATCACAGGCTTCACGCAGAGTTTTCATGGAATACGCATACGATAGGCGTACATATCCTTCACCGTGAGTAGAAAAGGCGCTGCCAGGTACTAGTGCAACACCCGCTTCTTTTACTAACTCCAGTGCAAAATCAAATGAATTGCTGTGGAAGTTCTGAATAGAAGGGAAGATATAAAAAGCACCAGTCGGCTTTTCCACATCAAATCCCATTTTTACTAGTCGATCATAAACATAATTCAGTCTTTGTTCGTATTCTTTTTTCATATCTACCGCATCGTTTTTGCCTGCTGTCAGTGCCTCAAGTGCAGCTGCTTGGGAGACAGAAGAAGCACAGCTCACGTTGTATTGATGAACTTTTAAAATATGTTTGGCTAAATAAGAAGGAGCAAATAAAAGGCCGATTCGCCAGCCTGTCATAGAATGAGACTTTGATACTCCATTAATGACAATCGTTTTGTCTCTCATAGATGCAATGGAGGCAATTGACTGATGCTTTTTATTAAAAACTAGCTCGCTGTATATTTCATCAGACAATACAAAAATATCTTTATCACTTAAAAGAGCAGCAATCTCTTCTAATTCTTGCTGAGATAACGTTACGCCTGTGGGATTAGACGGATAAGGTAAGATGACACATCTTGTTTTAGACGTCAAATGTTGTTCGATTAAATCGGCTGTTAGTCGAAACCCTGTTTTTGTTGTATCAATATGTATAGGTTTAGCTCCATTTAACCGGATAAGCGGTTCATATCCCGGATATACAGGTCCAGGTAAAATAACTTCGGAATCTTCTTCTAAAATGGTGCGAAGAGCAATATCAATTGCTTGACTAGCCCCGATGGTCACGATAATTTCATCAGCTGGGTTATAGTGTAAGTCATATTTTTCTTTGACAAATTGAGCTGCTGCCTCGCGTAGTTCAATTGTTCCAGCATTGTGGGTATAAGAAGTTTGGTTATCATCAATTGCAGATTTTGCCGCTTCTTTTACATGTTGCGGTGTTAAGAAGTCAGGTTGTCCAATTGTGAGGGATAAAACATCTTGATATTGTGAGACCATATTATAAAATGTACGTATTCCTGATAATTCAATTTCTTTGACACGTTTATTGATTAAGTGCTCCATGGTTTCAAATCCTTCCGCGTATTTTCAACTCATTTTATCACAATGAAAATAGGTAAAAAACCACTATTTGCTTATTTTGCAAATAGTGGTTTTAAGTTAGGTGTTATATATCTTATTATAAGCAGTTGTTAGTTCATAAAATTGTTCTTCGTCTCTGTTATCTAATGCATCGTCAATAAGAGATTTCAAATACTGTTTATTAAAGTTTGTACTCATAGTCGTTAAAATACGATTAGCTTCTTTCGCATAATAGTGTTGGTAAGGTGTGTACTGAGATGAGTGAGGATAGTGATTCATATTTTTTCGATAAGAACTCATAACATAAACCTCCTTTTTTAAAATAAAACGCAGCTTCTATTACTTGAAATGTACCCTTTCTATATAGTTGTTAACCCTGTTTTTAGTTGCGAATGTGCTGAGGTATATGTTAGAAAATAAAACGTAAATTCAGAGGTCCCTCGCTTCACGTTCGATTCTAGGTTTAAAGAAATAAGTGCATAAAAAGACCTGCATATATATGCAGGTCTTGTATATTAGTCAGTGTGTATTTGGCCTTCACGCCAATAAACGGGGGAAACGTAGCCAAAATCAACTTCATGATCGTCCAATGTTACAACGCAGTGATCAGAGCCTTCTTGTTCTTTAATATCTTGATACACAGCTTCTTCTACGTTTTCAATAATGGTCATTTCATTATCGTCATTAAAAAGAATGACGGAGCCTTTCATATTACGAACACCTTCTTTTAAGATTATTCATTCACTTTGTGTAGTATAAACCGTTTTAGCTGTAGAGTCCACAGCTATCTTCGATTTCTTGTTAAAAATTTGTGAACAGGCTTTTAGGAATGAATAAGAAACCCTCTAAATAGAAGAGTAACTGACTTTTCTATCCTTTCTTGAAGGGCAATAGAGTCGGGTTGGTTGGTACACCAGTAGAGAAGCGTGCCAAAAAAATTAAGTATAGCAATAGAAGCCATTTCTTCAGCAGGGATATCGCCTATAAGTTCACCTCGGTCTTGTCCTGTTTGAAAAACTTTTGTAAAATGAGCACGCATTTTTTCAATTTGAAGAATTTCAGATTGTTGAAAGGAACTGTTGGTAATAGCGATATGAAACCAAGAGCGGATTAGGTGAGGGTTAGCTTCTTCGTTTGATTGTGCTAGTAATAAAAACAGTTGTTTAACAATGGCAGCAGTCGATTCTTCTGTTTGAAGGAGCTGTTCTAATTTATAGGAGATACGGTTTGTAAAATTAATTCCAAGGTAGTGAAGAACTTCTTCTTTTGTTTTGAAGTAATTAAAAAATGTTCCTTTTGCTACACCCGCTTCATGCGTAATTTGAGACACAGTCGTTTTTTGATATCCCTGCTGTTGGAATAAAGAGATAGCTGCGTTTTGGATGCGTTTTTTTGTTTCTTCTTTTTGTAATCCTCTGTTCATAAATTACACCTCATTTGGATAGGAGTAGTCGTTTGAATCAAGTTAATAAGCTAGTATAGAGAAGTAAAATAGAGCAATTAAAAAACTGAGCAGAGGATGAGACGAAAGGGATCGAAGCTCATGTTTTTATATAGTATATAATATTCTGTTAATTCATAAAACAATATTTTGTGTATATGTTTTAGCGCAAAAGATAACAAAATAAGCAAATTTTTCTTTACGGATATAAGAGACGGTCACTATAATAGGAAATATGGACTATTAGATAAGTCGGCGAGATGAAAGGAGTAAGTGATATGAATCAAGATAAAGGAATATTGTTAGAAAGTGGTACAAATGAACTGGAAATTGTCGAATTTGAGATAGGAAATGTTTTGTTTGGCATCAATGTAGTAAAGGTTAGAGAGATTATTAATCCAGTATCTATTACACCCGTTCCAAATGCGCATTCTTACATAGAAGGTATTATAGAGCTAAGAGGGGAAGTTCTGCCTGTTGTTGATATAGCAAAAGCGTTAAAAATGGAACCTTCAAATACACCAGAAAAAGATAAGTTAATTGTTACAGAGTTCAATCAGCAAAAAATTGTCTTTCATACTCATGCAGTGACACAAATTCACCGTATTTCTTGGAAAGAAATTGAGAAGCCTTCAGATTTGTATCAAGGTTTGGAAACGCAAATTACTGGAGTGGTGAAATTAAACGGCCAAATGATTCTGCTGTTAGACTTTGAAAAGTTGATTTCTGACGTGAACCCTGATGCGGGTATTAATCAGTCGAAAATAAAAAAGATAGGGACTAGGGAACGATCTAATAAAAAGATTGTCGTGGCTGAAGATTCGCCGCTGCTGCGCCGAATGATTGAAGATACCCTTGCACAAGCCGGTTATGAGAACACGGAATTTTTTGAGAACGGTGAGGAAGCATGGAACTATCTAAGCTCGGTGATCGATGAAGGAGTGGAAATCAGTGGTCAAGTCCAGCTGCTTATTACAGATATAGAAATGCCGCAAATGGATGGACATCATTTAACTAAAAAAGTGAAAGAAAATCCTCAGCTTTCTATACTTCCAGTCATTATTTTCTCTTCTCTTATCACAGAAGATTTACGTCACAAGGGAAAGATGGTAGGAGCGGAAGGACAAGTAAGTAAACCGGAAATCGGAGAGCTTGTTGAGTTGATTGATCTCTATATTTTGTAGGATGACAAAAAAGTGCCTGAAAGCAGATTGCTCCACTTCAGGCACTTTTTTTAAAAATAACTTTTACCCAGCGGTTTAAACACAGGTGCTTGCCGTTTTCTTGGAGTCGAAACAGGGCTTTTTGCCGGCTGTACGAGATGACCCGTATATTTAGATAATAAGCGCTTCGCATAAGATAATGACATAGTCGTTTTGGGATTTCGATACTGATGGTTTAAATGGCCGAGGTGTGATAACTCTTTGAAGTCTTCTTTCTTTGGAGGCATATGGAAAAAGTAGTCTCCAACTGATACAAGTACATCTGATTTTTGTTGACTTTTACCAGGATTTGGCGAAAAGTGAAGTCCTTCTTTTTTTGCTTTTCCTTCTAAAATTAGTTGATCTAATGCAATTTTCTTTAACATGTATAACTGCTTAGGATCAGGAGCAGCTTTTGCGTGACGATTTACAGTGAAAATAGCTTGTGCAATCTCAGATACAGACGGGGTCAAAGAGCCTTGTCCATTTGCTTGAGACATACGTTCACTCCCTTTCTATCATATCAGCTGTTCAACCTATAAGGTGAAAGCTGATACGTTCATTATAGCGTGTCTTGTCCCATTTGAAAATAATTACACGAAGAAGTATTTTGGTAATTAATGAAATTTCTTATGTATAGGGTTTGTTTTGTTGCGTTTCCTTATACAAGTAAAGTGGAACAGCACGTCATACTTTCTAGTTAAAAGAAATGCTGCTCGCACAGTTAAACAATCATTGATTAGTAAAGCACTAACTATTGAGCCATTCGTCGAGAAGGTCGAATATAAACACCAGTACCATTTGGCACAATTTGAGCTAGCTCATTTACTTGAGCATTATACATGCGAATGCATCCTTTGGATACGGCTTTTCCAATAGAACTTGGCTCATTTGTTCCGTGAATGCCATATGACTTTTTAGACAAGCTGAGCCACATTGTGCCAAAAGGCCCCCCAGGGTTTGGCTCCCGGTTAACGATAACAAAGTCTCCAGTAGGGGTTGCGCTCAGCATTTTTCCTGCTGCAATGGGATAGACTTTTTGTATGATATTATTTTTTCTTAATTCAAGCTGTTTTTCAGCAATGAACACGTGGATCGTGTAAGGAATGAGCTCTTTATCGGGGAGGTTTGGAATGACGATTACTTGCCCAGGCGTCAGCGTACTATGGCTTATAAAAGGGTTAGCCATCCAAAGGTCTTCAACCGGAATCCGGTAGTCACCTGAAACGCTTTGCCAGGTTTCACCGCGCTTTACTACATATCTCATTAACTTCGCTCCTTTGATATATGACTATGTTGTAACAGTATACGATTGAAAAAAGTAAAAGTGACTTTTGTGAGCATAAAGTTATTTTGAAAAAGGTGTTGAAATTACATTGACTTATAAGCATGGACTGATTGATATAGGTTCAAATACGATACGCCTTGTTATTTATGAATACAAAAAAGGCAGAGGGTTTAAGCAAATTGAAAACGTGAAAGTAGCTGCACGGCTTCGGAATTATTTAAGTAAAGAAGGAGTGTTAACAGCTAAAGGAATATATACCTTGCTTGATACGCTTAAAACGTTTGGAGTTATTACAAAGCATCATCAGCTGCCGCACGTTACCTGTGTGGCCACAGCCACCATTCGTCAAGCGACTAATGCAAAAGAAGTTCTAGCGTTTGTAAAAAAAGAAACGGGCTTTTCTATTCAACTATTGTCTGAGTATGAAGAAGCGTATTACGGCTTTGTTGCAGTTATTCATTCCACTTCGATCGAAGAAGCCATTACAATTGACATTGGTGGAGGAAGTACGGAAGTTACGTATTTTCGCAATCGTGAGTTAGTGCAGTACCACAGCTTTCCATTCGGTGCCTTGTCTCTACGTCTGCAGTTCGTCAAAGGTAATATCCCCACTGCAGAAGAAAAAGTGAAAATCCGCGATTTCGTGATCCGGCATTTCCATACTGTCCCGTGGCTTTTAAATCGCCAAGTTCCGATTGTAGCAATTGGAGGAAGTGCAAGAAATATGGTGCAATTGCATCAAGGTTTTATCCATTACCCTCTCGCCGGGCTGCATCAATATGAAATGAAGTTAGCTGATATATTGCATGTGAAATCTGCTATAGGCTCATTGTCTTATCACAATCTTCAAAAGCTAGACCGCTTGTCAAAAGATCGTGCGGATACAATTTTGCCAGCGATTGAAGTATTTCAATCGTTATATGAAACAGTGAACGCAACTCGTTTCATCTTAAGCCGCAAAGGCTTGAGAGAAGGGGTGTTATTTAAGGAAGCATCTGATGCTAATATCCAGCCAACGTACCCCGATGTCATACAGCAAAGTTTTCAAGAGATAATGGAAGAGTTTGAAGTAAGTAAAGCTTACGTCAAACAGCTTACGCGCACAGCTATTATAATCTTTCAGCATCTTGGAGAGCAGGGACCGGTTGATTTAAAAGAGGATGACTTAGCGCTTCTTATAAGAGCTGCGCAAGTATATTATATAGGAGAGTATATTGATGCAGAATCAAGCAGCCAGCATACGTTTTATGTGCTTGCTAATCGCACAATAGATGGAATTTCACATAGAGAACGTTTAAAGCTGGCACTTGTTTCTTCATATAAAGGGAAGTCTTCTTTTAGGCAATATGTTGCTCCTTTTAAAAAGTGGTTAACAAAAGAAGAACAAAAAAAAGTCCAGCTGCTCGGTGCGGTTTTAAAAATAGCTACCGGCTTACATGCAACAAAGCGAAATGTTGTTCAACATATTGATATGAAAAGCGATGAAGACACGGTTACGATTAAACTATTATGTACAAAAAACTTTCGTCCTGAACAATATCAGGCTGAAAAACAGAAAAAGCATCTAGAAAAAGTAGTGAAAAAAAATATTGTTCTTGAATTTACTAAGCTTTAGAATAACGCTGGATCGGTTAGAATATTCAGTATAGCTAACTAGATTAAATCCATTATCCCGGAAGGTGAGGCTAATGTTAGAAAGTAATCGCACTTATAAGCAAACCATACAAGTAGCTGATTCAGCTTATTATAATAATCGTGAATTGAGCTGGCTGGCCTTTAACAAGCGGGTGTTGGAAGAAGCTGTAGATACGAAAAACCCTTTGCTTGAGCGGTTTAAATTTCTAGGGATTTTCAGTTCGAATCTGGATGAGTTTTTTATGATTCGGGTAGCCGGATTAAAAGATCAAGTGAAAGCTGGATTTAGCAAACCGGAAAACAAAGCAGGCTTAACTCCTAAACAGCAGCTATTCTCTATCTCCAAACAAAACCACGATTTAGTAAAGCAACAGTATGATACGTATATTCACACACTTCTTCCCGAATTACAGAAATACGGTGTGGAAATCATTACGATTGAAAAGCTGGAGAAATCAAACCTAGAAAAGCTTGAACAGTATTTTGACGAGCAAATCTTTCCCGTATTAACTCCTATAGCTATTGATGCCTACCGGCCGTTTCCTATGTTGCTGAATAAAAGCTTGAACTTAGCAGTCGTCCTTTCAGAAAATTTAAATGATAAGCAGCAAATTGCCGAGATAAAAGGAAGACTAGCTATCGTCCAAGTACCTTCGATGCTAACGCGCTATATTGAAATAGCTACGTCAGATTCTACCCGTCTATTTGTATTGCTAGAAGATGTGATTGCCTATTTTATTAAAAAGTTGTTTAAGGGATACCGCGTTTCTTCCGTTTCTCAATTTCGAATTACCCGCAACGCAGATATGACTATTCACGAAGAAGACGCTCAAGACTTACTAAAAGAAATTGAAGAAGAGTTACAGAAGCGAAAATGGGGAGCGGCTGTTCGCCTTGAGATTAAGGGTCCATATGATCAGGATGTACTAGCGTATTTAAAGTCAGTACTTGAAATTGATGATGAAGATGTGTATGGGATCGAAGGACAGCTGGATTTAACCAGTTTATTTTCGTTTTATAGATTACTTAAATCTACGCATGAAGAGTTGGCTGAAAAAGCCTTTATTCCTAAGCTTACAAGAGAGTTACACCCCGATCAAAATAGTTTCGACCAAATGATTCAAAGAGATATTTTGCTTCATCATCCTTATGAATCGTTTAAGCCGGTACTTGATTTTGTTAACTGTGCAGCAGACGATGAAAATGTGCTTGCTATTAAGCAAACGTTATACAGGGTAAGCGGAGATTCTCCCGTTATTAAAGCATTAAAACGCGCGGCTGCAAAAGGTAAACAAGTGACGGTACTAGTTGAACTAAAAGCGAGGTTTGATGAAGAGAATAATGTGCAATGGGCTAAAGAGCTAGAGCGGGAAGGGTGTCACGTGATATATGGAATGACGCATTTAAAAACGCATGGTAAAATTACGCTCGTGGTGAGAAGAGAAGGAGAGCATATTAAACGATTTGTTCATCTTGGTACTGGGAATTACAACGATGCGACGGCAAAGATCTATACGGATATAAGTCTTTTTACTGTCAACCGAAACATCGGGATAGATGCGGCCAATTTTTTTAATTACTTAAGTGGCTATACGCAAAAACCAGTATATCATCATTTATCAGTCGCACCATTTGATATAAGAAATGATTTTCTGCATCTCATTGATAAGGAAATCCATTATCACAGACAGTATGGTAATGGAAGAATCATTGGGAAAATGAACTCGTTGACGGATAAAATTTTAATTATGAAGCTATATGAAGCTTCTATAGCTGGTGTGACAATCGAACTCATTGTTAGAGGAGCGTGCTGCTTGCGCCCTCAAATTCAAGGCGTTAGCGAGAATATAAGGGTAAGAAGCATTGTCGGAAGATTTTTAGAACATAGCCGAATCTATTATTTTCATCATAATAAACAGGGAAAGTTTTTCTTTTCATCTGCAGATATGATGACAAGAAATATGGTGAAACGAGTAGAAATTTTATTTCCTATCTTGGATACACATTTGAAAAAAAAGGTGTGGAAGTGGCTTGAAGTTATGCTTGCTGATAATGTAAAAGCACGAGAACAAGATCAAGAAGGAAATTATCATTACGTCATAAAAAAAGAACATGAGCCTTCTATTAATAGTCAAGAGATCTTTTGCCAATATGCTCTTTGCGACAATCGATAATAACATGACTAAAAAGCCGAGTACTCGGCTTTTTAGTCATGTTATTATCTAGGAATGGGACCAACAGGACCGTATCCAGGTCCGTAGTATGTGTTATAAACAGGAGCACCGCCTCCATAGCCTCCTCCAGGGTAGCCTCCTCCAGGAAATCCACCGCCGTAAAACGGAACTTGATAAGGATAAGGTGGTGGACAGCACCCAGGCCTGCCTCCAAAACCGCCAACAGCTAGTCCGCCAAGCAGCCCACCAGCTAAGCCAGCAACAAAAGGAAATCCAAAAAAGCGCTCGTCACCATTTGGAATATTACGATATCCTGCATAGGGATATTGATAGTACATAATTTAACCTCCTTGTCAGTTGTCTTTGTAGTGTATGGTTGAACGGAAGCTTTTGAGCCTGGTTTATTTCTTTAAGACTAGAATTAGGCGGTCATGATCAGCTAAAAAAAGACAAAAAAACATAAAAACGCCCTATAAGGGCGTTTTTATGTTGATTGCAAGGTGAAAAGCGTAATTTCAGGCGTAGCTAAAAAACGAAAAGGAATGCGAGTGGTTCCTAAGCCTCTATTCACATAAAGCTTCATTTTAGAATCTCCAACTTCGTACATTCCTTCAGGGTAAACCGTCCCAAAGGGCGGTGTAATCAAAGGACCGTAAAAAGGAATTTGAATTTGTCCTCCATGACTATGGCCGGAGAGCTGAAGGTCAACTGGAAAAGGAGCTGCTTTGACAGCAACGTCAGGTTCATGAATCATAGCAATAGAAAAGATATCCGGCTGTAATTGCCCTAGCGTTCCTTCATATTGTGGATTCCCAAGCATAATATCATCGAGTCCGCAAATATGAATGTAGCTTTTATCAGGCATGGACACCGTGTCAACTTCATTTACTAGAAGTCTAAATCCTGCGTCTTCAATGGCTTGTTTATAGATATTTGTTCCATACCCCCCATGATCATGATTTCCATATATTGCGTATTTTCCAAGAGGAGCCTGAAGCCTCTGTAAAACCGAGGGGATTCTTTCTGGATGTGGGTATTCATTAGGTACATCCATTAAATCGCCGGTAAATAATATGATATTAGGCTTCAAGTTATTTATGGTCACCATAAGCTGTTCTAGTTGTAATAAATCGTAAGAGAGTCCAAGGTGAATATCACTAAATTGTAAAATTTTTATTCCGTTAAAGGTTTTCGGAATATTTTTAGAAGTAATTGTATGACGAACAATTTGCAGGCGTCTAGGCTCAATGTATTTGGCATATGTATACCCAAAAGACGTGGTGAGCAAAGACCCTAACGAAATAGACGCTAGTCCTTTCAAAAAAGATCGTCTTGTATACATCTTTTTCATGCAAAATCAACCTATTCCTTATAGTTTTCAAGTTTTCATTATAGCATTGTTTTTTTTATCATCACAACGAGAAGTCTGCTTTTAAGTTAAATAGATAAAAGTTTCACTTTATTCAGAAAAAATAGTAAAATGATAGTTGTAAAACACTTATGTTTTAGGGAGGAAGATAAATTGAAGAACAAGGTCGTAATTGTTACTGGCGGTTCAAGTGGGATGGGAAAACATATGGCGAAGCGATTTGCAGAACAAGGTGCTCATGTGGTAATCACAGGTAGATCAGCCGATCGATTACAAGAGACAGAAAATGAAATTAAAACGTTTGATGGACAGGTACTTTCAGTGGTGATGGATGTACGCAATCCAGAAGATGTTGAACGAATGGTTCAAGAAACAGACAAGGCATTTGGACAAATTGATTTTTTAGTTAATAATGCTGCAGGCAATTTTATATGTGCAGCTGAAGACTTATCCATTAACGGATGGAACAGCGTGATTAATATCGTATTAAATGGTACATTTTATTGCAGTTCTGCAGTAGGGAAATATTGGATCGAGAAAGGTACAAAAGGGGCCATTACAAACATTGTGGCTACATATGCGTGGAACGCAGGAGCAGGTGTTATTCATTCAGCTTGTGCTAAGTCAGGAGTTTTAACCATGACGCGCACGCTCGCAGTGGAGTGGGGAAAGAAATATGGTATACGGGTAAATGCGATTGCGCCGGGGCCGATCGAGCGAACAGGAGGAGCCGATAAGTTATTTGAGTCAGAAAAAATGAAAGCGCGTACATTAAATTCTGTACCTTTAGGACGCCTTGGAACTCCTGAAGAAATAGCAGGATTAGCTAGTTTCTTATTTTCCGATGAAGCGTCTTATATCAATGGGGAATGCATCACAATGGACGGGGGACAGTGGCTAAATCAGCATCCTTTTTAAGCTTGGCGACGCACTAAAAAGTACAAAGCAAACCGAGAAGGACTAGCAAAATTATGCTATTCGTATTATACTAACGTAAAGTGAACAAGGAGAGGGGAGAGTTGAGTGGACCCGTTAGATGTATTAACAAACATAGAGAAAACTCTTCCGTATTATCAAGCAATTTTTAGTGCAGATGGACATAGAGTAATTGGCTATGAAGTGTTGGCGAGGTTTCAAGATGAAGGGGAAATTGAAAGTCTTGGCCCATTCTTTCATGATGATGCGATTCCGGATGAATATCGCATAGAAGTTGATTATGCTGTTTTAACACAAGCGCTCGAGCATATGTTAACCCAGGAAGAACAATTTTTAATTTTTATTAATCAGAATCCTAATTTATTAATGAACGATCACGGAGAATCCTTGCTAGAATTATTGCAACTTTTTGAAAATAAAGGATTATCGCTTGACCGAATTGTTCTCGAAATTACAGAACACAATTTTAGTGGAGATTTGGAATCCCTTCAACACTTACTAAAGTATTATCAAACATATGGTATTAAGATTGCAATTGATAATATAGGAAAAGAAAGTAGTAATCTAGACAGGATTGGGTTGCTTTCACCAGATATCTTAAAAGTAGATTTACATATTCTGAGACAAACGGACATGGCGCAGTCGTATCAAGACGTATTGTATTCTTTATCTCTGTTAGCAAGAAAAATGGGTGCTACGCTTCTATACGAAGATATAGAAGCCTCCTATCAGCTGCAATATGCATGGAGAAACGGAGGCAGGTATTTTCAAGGTTATTATTTACATAAGCCGGCTGCTGAACTTGTCGATCCGAACATCTTAAAGGATAAACTAAAGGAACGTTTTGAAATGTATATCGCTCATGAAAAGAAAAAGCTGCTTGCTGTTTACCAGCTGACAGAACGCTTTCAAGATAAAATGCAGCAGGTAATGACAAAGTGCAGAAAGCTAGAAACGTATGACGATATGCTGCCTGTTATTGCAGAAGAACTATCCAACGTGTGTTTTCGCCTTTACATTTGCGATGAAAATGGATTTCAAAAGTCATCTAACTATGTAAAGAAAAACGAAGATTGGATGCTTGAGCCTGAGTATGTAAAGAAAAATTGGAGCTGGCGCCCATATTTTCTTGAGAATATTATTCGAATGAGCTATGAAAAAAAAGGAATATTATCAGATTTGTATAATGATATTGAAACAGGTGAGAATATCCGAACTTTTTCGTATCCGATTGATAATATGCACTATATATTCCTTGATATTTCATATTCTTTTTTATACGAAAGAGACGTTTTGTAGAGAATAAATAAGTTGAAGTTAAACCGGCAACCAGCAAAGTGGTTGCCGGTTTTTTATTTTTTTTAGAGGAGAAACGACAGTCTGTTATGAGAGATATGCATAGGGAGGGAGAATTTCGGAATTCTAATAAAAAAGAAGTTAAGGAGCTGATTTAATTTGAAGAAAGTATGCTTACTTGTCTTTTTGCTGATTGTCTCGTACTCAGGAAAATCTGTTCATGCAGAAGTATCAGGAGAGATCAGGCATGAAATCTTTACAAATTTGCAGGGCGCTTATCAGGCTCAGCTAAGAGTTGCGTCTTCCCCTAATAATCAAGATGCTGCTCGTGAGCTGAAGTTGTTTTTGGATGATGAGTATGCATCGGTGTTTTTTAATGAGGCTCTGCTACAAAAAGCTCAAGGGTATGTCGGAGAGGGACCTGAATATTTAATACACTATATTCCTTTCTTTTCTTTCGATGAACAGACGAAGGTAGCTCTTCATTCCGACCAAAATAAAGCTTATGTCTATCAATTTTTTCCGGCTGTACATAATGAACGGGTAGAATACCAAGATCATTATGAAATGATCACTTTAGTAAAAAAACAGGGTAGATGGAAAGGGCAAAAGTTTATATATAGTAAATAACACTCAAAATAGCCGGGGAAAGCTTATTTTGAGTGTTTCTGTTACCTGATGTTAAGAAGCTTCTCAAGCGCTTGAAGGTCGAATCCTCTGATGATTTCCTGGTCAATACGAATGGTCGGAGTGGAATAAGACTCTAACTCAGTAGTCATTCGTTTTCGAGCAGAAGTATCTTTAGATACGTCAAATTCTTTATAGGAAACGTGGTGATGCTGTAAAAACTGTTTAACAATTTCGCAAGGTGGGCAAGCTGGTTGTGTGTATAACTCTATAGATCTCAATGAAAGCACCTCCCTATATCAAAATGAATGATGTTAAAGTAGAATGAAGTTTGTATGATACATAGTATATCGCTATGTTATTATAATAAAAAACGACATGTATCGCTATAATAAGGCATTTTCTTACGAAAAATCACGTAAAGTACTTGTGTTTTTTTAGTATGTGGCATATAGTGAAATGGTGTCTTTTAAGTATTAGTTTAGATAAAGCGTTTATTTGAATTGATATTGTAGAAAAGTCGAATGCGTAATGATGTAATAGGTGAAAGGAGAGATTATATGTCACAATTACAAGGTATTTTAACTCGTCTTGTGAATCTCCGTGAGCAAGCAAGTGGAAGTGAAGCGCCACAACGCTTCTTCGAAGTAGAGGGAAAAAGAATTTGCAGCGTGAAATATCATGCAAAAACTGAAACATACGAACTTGAAGTATATCAAGATGGTGAAAAGCCAGCCGTTTATCAATTTGATAACGTTGATATGATTGCAATTGAAATTTTTGAACTTATTCATTAAGGGATAAAGCAAAACGAATGCCGCAAAGGATTTTATACTTTGCGGTATTTTTTTGTTACTGCGTATGGAGTTTTTGCGGTGGCTTCTGCCCTATTTTCACGAGAAATATCGACAAAGTGATAGCAGATTTTCTGAGAAATGGAAGGAACGAGTCGAATGCTGTAAAAAAACTAAAATAAAAAATTCAGATAATTATGAACTTTCGTTGACACTTGTTTTAAAAAAATCTAGACTTAACATATAAGGGAGAACATCGAGTGCGTCTGCTGCTATTCCCTCTTAAAGGTTCGCATTTACGTAAGCAAGCTATTTTCATTTTGTAGCTTGTTCTTTTTCTCTTTACACACGTGGAAGTTATGAGAAATGGAAGGAGAATGTATAAATGATTGATATTGATCACAATCAGTTAAATCAAATTGAACTTCGAGATTTGCTTGTCACTTCTGATAAAGTTGCTCATGTTCAAGTGGGAAATAATTTAGAACATGCTTTGCTTGTGTTAACAAAGACTGGCTATACGTCCATTCCCGTATTAAATCCAAGGTTTCAGCTGCAGGGGTTCGTGAGCATGACGCTTATTTTAGATTCGATTTTAGGATTAAAGCGCATTGAATTTGAACGATTAGAAACCATGAAAGTAGAAGAAGTTATGAATCAAAATGTTCCTCGTGTCTCCATGAAAAAATCCGTACTGAAAGTCATAAATGCCATGGTTAACCATCCTTTTTTGTGCGTAGAGAATGAAGATGGCATTTTTGAAGGGATTTTAACACGAAGAAATTTGTTAAAGTCATTAAGAAGGCAGTCCATTATTCTCCCGAAGGAGTCATTTCAATAATTTTTTTAAGAAATCGTGTTTCAGCCTATCTTTCTCCGTTTTTTTCTTATATGATAAAGGTAAAATGAAAGTAAAAAGAGGCTTGAAAGGAATAACTGAATGCAATTAATAGAATGTCGAATGCTCGTTGTATTAGCTCAAGAATTAAATATGAGAAAAGCTGCAGAGAGATTATTTGTATCGCAACCAGCTTTATCACAGAGGCTGCAAACCATTGAAAAAGCATGGGATACACAAATCTTCATTCGTTCGCAAAAAGGACTGTCATTAACGCCTGCTGGAGAAAAGATTGTTCAATTTGCAAAAGAAGTGGTAGAAAAAGAAGATCGGGTTCGCGAGGACTTGCATCATTTAGATAATGAAGTATATGGTACACTCAAATTAGCGGTGGCTTCGATTATTGGACAGCACTGGCTGCCGGCGGTGTTAAAACGCTATATGGATCGTTACCCACATGCTAAAATCTCTCTTGTAACCGGCTGGAGCAGTGAAATGCTTCGCTACCTGTACGAAGATGAGGTACATATTGGAATCATACGTGGAAACCCGGATTGGAAAGGTGTCAAAGAACATTTGTTTACAGATCCTCTTTACCTAGTTGATTCAGAAATTGAAAGGGCAGCGGAAGTAGTAAATACTCATCGACCATTTATTCAATTTAAAAGTGACTCGACGTATTATCAAGAAATTTTAGAATGGTGGCATCGAGAGTTTCATACTACACCGAAGCGTACGATTGTAGTGGATCAGATTGAGACGTGTAAGCAAATGGCTTTAAATGGTCTTGGCTTCGCTATTTTACCATCGATTGCTATTAAAGAAGCTGGAAACCATATTCACCGGACGCCGCTTCTAAAAGCAAATGGAGAGCCAATTACGCGAGACACTTCTTTAGTTGGATATGAATCAGCTTTTAAACTGAAGCAAGTTCGAGCATTCGTTGATATTGTACGTGAATATGTAAGAGAAACGGTCTAAAGCGAGCCCAGATGCTCGCTTTTTTTATTTGCAATCGTTATCTTTTTATTAAAACGATAATGATGCTTGTCATTGTGAAAGCATTTTGTTACATTAAATGAGACATTGCTTACTTAGGAGGAATACATAATGAAAATGATGGATGCTAATGAGATTATCTCATTTATTCAAAACAGCACAAAATCAACACCGGTAAAAGTTTACGTAAAAGGTGAAGTAGAAGGAATTGACTTTGGTTCATCTTCTAAAACATTCGTAACGGGCAACACAGGTGTGGTATTCGGTGAATGGAAAGAAATCAAAGCTGCTATTGAAGCAAACGAAGGAAAAATTGAAGACTACGTAATTGAAAACGATCGCCGCAACTCTGCGATTCCTTTATTAGATATGAAAGGAATTAAAGCTCGTATTGAGCCAGGCGCTATTATTCGCGATCAAGTTGAAATCGGCGACAACGCTGTTATTATGATGGGTGCATCTATTAACATCGGCTCTGTGATCGGTGAAGGAACAATGATCGACATGAATGTAGTACTCGGTGGTCGTGCAACAGTAGGTAAAAACTGTCACATCGGCGCAGGTTCTGTATTAGCTGGTGTTATTGAGCCACCTTCTGCAAAACCAGTTGTAGTAGAAGATGATGTAGTAATCGGTGCTAATGCTGTTGTTCTTGAAGGTGTAACAGTAGGTAAAGGTGCCGTAGTTGCTGCAGGTGCAATTGTAGTAGAAGATGTAGCTCCTTACACAGTAGTAGCAGGTACGCCGGCTCGCGTTATTAAAGAAATTGACGAAAAAACAAAGTCTAAAACAGAAATCAAGCAAGAATTGCGTCAATTAAACGAAGAATAAGAAAGACGATCAGTTTGCGCTTTTTCTTTGCTGAATTAATAGGTTTTAGCGATTCAGATACTGAATCCTTAAACGTGTCATATGGACAAGAAGAAAGCGTGGGCAACCACGCTTTCTTCTTTATTTCGTGAGGAGGACATACACATGGCTGAAAATGAATATGTGAAAATAAGAAGAGAGCTACATAAAATTCCTGAATTAGGGTTTCAAGAGGTAAAAACACAGCGTTTTTTGCTTGATTATATTAACACTCTTCCGCAAGAGCGCTTAGAAGTAAAGACGTGGAAAACAGGGCTCTTTGTTAAAGTACATGGTACAAACCCAACTAAAACAATAGGTTACCGAGCAGATATTGATGGTCTTCCTATCACGGAAGAAACAAATTATTCTTTTCAATCACAGCATGAAGGACTCATGCATGCCTGTGGACATGATATGCATATGGCCATTGGGCTAGGAGTACTGACTTACTTTGCTCAGCATGAAATCAAAGATAATTTACTGTTCATCTTTCAACCTGCAGAAGAAGGTCCAGGCGGAGCGCAGCCAATGCTCCAAAGCGACATCATGAAAGAATGGCTTCCAGATTTCATCTTCGCCCTTCACGTAGCACCTGAATATCCGGTTGGGTCGATTGCGCTGAAGGAAGGGTTACTATTTGCTAACACGTCTGAGTTATTTATTGATTTAAAAGGAAAAGGCGGGCATGCTGCTTATCCGCATACAACAAATGATATGGTGGTTGCTGCATGTCAGCTCGTTTCACAGCTTCAAACTATTGTTGCTCGCAACGTTGATCCGCTAGACAGCGCTGTAATTACAGTAGGAAAAATTCAAGGGGGGACGGTTCAAAATATTATTGCGGAGCGAGCTCGAATAGAAGGAACCATTCGTACGCTATCTCCTGAATCAATGACGCGTGTTAAAGAGCGAATTGAAGCGATTATTAAAGGAGTAGAAGTAGGGTATCAGTGTGAAACAGCCATTGATTATGGTTGTATGTATCATCAAGTATATAATCACCATGAAGTCACGCGAGAGTTTATGGAGTTTGCTAAAGTGCAAACGGACGTGGATGTTATTGAGTGCAAAGAAGCAATGACAGGAGAAGATTTTGGCTATATGCTAAAAGATATTCCTGGATTTATGTTTTGGCTTGGCGTTCAGTCTGAATATGGGCTTCATCATGCAAAGCTGCAGCCTCATGAAGGAGCAATAGATATCGCGATTTCACTTATTACAAAATATTTTGAACATAAAGGCAATCAATAAATCGTATAATCATTTTTCCTTATGGCTAAATTAATAGCATGAGGAGGTGGGCAACGATGGCACGAATTGGTGTAGAATACGGTTTAACAGATGTACAGGCTGCACTTCAGCAGCTCGGACATGAAGTGGTACAATTACGCAACGAAAGTGATGCACAAGGGTGCGATTGCTGTGTTGTAACAGGACAGGATTCAAACGTAATGGGGATTTCTGATGCAGTAACGCAAGGCTCAGTTATTACAGCTAGCGGATTAACGGCAGAAGAAATTTGTCAGCAAGTAGGCAACAAGGTACAAGGATAAAAGAAAGCCGAAGGGATAAATCCTTCGGCTATTTTTTATGCATGCTGAGGCTGCTTGGCATCTTCAGCATGCTTTTTATCAATATTTACTTGATGAGGGAATGGAATATCAATACCGTTTGCGTCAAACGCCTCTTTAAACTCTTTGCGAAGCTGACGTTCAACACCCCACTGTTCACCGTTTTTAGCTTTGCCAACTACACGAAGCACAACATCGGATGCGCCAAGACCTTGAACTCCTATCACGCTTGGTCCTTCTACAATGTTTTCGTTTGTCGCAGCAACGCGCTCGCATACTTTTTCTAGTACGGAAATAGCTTTGTCAATATCATCATCATACGAAATGCCAATATCAATCAACGCGCGCATATTGCCTCGGGAATGATTGCTTAAGCTTGTAATTTCACGGTTAGGCACATAGTGAAGAGTTCCATCAAATCCGCGAATTTGAGTAGTACGAAGACCTACTGATTCGACAATTCCTGAAAAACTTCCGGTTGTGACATAGTCGTCTACATCAAGCTGTTTTTCAAGAAGCAAAAAGAAACCTGTTACAACGTCACTAACAAGTCCTTGAGCACCGAACCCGATTGCTAGACCCACAACTCCGGCACCAGCTAATAGAGCTGTAGCATGGATATTTACTGCTTCAAGAAGCATGACGACAAAAATAAAAATAAGTACATATGAAAACACATTAACGGTTAAACTTTTGAGTGTGAGCATACGTCCGCGCGTAGCATTTTCGCGCTCACTCATTTTTTCAAAGGAACGTTCAATAACTTTTTTACCAATTGCTCGTACAAGTAAAAATACAATAGTAATGGCAATAAGTTTTAACACAATAACTCCAGCATTGGTAAGAAGTTGTTCCCAGTTTATGTCTTGCATCTTAAACATTATTTGTTCATCCTTCCTATGTTCTGTTTCAATATTGTAAGTGGGAATTTATTCTGTGGAAAAGATTTTGTAAGAGTATGAGCACATTTGTTTATTCCCGATATTAGACATGCTAAACTGAGAAGGTAAATAAATGCAACCCTTTTATAGCATTTATTTGCTAAAGTCAGGGTTTAATTTGCCCTAAAGGCGGGCATAACAACTATGTTACCATTATAAGGTGTTGTTTAAATTAATTCTTAATTAATATTGACTAAAAAAACAATATCTATTATAATGAAAACCGTTATAACAGTACATAAGTGAGAATGTTTTATACATTTTCTCATTTAATAATTATTTGGAGGGATCATGTATGCCAGAACGTATGGTAGGTAAACAAGCTCCACGCTTTGAAATGGAAGCTGTATTATCAAACAAAGAATTCGGTAAAGTTAGCTTAGAAGAAAATATTAAAAATGACAAATGGACAGTATTATTCTTCTATCCAATGGACTTTACATTTGTATGTCCAACAGAAATCACTGCACTTTCTGATCGTTTTGATGAGTTTGAAGATCTTGACGCAGAAGTAATCGGTGTTTCTACAGACACAATCCATACACACTTAGCTTGGATCAACACTGATCGTAAAGATAATGGTTTAGGTGATCTTAAATATCCATTAGCAGCTGATACAAATCACGTTGTTTCTCGTGAGTACGGCGTTTTAATTGAAGAAGAAGGTGTAGCACTTCGCGGTTTATTCATCATCAGCCCAGAAGGCGAATTACAATATTCAGTTGTAAACCACAACAATATTGGCCGTGACGTTGATGAAACTTTACGTGTTCTTCAAGCGTTACAAACTGGCGGACTTTGCCCAGCTAACTGGAAACCAGGTCAAGCTACTTTAAACGCGTAAGCACAACGTTTAAAAGGTCTAACGTCCACGTTAGGCCTTTTTTTCATCGGATAATAGAGAACATATAGTCAATAATAGTAAAAATAAGGGAGGCTTTTATTCATGAAATTACGTCAGCCAATGCCTGAGTTAACGGGCGCTACAGAATGGTTAAACGGAGAGGTAACAAAAGAGCAGCTAATCGGCGAAAAGCCAACGCTTATTCATTTTTGGTCAGTAAGCTGTCATTTATGTAAAGAAGCAATGCCTCAAGTAAATGAATTTCGCGACCAATACAAAGATCAATTAAACGTAGTAGCAGTTCATATGCCACGCTCTGAAGATGATTTAGACTTAACAAAAATTAAAGAAGTAGCAGCAGAACATGACATTACGCAGCCAATCTTTGTAGACAGTGAACATAAATTAACGGATGCATTTGAAAATCAATATGTACCGGCATATTACGTATTTGATAAAACAGGTCAGCTACGCCACTTCCAAGCTGGCGGAAGCGGTATGAAAATGCTTGAAAAGCGCGTGAATCGTGTATTAGGCGAGAACGAATAAATACAGGCAGTTGTAACAGGTGAAAAGCATTCGATGCTTAGTAGAACTTGCATCGAATGTTTTTCTTTTTTGTGTGTAGGAAGTAACTGATAAAGGAAATATAAAAATGTGGATTTTTTCTTGTGAGTTTACACCATACTAACACTAACAACATGATACGAAACTTACTATTGGAGGTAATTTACATATGAAATTAGGTATGATTGGCTTAGGGAAAATGGGAGCAAATTTAGTATTAAATTTACTAGATCATAACCATTCTGTGGTAGCATTCGATGTTAATAACGAAGCAGTACAGAAAGTATCAGAAAAGGGAGCAGAAGGCGCTTCTTCCATTAAAGAATTAGTGAGCAAATTAGAAAAACCACGCATTGCTTGGGTAATGGTTCCGGCTGGAGAGCTTACAGAAAAAGTAATTTCCGAGCTCCAAGAACTACTTGAAGAAGGAGATATGATTATCGAAGGTGGTAATTCCAAGTATAAAGATTCTGTACGACGTGCTGCAGCTTCTGCTGAAAAAGGAATTCACTACTTTGATGTTGGAACAAGCGGCGGAATGGAAGGTGCTCGAAACGGCGCTTGTATGATGATTGGCGGAGATAAAGAAGCATTTGCTACAATCGAACCTATTTTCCGCGACATCAACGTAGAAAACGGCTATCTCTATTCAGGTGCAGCAGGAAGTGGTCACTTCTTGAAAATGGTTCATAACGGAATTGAGTACGGCATGATGCAAGCAATTGCTGAAGGTTTTGATGTGTTAGAGAAAAGTGAATTTGACTATGACTATGAAGCCGTAGCCCGCGTATGGAATAATGGCTCTGTTATTCGCTCATGGTTAATCGAATTAATGGAACGTGCATTTTCAAAAGATGCAAAACTTGACAGTATTCGAGGAGTCATGCATTCTTCTGGTGAAGGAAAATGGACGGTTGAATCAGCTTTAGATTTACAAGTGCCAACGCCAGTTATTGCTCTATCGTTAATGATGCGCTATCGCTCACTTGAAGATGATACGTTTACAGGTAAAGTAGTTGCCGCTCTTCGCAATGAGTTCGGCGGACATGCAGTGGAAAAACAATAAAAAAGATCAGCGATGAGCTGATCTTTTTTTATGACTATTTACCTTTTTTTGATAAAAATTATAAAAATTATGGTAATTTATTTCGGGAACCGATATATTTAAATATGTGTGGCACATTCTAGCTAAGGGAAAGGACGGGGTATATGGGAACGTTTAAAAAACTAAAAGATTTTTATTTGCCGTACCGAATGTACTTTTTTTATTCTGCTATTTGTTTGTTGTTTGTAACCTCAATCACTGTGATTTACCCTATTGTGTTGCAATATACGATTGATCATATTGTGTTAGGAAAACAATATCAGCTAGTCGATAATGTAGCATTTATTTTTATTGGACTGATGATTGTCAAAGGAATCTTTACATATATTCAGCAATATTACGGCGACTTATTTGGAATTAAGTCCGTGTATACTCTTCGCAATAAACTTTACCGCAAACTTCAGTATTTACCGTTTTCATACTATGACAATGCTAAAACAGGGGACTTGATGTCCAGGTTGACAGCTGATGTAGAAGGATTCCGTTTTTTTCTATCTTTTGGCTTCTCAGAATTAATTCGCTTCATTATTTTACTTACTGCCAGCTTTTCCGTTATGTTCTATTACTCTATTTCACTCACTCTTGTCACAATCTGCTTGCTGCCTTTTTTAGGGGTAGCCGTTTATCGTTTTGATAAACGCGTTCATCCAGCGTTTCGCTTAATTCGCCAATCGTTTGGGGAACTTAATACAAATGTTCAAGAAAGTATAAGCGGCATACAGACGGTCAAATCATTATCAAGAGAAAAATTTCAAACCTCTAAATTTAACGACTCCAATGGAGTTTATAAAAATCGAAACATTGAAACAGCGAATGTGTGGGCGACTTATTTCCCCTTAATGGAGTTTATAGGAAACTTATCTATTGTTGGTCTCCTTGCGTACGGAGGAGCGCTTGTTATGAACGGCAGCGTACGCCCGGGAGAGCTTGTTGCTTTCTTTAGCTTAACCTCTTATTTGATGTGGCCTATTATGAATCTAGGGTTTGTTATCAATATGTTTTCACAGTCTAAAGCTTCAGGTGAAAGGCTGCTAGAAATTTTAGAAGAAAAAGAAAAAGTCCATGAGCATTCCGGAAGTTTCTCTATTAATGGAACAGTCGAGTTTCAACATGTTAGCTTAGCCTATCCAAACGAAGAAAAAAAATCGCTTGAGAACATATCATTTTCTGCTTCTAAAGGGAAAGTAGTAGGTTTAATTGGAGCAACTGGAGCCGGCAAAACAAGCTTAACACAGCTGCTCACGAGGTTTTACGAACCGACTTCAGGACAGATCTTAGTTAACCATCGTCCGATTAAAGAGTATCCACTCTCTGTTCTTCGGAAAGAAATTGGTTTCGTACTTCAAGAAACATTTTTATTCTCAAGCAGTATAGGGACCAATATCTCCTATGGCGTTCCAGGTATTTCTAGAGAAGACATTGTTGATGCTGCAAAACGGGCACAGGCGCATGACTTTATTATGGAACTTCCAGATAGATATGATACGATGCTGGGAGAGAGAGGACTGGGGTTATCAGGTGGACAAAAGCAGCGCATTGCTATTGCACGAGCGCTTATCTTAAACCCTAGCATCTTAGTATTAGATGATGCCACGAGTGCTGTTGATATGAAAACAGAAAGAGAAATTCAATTGGCTTTAAAAGAAGTGATGAAAAATCGTACTACGTTTATTATCGCACACCGCCTTTCTTCTTTGCGACATGCCGATGAAATCTTGGTCTTACACGAAGGTCGAATAAAAGAGAGAGGAAGCCATGAAACACTCATTCAAAAGCAAGGGATTTATAAAAACATTTATGACATTCAATATGAAAGCAATACGTCGGTGATGAACGTATAACAAGGGAGGAATAGAATGGAAGCCGAAAAATATAAAGTTGTTCGAGAGCGCTTTTATTATCAAACAGATCAAATCATTGATAAGATGTTTAACTGGAAGCAAATGGCCCGCTTGTTTCGTTATCTTCATCCATATCGAAAAAACTTGCTTCCTTTCTCGTTTTTTATGGTCATTATCACTACGGTAATTAGACTTGCTATTCCTATTTTGATAGGTGTATATACGCTTGATCATGCTGTGAAAGACAAGAATAGCACGCTGCTCATGCAGTTAGTTTTCATGATCTTTAGCTTGTATGTACTATCGTATATTGCGAATGTCTTTCGAATTAAATGGATGAACCAACTCGGGCAGCACGTTATATATGATTTAAGAAAACATTTATTTACGCATGTTCAAGGGCTGTCGCACCGTTTTTTCGATACACGTTCAGGAGGCTCTATTCTTGTAAGGATTATGAATGATATTAACTCTCTTCAAGATTTATTTACCAATGGGGTGGTTAACCTATTTATGGACCTCTTATTGTTAGTTGGGATTGTGGTTATATTATTTTCTCTCAGTCCTACTTTGACATGTGCTGTTTTAGTTATTTTACCGATTATGTTCTTGATTTCTACAAAGTTGAGAAGAAGAATTCGTCGATCATGGCAAGTTGTTCGTATGAAACAGTCAGTATTAAATTCACATTTAAATGAGAGTATTCAAGGCATTCGTGTCACTCAATCATTTGCTCAAGAACAAGAAAATATGCTGTTTTTTGAGCGTATAAACAGTGAAAATTACGAGAGTTGGAGGCAAGCTACTCGAAAAAATGCCATGTTTCGACCATTTGTAGAACTTACAAATGCTGTTGGAACGGCTATTTTAATTTGGTTCGGTGCTGTACTTATTCAAGATGAACGGCTAACAATTGGTATTTTTGTATCATTTGCTTTTTATCTTGGGATGTTTTGGGAACCGATTTCTCGTTTAGGGCAAGTATACAATCAATTATTAATGGGAATGGCTTCATCCGAGCGTATCTTTGAATTTTTAGATGAAAAACCTCTTGTCGCGGATTTAGAAACCGCTACGTCTTTAGAGGATATGAAGGGAAAAGTTGAGTTCAAGCACGTCTCATTTTCTTATGATGGGAAGCGGAAAGCTCTAAACAACGTATCAATTGAAATAAAAGAAGGACAGACGGTTGCTTTAGTGGGGCATACTGGATCTGGAAAAACATCCATTGCTAATTTAATCACGCGTTTTTATGATGTGAACGAAGGGCAAATCTTAATTGATAATATGCCTATTCAAGATATTACTTTAGCGAGTTTACGAGCGCAAATTAGTATTGTGCTGCAAGAAACATTTATTTTTTCAGGAACCATTATGGAAAACATTCGGTTTGGAAAGCCGGATGCTGCTGATGATGAAGTGATCAAGGCGGCAGAAGCGGTAGGGGCTGCAGATTTTATAAAGCGTCTGAAAAAAGGCTATGATACGGAAGTAGAAGAGCGGGGAAACGTCTTATCCGTGGGAGAGCGTCAATTGATTTCATTTGCTCGAACGCTGTTGGCTGATCCTCGTATTATCATTTTAGATGAAGCGACAGCAAGCATCGATACAGAAACAGAAGTGAAGATTCAACAGGCGCTTAAAACGCTGTTAAAAAACAGAACTGCCATCATGATTGCTCATCGGTTATCTACCATACGAGAAGCAGATAACATCATTGTATTAGATCACGGAAGCATTATTGAAACAGGTAATCACATGGAACTAATGCAGCAAAAAGGCGTATATTATTACCTTGTTCAAACCCATGCTACAGCTTAAAAAACAGAGAGAGTTGATCTTTCTGTTTTTCTGTGAGAAATAGTAAAGAGGTATAAGCGTCGTTAACGGGAAAATGAGGTTGATACAAAAGAATTGTGGTAAAATAACGGTAGTTCAGATTTTTTCCTGTACATAATGGAGGAATTCAAATGAAAAAAGAATTTGCAGTCATCGGATTAGGTAGATTTGGAGGAAGTATTTGTAAAACATTAAGCGATCAAGGAATGGAAGTTCTGGCGATTGATATTGATGAAGAAAAGGTAAATGAGTATGCTAACGTTGCTTCCCACGCAGTAGTAGGCGATTCAATGGACGAAGGGGTTCTAAAAAGTTTAGGAATTCGTAATTTTGATCATGTTATCGTAGCTATTGGTGACAATATTCAGGCAAGTATTTTGACGACCCTTATTCTAAAAGAGTTGGGCGTTGAAAAAATAACGGTAAAAGCGCAAAATGATTATCATGCCAAAGTACTATCAAAAATTGGAGCTAATTTTATCGTGCATCCCGAACGAGATATGGGACGAAGAATTGCCAATAACATGATTTCAAACAGCGTGCTAGATTATTTAGAGCTATCTGAAGAACACAGCATTGTAGAGTTAGTAGCGAGTAAAAGAATGGCTGGCAATACGTTAATTGAGTTAGACATTCGTGCGAAATATGGCATTAACATTGTAGCCATTAAGCGTGATCGAGATATCATCGTTTCTCCGCAAGCGTCAGAAACGATTCGAGAAGGGGACGTGTTGATTGTTATTGGAGCAGATGCAGATATCAACCGCTTCGAAAATAAATTTGCCAGTGCTTAATAAAAGAAAGAGCGGATGCGATCGCATCCGCTCTATTTCTTTTATTAAACCTCCATAATGATCGGTAAAATCATTGGACGGCGCTTTGTTTTTTCGTAAAGGAATGGAGCCAATGTGTCTGTGATTTCATTCTTAATCTCAGACCATTGTGACGTACGACGTTCCATTACTTTGTTCAAGTGTTTTGTAATAAGGGATTGTGCATCATTAATTAAGTCGCCAGATTCGCGCATATAAACAAAACCACGAGAGATAATGTCTGGACCAGCAGCGATCTTGAAGTCTTTCATATTGATGCTTACAACCACAATAACAAGACCTTCTTCAGATAAAATGCGGCGGTCACGAAGTACGATATTTCCAATGTCACCAATTCCGCTTCCGTCAATATATACAGAGCCTGAAGGGATTTTTCCAGCTACTGAAGCTTCGCTGTCGCTTAAAGCTAGCACCTCTCCATTATCCATAATGAAGCAGTTTTCTTCAGGAACTCCACAATCTGTTGCAAGTTTGATGTGCATCTTCTGCATGCGATACTCACCGTGAATTGGCATAAAGTATTTTGGTTTCATCAAACGAAGCATTAATTTTTGCTCTTCCTGTCCACCGTGTCCAGAAGTGTGGATATCGTTTAGAGCACCGTGAATAACCTCTGCTCCTGCACGGAATAGCATATCAATTGTTTTGCTAACACTTACTGTATTTCCTGGAATAGGTGAAGATGAGAATACAACCGTATCTCCAGGGATAATTTGAATTTGGCGGTGAGTACCGTTTGCAATTCTAGATAGCGCTGCCATCGGTTCACCTTGGCTGCCTGTACATAAAATAGTCACGCGATTAGCTGGAATTCGGTTAATTTGAGAAGGCTCAATGAACGTATCTTTTGGACATGAGATATATCCAAGCTGTTGGCCAATCTCAATAGCTGCTTCCATACTGCGTCCGAATACAGCAACTTTACGGTTATGCAATACGGCTGCTTCCACTACTTGCTGTAAGCGATGAATATTTGAAGCAAACGTTGCAAAAATAATACGGCCGTCTACTTTACGGAAAATGTCATGAATGCTGTCACCTACGCGGCGCTCAGACATCGTAAAGTTAGGAATTTCACTGTTTGTACTGTCTGAAAGCAAGCATAGAACGCCTTCTTTACCAATTTCAGCCATTTTCGTTAAGTTCGCCGGTTCGCCCACTGGTGTAAAATCAAACTTGAAATCTCCTGTATGTACGATTTGTCCGTTTGGTGTTTTTACCACAATTCCGTAAGAATCAGGAATACTGTGAGTTGTGCGGAAGAACGTTACCGATGTTTTGCGGAACTTAATTACGTCATCTTCGGTAATTTCATGAAGCTGAGCTGTGCGAAGCAACCCGTGCTCGTCTAATTTGTTGCGAAGAAGCCCAAGGGCTAATTTCCCTGCATAAATAGGAATGTTTAATTCTCTTAATAAGTAAGGAATTCCGCCGATGTGATCTTCATGACCATGTGTAACGAAAAGGCCACGGATTTTATCTGCATTTTTTACTAAATAACTGTAGTCAGGAATAACGTAGTCAATTCCTAAAAGCTCATCTTCAGGGAATTTAATTCCTGCATCAATAAGGATAATTTCATCTTGAAACTGTACGGCATACGTATTTTTACCGATTTCGCCTAGTCCACCCAGGGCGAAAACTGCCGTTTGATTATTTTTTACAAATTTCATTTTCATCATATCTCCAATACTTTAAAATCTTCATGCTGTTGTTCGTACTCTAAATAGTCTCCTGTCACTGCTTGAACAAACTCAATATTAATTGAACGCGCTTTTAACTTTTGACGAACGTCACGCTCAGAATCTGCGTTCACATAGACTGTTTTTGTATTTTCACGTACAGCTACTTCACTCATTTTTTCTTGAAAATAAACTTTAAAAATCATAACAAAAATCTCTCCTTAATTCCGAAATTCAAATAACTTATTTTATTATATTATAAAATGTGTATGTATTTCATGTATTTTCTAAAGAAACTTGCTTTCACTACATTTTAGTCATCTAAATATAACAAGTCAATTAATTATAGAATAATATTAATAGGAAACGGATACAAGACTATATTTTCCGGGCGTATAAAAAATAGGGCTATTCCATTGTACGATGCAGACACACACTCTGCAAATTTTACAACAGAAAGCCCTGAAAAAATCGATTATGCCATCGTTTTTTTACGCAATAATTCATTCCAGCGTTTTAGCAGCCTTTTTCGAAAATCTTTTAACATGATTTTTTAGCTCCTTTGTTTTTTTTGCAATACCTGCCTGTCTCTCTCTGTACTTTTATTATATGATGAAAAGGGAGAGGTTTCTCGTGGTTAAATATGGAAAAATGTAAATAGGAACGTCCATTTATAGAGAAACCAGAGCTTGTTTGATATAATCGGAAAGGCTTAACAAAGAGATAAAAAATTATAAAAAATAAGGTGATAAACGTGGAACGAAAGATTATTTTTTTTGATATTGATGGAACGTTATTGGATCATGATAAAAAACTGCCTGCTTCTACAAAAAAAGCTGTACAGCTGCTAAAAGAGCAGGGGCATGAAGTGGCAATTGCAACTGGAAGAGCTCCTTTTATGTTTAAAGATCTGCGTGAAGAGTTGGATATTCAAACATATATTAGCTTTAATGGTCAGTACATTGTCTTAAATGGAGAAGTTCTTTACAAAAATCCGTTAAATAAAGAAGAGCTTCAACACTTAACGGCTTTTGCTGTTGAGCATGATCACCCTGTTGTGTACATGGATCATGAAGATATGAAATCAAACATCGAGTTTCATGACTATATCGAATCCAGCATCAGTACGCTGAAAATTGGATTTACCCACCCTCACCACGATCCTACTTATTTCGAAGGGCGTGAAATTTATCAATCCCTCTTGTTCTGTACAGCGGGAGAAGAAGCTCCTTATGAAGAAAAATTTAAGAAATTTGACTTTATTCGCTGGCATGAATTTTCAACTGATGTTCTGCCAAAAGGTGGATCAAAAGCGCGAGGAATTGAGACAATGATTGAAAAGCTCGGTTTTGACAAAAAAGATGTATATGCATTTGGAGACGGCTTAAACGATATTGAAATGCTGGAATTTGTGGGAAATGGCGTAGCGATGGGAAATGCGGAAGAAGTCGTGAAAGAAGTTGCTGATCTTGTTACAAAAGATGTAGCAGAAGATGGTATTCTCCACGGATTGGAGCTAGTAGGATTATTAAAGTAAGAAAAAACGCGAGCAGCAGCTCGCGTTTTTTAGCGTTCATATGGAAAAGCATTTTCAGGTTCTTGAAATGGATTTTCTTTATTAATGTAATCATAAAACATAATTCCGTCTAAATGATCAATTTCGTGCTGGAATACGACAGCAGGAAGGCCTTTCAAACGAATTTTCACTTCTTCGCCTTCAAGTGTTGTGCCTTTTACTGTGATACGTGCATACCGAGGAACAAATCCTGGGATATCTTGATCGACAGACAAGCAGCCTTCACCACCTGTAAGGTATGTCTTTTCTACTGAGTGGCTAATGATCTTAGGATTAAATAATGCATAGCTGTATAGCTTGCCTTTTTCATCCGTAACGTGTACCCCAATCATTCGTTTTGATACATTAATTTGAGGAGCGGCAAGCCCGATACCAGATCGCAGCCCATATTTAGCAGCAATTTCAGGATCTTGGCTGTTTTTTACATATTCTAATAAGCTATGTAAAATCTTTTTGTCTTCTTCAGAAGCAGGTAACGGTACTTCTTTTGCTACTTCTCGCAGCGTTGGGTGTCCGTCTTGAATAATATCGTTCATTGTAATCAACTTTCACATCTCCCTAGGCTATTTTATAGGTATAAAGTGTATCAAATCCGTATAAAAAAGTCATTACCTCGACCTTGACCACATAAATGTTTCTTCTAATTATATGTATCACGCCTATGGAAAAACCTGCATAAGAAAAAATAAAAGCGACCGTTAGCCGCTTTTATTGTATAATTACCAGCCGCCACAGCTGCAGCCGATAATAACTAATAAAATGAACAGTACGATTAATAAAACAAAGCCTTTATTAGAACTGCCGCAGCCATATCCACCGTAACCCCACATAATATAACCTCCCGTAGTTATCAATCCCAAGGTAAAAAGTAATAAACTCCCTTTTTTTCACGATTGGGTTAGTATAATATATTAAAAGGTGGAAAAAGGGTGTAGAGAAATTGCTAATTTCCTACAAAAATTGTATAATGGCCCATGGATAAGGGAGGATTTACCAGATATGAAATGCGTCGGAAGATATATAATTATCGGCATTGCTGCTATGTCACTAGCAGGCTGTGCAGAAGGCTCATCGCCTGAACTTGAGGTATATAATGGATTAGAAAAAGTGGTAGCACAAGAAAAGCAATTTGCCGATCAGCAAAAACCGTTAGCTGATTTAGAACAGCAAGAAAATGCGATATACGACCAAATTATTCAGCTAGGGATTAAAGATAAAAAGAAAATAAAAAATAAAGCACAAAAAGCGCAGCAGTTATTAGATGAGCGTGAAAGTAAATTACAAAAAGAAGAAAAAAGCATCAGCGCTTCGCAAAAACAATTTGAAGCGACAGAACCTAAGATTCAAAAACTAGAGGACGGCAAAGCAAAAGACGAGGCGCTTGAACTATCTGCGTTAATGAAGAAGCGTTATAAGGCCTACCAGTCCTTACATGATGCCTATCTTCATTCCATTGAATTAGATCGTCAGCTATATACGCTCTTTGAAAAAGAAAATGTGAAATTAGAGAATCTTGAAACACAAATCGCTTCGATTAATGCTACCTATAAAGAAGTTGAAAAGAAAAAAGAAACGTTTAACACATTAACAGCTGACTACAACAAAGCCAAAGAAGATTTTTATAACAAAACAAAGTTAAAGGTGAAAAATAGTGAGGATAAATAAGAAGGCCTGTGAATTTTACAGGTCTTTTTTTTGCTGAAAAGGAATGTTTTCTGAAATGAAGAAAGGATTTCGACATGATTCAAGTAAAAATTGCAAAAGGTTATTGTTTTAAAAAATCGTTTATTTGTGGCAAGATAGGAGATATGCAGACGTAAAAAAAGAGAAGGTTATTATAAAACATATAATACAGTTTGTATCTGTGTAATAGTACAGCATGTCTTTTTTATGTGTTTTATTTCACAAACTAAAAAAGCGTAATTTCTTGATGTAAATGCATTGACGAACTGTTTTAGTGTATTGTAAACTAGTTAGCGTAGTAAGTGTTGTATTAATCATTTTTGCAAAATAATTAATACAGTTTAACGAAACGCTCGTTTCGCTTAAACTTTCCTTTTACGTAAATGTTTGCACAGAATTCGCTGGGGAATACATAGAAATGTTAAGGATTAGCGAATTCAAAAAGCTACTCGACAAAATATGACTTTTACTTGTCCATTTGGGACATTCTAAAAGCGTGTATGTTTGTTTGATTAGTAAAATGAATTTATACGGCTTAAATGAAAGGAAGAGGTGACTTAGATGGCTGCTAAAACTAAAAAGGCTATTATTGATGTATCAAAGCAACTTGATAAAATCGCTGAGCAGTACCAAACGTTCCAAATTCTTAATGAAGAGGGCGAAGTAGTAAATAAATCAGCGATGCCAGATTTATCTGACGAAAAATTAAAAGAGTTAATGACTCGCATGGTATACACTCGTATTCTTGATCAACGTTCAATTTCATTGAACCGTCAAGGTCGTTTAGGTTTCTATGCACCAACTGCTGGGCAAGAAGCTTCTCAAATCGCTTCACATTTCGCATTAGAAAAAGAAGATTTCATTTTACCTGGGTACCGTGATGTGCCTCAGTTAATTTGGCATGGTCTTCCATTATATCAAGCATTCTTATTCTCTCGTGGTCATTTCCACGGTAACCAAGCGCCAGAAGGTGTAGATGTACTTTCTCCACAAATCATCATCGGTGCACAAATCGTGCAAACTGCTGGTGTGGCACTAGGTCTTAAAAAGCGCGGTAAAAAAGCAGTAGCTATCACTTATACAGGTGACGGCGGAGCTTCACAAGGTGACTTCTACGAAGGTATGAACTTCGCAGGTGCATTCAAAGCTCCAGCAATCTTTGTTGTACAAAACAACCGCTTTGCAATTTCAACACCAGTTGAAAAGCAATCTGCAGCACGTACAATCGCTCAAAAAGCAGCGGCTGTTGGTATCCCAGGCGTTCAAGTAGACGGTATGGATGCACTAGCAGTATACGTTGCAGTAAGCGAAGCTCGTGAGCGTGCAGTAAACGGTGAAGGTCCAACTTTAGTTGAAACATTAACTTACCGTTATGGTCCACATACAATGGCTGGTGACGATCCAACTCGTTATCGTACAGCTGAGCTTGACACTGAGTGGGAAAAGAAAGATCCACTTGTTCGCTTCCGTAAATTCTTAGAAGCTAAAGGCATCTGGAATGAAGAAGAAGAAAACAAAGTAATCGAGCAAGCTAAAGAAGATATCAAACAAGCTATTAAGAAGGCTGACGATTATCCGAAGCAAAAAGTTACAGATTTAATGGAAATCATGTACGAAACTATGCCTTCAAACTTACAAGAGCAATATGAAATCTACAAAGAGAAGGAGTCGAAGTAAGCCATGGCGCAAATGACAATGATTCAAGCGATTACTGATGCGTTACGCACAGAAATGAAAAACGACGAAAACGTATTAGTTTTTGGTGAAGACGTTGGCGTAAACGGTGGAGTATTCCGTGCGACTGAAGGTCTTCAACAAGAGTTCGGCGAAGATCGCGTATTCGATACGCCATTAGCTGAATCTGGTATCGGTGGTCTTGCTGTGGGTCTATCGACTCAAGGTTTCCGTCCGGTTCCTGAAATTCAATTCTTTGGTTTCGTATACGAAGTACTTGATTCTGTATCAGGTCAAGCTGCACGTATGCGCTACCGTTCTGGCGGTCGCTGGAATGCACCAATCACATTCCGTTCACCATTCGGTGGAGGCGTTCATACACCAGAACTTCACGCTGATAGCTTAGAAGGTATCGTAGCATCTCAACCTGGTTTAAAAGTTGTAATTCCTTCAACTCCATACGATGCAAAAGGTCTTTTAATTTCATCAATCCGTGATAACGATCCGGTTGTATACTTAGAGCACATGAAGCTTTACCGTTCATTCCGTCAAGAAGTACCTGAAGAATCATACACAATTGATTTAGGTACTGCTGATGTGAAACGTGAAGGTACAGACGTAACGCTTATCGCTTACGGTGCAATGGTACACTCATCATTAAAAGCAGCTGAAGAACTAGAAAAAGAAGGTATCTCTGCTGAAGTAGTGGACTTACGTACAGTTCAACCTTTAGATATCGATACAATTCTTGCATCAGTTGAAAAAACTGGTCGCGTAGTAGTAGTTCAAGAAGCTCAAAAACAAGCTGGTATCGCAGCTAACGTTGTAGCTGAAATTAACGATCGTGCAATCCTAAGCTTAGAAGCACCAGTATTACGTGTAACAGCACCGGATACTGTGTTCCCATTCTCTCAAGCTGAGGGCGTATGGTTACCAGACCACAAAGATATCGTTGAAACAGCTAAAAAAGTACTTGAATTTTAATTAGCATTTTACTGTGACAGAAATCAGCTTTTTGCTGATTTCTGTCTTAGATAAAATAAACACTAACAAATTGAACGCAACTAACTAGGAGGGTGAAGACACGTGGCATTTGAATTTAAACTGCCGGATATCGGTGAAGGTATCCACGAAGGTGAAATTGTAAAATGGTTCGTAAAAGCTGGAGATGAAATTGATGAGGATGATGTACTAGCAGAAGTACAAAATGACAAAGCTGTTGTTGAAATCCCATCTCCTGTAAAAGGTAAAGTATTAGAAGTGAAAGTTGACGAAGGTACAGTAGCTACTGTAGGACAAGTTATCGTTACTTTTGATGCTCCTGGATACGAAGACTTAAAATTCAAAGGTGACGATCATGATGATGCACCAGCAGAAGAAGCTAAAGAAGAAGCTTCAACTGAAGAAGTGACTGAAGAAGCAACAGCTCCTGCAGCACAAGCTGATGTTGATCCTAACCGTAAAGTAATTGCTATGCCTTCAGTGCGCAAATATGCTCGTGAAAAAGGTGTAGACATTAAAGCTGTTCCTGGTTCAGGTAAAAACGGACGTATTGTCAAAGATGATATCGATGGCTTCTTATCTGGTGGTTCTACAGCAACTGCTGAAGCTCCAGCTAAAGAGGAAACTGCTTCAGCTGAGCCAAAAGCAGCAGCAGCACAGGCTATTCCTGAAGGCGACCTACCAGAAACTCGCGAGAAAATGAGCGGTATCCGTCGTGCAATCGCAAAAGCTATGGTTAACTCTAAGCACACTGCTCCACACGTAACATTAATGGATGAAATCGATGTAACAGCTCTTGTTGCTCATCGTAAAAAATTCAAAACAGTTGCAGCAGATCAAGGTATTAAATTAACATTCTTACCTTACGTGGTAAAAGCGTTAACTTCAGCACTTAAGAAGTTCCCAGCTCTTAACACTTCAATTGATGATTCTACAGATGAAGTAATTCAAAAACATTACTACAACATCGGTATCGCTGCTGACACTGAAAAAGGTCTGTTAGTACCAGTTGTGAAAAATGCTGATCGTAAATCTGTGTTCGAAATTTCTGATCAAATTAACGACCTTGCTGGAAAAGCACGTGATGGTAAATTAGCTCCTGCTGAAATGAAAGGCGCTTCTTGTACAATCACAAATATCGGTTCTGCTGGTGGACAATGGTTTACTCCTGTTATCAACCACCCAGAAGTTGCAATTCTAGGTATCGGACGTATCGCTGAAAAACCAGTTGTACGCGACGGTGAAATTGTAATTGCTCCAGTATTAGCATTATCACTAAGCTTTGACCACCGTATTATCGATGGCGCAACAGCTCAAAACGCTCTTAACCAAATCAAGCGTTTATTAAATGATCCAGAATTATTATTAATGGAGGCGTAATAAATGGTAGTAGGAGATTTCCCAATCGAAACTGATACTCTTGTCATTGGTGCTGGCCCTGGTGGCTATGTTGCAGCAATTCGTGCAGCTCAATTAGGTCAAAAAGTTACAATCGTAGAAAAAGGTAACCTTGGAGGCGTATGTTTAAACGTTGGTTGTATTCCTTCAAAAGCATTAATCGCTGCAGGTCACCGTTTTGAACACGCTAAACATTCTGAAGACATGGGGATTATCGCTGAGAACGTAACAGTTGATTTCTCTAAAGTTCAAGAATTCAAAAACGGCGTTGTAAACAAACTTACTGGCGGTGTTGAAGGCCTTCTTAAAGGTAACAAAGTTGACATCGTAAAAGGTGAAGCTTACTTCGTTGACAGCGAAACTGTACGTGTAATGGATGAAAATTCAGCACAAACGTACAAATTCAAAAATGCAATCCTTGCAACTGGTTCTCGTCCAATCGAGATCCCTGGATTCAAATTCTCTGAGCGCGTAATTAACTCTACAGGTGCATTAGCGCTTAAAGAAGTTCCTAAAAAATTAGTTGTAATCGGTGGAGGTTACATCGGTACTGAGCTTGGTACTGCTTTTGCTAACTTTGGTACAGAAGTTACATTTGTAGAAGCTGCTGATGAAATTTTAGCTGGTTTTGAAAAACAAATGAGTTCACTTGTTAAACGTAACCTTAAGAAAAAAGGAAACGTTGAAATCTATACAAAAGCAATGGCTAAAGGTGTGGAAGAAACTGCTGACGGCGTACAAGTTACGTTTGAAGTAGGCGGAGAGTCAAAAGTAATCGATGCTGACTACGTATTAGTTACTGTAGGTCGTCGTCCTAACACTGATGAGCTTGGTCTTGAGCAAGTTGGCGTTAAAATGACTGATCGTGGTCTTATCGAAATCGATAACCAAACTCGTACATCTGTAAGCAACATCTTTGCAATTGGTGATATCGTAACTGGACCACCACTTGCACACAAAGCTTCTTACGAAGGTAAAATCGCAGCTGAAGTAATCGCTGGCGAACCTGCTGAAATTGACTACTTAGGAATTCCAGCAGTTGTATTCTCTGAGCCTGAGCTTGCATCTGTAGGTTATACTGAAGCACAAGCGAAAGAAGAAGGATTAGCTGTTAAAGCTTCTAAATTCCCATTTGCTGCTAACGGACGTGCGCTTGCACTTAACGCTGCAGAAGGCTTCTTGAAGCTTATCACTCGTAAAGAAGACGGAGTAGTTGTTGGTGCTCAAATCGCTGGACCTAGCGCATCTGACATGATCGCTGAGCTTGGTCTTGCTATCGAAGCTGGCGTAACAGCTGAAGATATCGCATTAACAATTCACGCTCACCCAACATTAGGTGAAATCACAATGGAAGCTGCAGAAGTAGCTATTGGAAGCCCAATTCACATTGTAAAATAATGTTTTTAAAAAGCTGATGCGTACGCATCAGCTTTTTTTTGATGAAAACGGTTTTCATAAAGTATCAGATGCTTGTCAGACAGTTTTTGCTGCTGGTGAGTATAAATTCTAGAAGAAACATGTAAAAAGCGCTGAGATAGTCTTAAATAAGCTCTAGATGGCATAGATATGAAGTGGGACGTGCTTTTCTTATAGTTAGATACAAATTTGTTCTTTTGGGTAACGAATGAAAAGGCGGCGAAGGAGCTATGAAGACGTATTTCGTTTGGAGCTTGCACATTGTTATTTGGATTGGTTATTCACTGGTTGAATTGCTATCAAAACGTGATCAATTGACATCTAAAATTATTTTATTTTTAGTATTTGCTTATTTAGCTTACGGTATAGCAGAAATGAACGTCAAATCTAAAAGACTGGCACTTATGATGACAGGCACAACTTCAACTGTCTGCTTGACATGTTATCAACTAATTTTATTTTGCACGACGTAAGATTTGATAAAAAAAGCGTTAGCTTATATAAGCTAACGCTTTTTTTATCTTACACAGATTTCTTTTCTTTTTTCAATGAGCCTTCTTCTTTAAATGCTTTCATTAATGAGAAGAACGTTAGCACCAGCACAATTGAGAATGGAAGTGCTGCTATAATCCAGCTGTTTGGAGCGCATCCACACAGCCTGTCCAAAGCAGAATGATTGCTGTTAACGATTGAATTAAGCCCCACGTAAGCTTAATAGAGCCTGAAGGATTTAAATCACCATTTGTTGTCTGAATTCCTATTCTATTTTACATAACATAGTTTCTCATATAACCTTTTTAGCTATACATGAAACCACATGGTTATACATTGTAGTAAAGTTTGTATAAAATGTCTACCCTATTAGTAAGAAAAAGCAGCAAGAGCCCAAATTCTTATTTTTCGTAATTATTTTAAAGTGCTGAAATAGATGTGAAATTAGACGTTATTTTTTCATCTAAATGGGTAGAAATGAAACTTATAGAGATGATGCTAAGCGGTCAGCTTTTTTAAAACAAATATGACATTTATGAGAAAAATATTTTTAATGTGACATACTAATTAGTTGTTGACATATTTAATGTGACATAATAATATAATATTAAGAGTTGTAAAACGCTTACAAAAAAACGGTTAAAGGGGAGTTTACAAAATGGGAACAATCGTATGTCAAACATGTAACTGCACAATTGATCATTTCGAAGATGAGAAAGTGACACGATTATACTCAACATGTAAAAGCGGAGAATGTCAAAAAGCAGATGAAGATTTAGATTAATTCAATAAAAAAAAGGTGCGGAGTTTCGCACCTTTTTTTTATTGAATTGCTTTATGTTCTTTAATTACACGAAATGTTTTTAATTCAAAATCTTCCGGACCCTGCACTGGCAAACCTGCCTCTAAGTTTGTTTCAATGTATGTTAAATTTTCCTCAGTGATGATTTCCCCAGGAATAAAAATAGGAATACCAGGAGGATAGACCATCACAAATTCTGCAATAATACGACCTGCTGACTCGTGAAAAGGTACTACTTCGGTTTCAGCGTAAAAAGCATCACGAGGTGTTAAAGCCAGTACAGGAATATCAGGTAATAAAATAGCCGGTTTTGCCGTTGTCTCAGAAAGGTAATGGAATTTTGCGGATAACTCACGCAGAGCTGTGACCAGGCGTGAAAGATCTTCTTCTGTATCTCCAGGCGTGATAATACATAGAATATTATACAGGTCAGACATTTCGACTTCGATATTATGAGCTTCACGCATCCATTTTTCTACGTCATACCCCGTAATTCCTAAATCTGAAACAGAAATAATTAATTTAGTAGGGTCTAAATCATACGTAGCTTTTGTGCCTAAGATTTCTCTGCCTATACATCGGATATGTTCAATTGTATTAATTTCTTTTCGTGCTTTTTCAGCAAGAGAAATTGCACGTTCAGCCAGATCTTTTCCTTCTGTAGCTAAACGTTTTCGTGCAACATCTAAAGAAGCCAGAAGCAGATAAGATGTTGATGTTGTTGTCAGCATGCTTAAAATAGACTGTACACGTTTTGGAGAAATTAAGCCTTCGCGTATGTTTAGAATTGAACTTTGTGTCATAGAGCCGCCTAATTTATGCACGCTTGTTGCTGCCATATCTGCACCGGCCTGCATAGCAGACAGAGGCAAATCATCATGGAAGTGAATATGAACGCCGTGAGCTTCATCAACAAGTACAGGCACTTGATACGAGTGGGCAATTTCTACGATTTTACGAAGGTCTCCTGAAATTCCAAAATAAGTTGGATTGATAACAAGTACTGCTTTTGCTTCAGGGTGCTGCTTTAAGGCTTTTTCTACAGAGTCCGATGTAATACCGTGAGAAATGCCAAGATTTTCGTCAATTTCAGGATGAATAAAAATAGGCGTAGCTCCTGAAAAAACAATCGCACTCATAACAGATTTATGCACGTTTCTAGGAACGATAATTTTATCTCCGGGTCCACATGTTGCCATAACCATTGCCATAATTGCTCCGCTCGTTCCTTGAACAGAGAAAAAAGTATGATCAGCACCAAATGCTTCTGCAGCTAAATCCTGCGCTTGTTTAATAATGCCTTTTGGCTGGTGAAGGTCATCAAGAGGACCGATATTAATTAAATCAATGGACAAAGCATCATCGCCAATAAATGAGCGGAATTCAGGATCCATTCCATTTCCTTTTTTATGTCCAGGGATATGGAATTGTGTTGGGTTTTTCTTAGCGTGATTAACTAATCCAGTAAATAATGGAGTTGAAAATTGAGAAGACAACTTTGCTATACACCTCTTTTATCATAAATTGTCAGTCCCTCTAAGCAAAGCTTAGAGGGACTTTGATTGTTTTTTTATCAAATTACAGCATTCAATTTTATATACAAAAAGCAGCGGCTGGTGAATTCTACATATTAAAATATCAGACCTTATATAAATGAATGAAACGTGTATGTTTACTACTGTTTGATAATATAAATACAAATTTTAGTTAAAAAAATACAAGTAATTGTAAACTGCTTATTACTCATTATTTTATAGTTCTTTATGTTTTGAAAATCCCCATAAAACAAAAGAATTATAGCACTTATTAAACCATTTGCAAAGATATTTTAAAGAGAAAATAAAAAGAAAAAAAAGGAGCATTTCTTTTGTGTGAAAAGAGAATAAATTTTGTGTACATTATAGATTGTGATAGAGTTAAGAATATAGATATACATAGATTGAAGAAATAAATGGAGTGATGAGAAGTGGAATATCAATACCCTATCTCCCTTGATTGGAGTACAGAAGAAATTGTTGATGTAGTGAAGTTTTTTGAAAGCATTGAACGAGCTTATGAAAAAGGTATTGAGCGCGATCAGCTAATGGCAGTCTATCGCCGATTTAAAGAAATTGTGCCAAGTAAAGCAGAAGAAAAAACAATCTGCAACGATTTTGAAGACCAAAGCAAATACTCTTCTTATCGAACGATTCAAAAAGCAAAGACTGCTTCTTCTGGAGACATCATAAAAATGTAAAAAATGGAGCCAAGCTTGGCTCCATTTTTTTTATATCAATTCGTTAAAATTATGCATATGCTTTTTTAGTTAGTTCATATAATGGAGTTACCGTATGAAATGTTTGTTCAATACGAGCTATCCATTCTTCGCCGTTCATTGCAATTGCTTCTTCTTTTGGAATTGTAATGCCGCATAGGATCTCAGCTTTTTTAACCGTCTCTAGACGCTCAAACAAACTCTCTAAGTCTTCAGAAGATAAGTCGTCCATTTTTTCACTATCAGGTTTTGTATGATCTTTCGACCAAACAAAAGAGGCTGGGATATTTTGACGAATCTCCTCAATATTTTGTTTTAGCAGCTTTCCAAATTGTTCTTTAATAGGTGATTCGTAAATGACGGCGAACCACACAAAGACGTGTGTTTCCCAAAGGCCAATTTGAAAATGAGGGAGCTTTTTGTACCCGCGTTTACTGTTAGCAAAGGCTACCCACGTATCTGCTGGCGGGTTAACTGTTCTTCGTGCATGCTTGGCAATGTGTACGAACATTTCATCTCCACAAAGTGAAGAAAGAGTAGGAGCAAAATGATTGCTCAATTGTTTCAATTTTGGGCGTATCGTTGTCTTGATGGCTTCCATACGTGCATCAAGCCCCTCGATACGGAATACGTTAAAGTCATCTTGTGAAAATCCTGAGAATGCCATGTGAAACCTCCGTTTTTTAGTGAATATGTATAGCTGCTGTGCATCTATGCAAGTAAGTATGATTTACGCGAAGATTCTACCACAGGAAAAGCATAAATACCAATTAATTCGCATATGCTTGTCAAAACGTGTCTATCATTTTTTTATAGGTAATCACACAATTTAGTTACATGAGATTAGGTTTCGACATAGACTATATCAATCAAAATATCTGAAAATTTAGTTTTCTATAAGCGGGTTCAATAATTTGAGAGGGGTGTTTGAAACATGAAACAAGTGGTGAATATGTATAAGAAGAATGATGGACAAAAAAGATTAGGTGTAATTCGTTTGGAGTTAGATTACGAGTTAGCGACGTTATATGAAGCCATGATGGAGAATAATGAGGAACAAAAACAAAAATGTAAGCGAAAGCTCGAGAAACTTCGTGAAGAAATGATATCTCTTCAATAGCAGATACGGGAATAAAATAGAACAAATAAGGGTAAACTGTAAAAAAGGGTTAAATTGAATGAGCAGATTCATAAGTGGTAACAGAGCACGTGGGAGAAGAAGCGGCAGTTCTTCTCCCACGTGCTCTGTTAATTGACATCTTACGGAGGTTTTCTTAAGCTTAAATAAGAGACGTATTTTTGAGGGGGAATTGAGATGACACAATGCTGGAAAGAAATTGATACATACGTTAAAGAGTGGCTAAAAGAAGCTGGACAAAAAATTCAACAGTCGTTTAGTAAAGAACTTCTCATTCAAACGAAATCGAATCCAAATGATTTAGTAACAAATATGGATAAAGAAATTGAACAGTTTTTTATCTCGAAAATCAATGAAACATTTCCGGAACATCATATTCTTGGAGAAGAAGGATATGGAGAAGAGCTTGAATCCGAAGAAGGAACGATTTGGATTATCGATCCAATCGACGGTACAATGAACTTTGTTCATCAGCAGCGAAATTTTGCTATTTCCATCGGTATATTTGAAAATGGTGTAGGACAAGCAGGTTATATTTATGATGTTATTCATAATGAGCTGTATCATGCTTTAAAAGGACACGGCGCGTTTATGAATGACATTGAATTGCCGAAACTTGAACCTGTACCAGTTGAACAAGCTATTATTAGCCTAAATGCAACATGGGTGACGGAGAATCGTCGTATTGACCCTTCTGTATTAAGTCCGCTCGTGCGTAAAGTAAGAGGGACTCGCTCATATGGATCCGCAGCTATTGAGCTTGCTTACGTAGCGGCTGGACGCTTGGATGGATATATTACTTTACGTTTGGCTCCATGGGACTTTGCTGCCGGTAAAGTGTTGATTGAAGAAGTTGGAGGAGTTATGACGGATTTAGAAGGAAAGCCGTTAGAGATTCTGGAAAAAAGCAGTGTGTTTGTAAGCAAACCAACATTACATGACGAAATTTTTCGTACGTACCTTGAAGGAAAGTGGAAAAAATAAAATAGAAGTGAAGACTTACGTGGAGTCAAAGAGTTTTGTGATGAAAAAACGTCATGAACCATTTTGATGTTGCAAATGGCCATGACGCTTTCAATCATCGCAAAAAAATTATAGCTGCCCTTTTTCTCGCATTTTTTTCTTAGTCGTAAAGCCAAAACCCATTACAACAATTAAAGCTACGATAGCTAAAATGACCCCGAGAGCGCTTCCTTCTCCGATAAATATGCCAATTGACATAATTGCTGCAGTTGCGATGAATGCATATAAAACGAATACCCACTTAATGTTTCTCATGTTGATTCCTCCCATTTGTAACGGATATTTATAGTGTACAACAAAATCATTCGGCAATTCTAGAGTTAGTGTGATATAATAGCTTAGTTATTACAAGCATAGGAGTGAAATGCGTGAACATTCGTAAAGATTTACGTAATATTGCCATTATTGCCCATGTAGACCATGGGAAAACAACGTTAGTAGATAAATTATTACATCAGTCCGGAACATTCCGTACTAATGAGCATGTTGAAGAACGTGCGATGGATTCAAATGACCTTGAGCGTGAGCGTGGAATTACAATTTTAGCGAAAAACACAGCTATTAATTATAAAGATACGCGTATCAACATCATGGATACGCCAGGACATGCTGACTTCGGTGGAGAAGTTGAGCGTATTATGAAAATGGTAGACGGTGTTCTACTTGTAGTAGATGCATACGAAGGATGTATGCCTCAAACGCGCTTTGTATTGAAAAAAGCATTAGAGCAAAACTTAACGCCGATTGTTGTTGTCAATAAAATCGACCGTGACTTTGCTCGTCCAACTGAAGTAGTTGATGAAGTAATTGACTTATTTATTGAACTAGGTGCAAGCGAGGAACAAATTGAGTTCCCTGTTGTTTATGCTTCAGCAATCAACGGAACAGCTAGCACGAACCCTGAAAAGCAAGATGAGAACATGTCATCTCTATTTGACTCAATCATTGAGCACATTCCAGCACCAGTAGACAACAGCGACGAACCACTTCAATTCCAAGTGGCAATGCTTGACTACAATGACTATCTTGGTCGTATCGGTGTAGGTCGCGTATTCCGCGGAACAATGAAAGTAGGCCAGCAAGTTGCATTAATGAAGCTTGATGGTACGGTAAAACAATTCCGCGTAACAAAATTATTCGGTTTCCTAGGCTTAAAGCGTGTTGAAATCGAAGAAGCAAAAGCAGGAGACTTGATCGCTGTATCAGGAATGGAAGACATCAACGTAGGTGAAACAGTATGTCCGTTTGACCACCAAGATGCACTGCCAATTTTACGTATTGATGAACCTACTTTACAAATGACGTTCTTAGTAAACAATTCACCGTTTGCTGGTCGTGAAGGTAAGTTTGTTACATCTCGTAAAATTGAAGAGCGCTTAATGTCTGAACTTGAGACAGATGTAAGTTTACGCGTGGAAAATACTGATTCACCGGATGTATGGGTCGTTTCAGGACGTGGAGAACTTCATTTATCTATTTTAATTGAAAATATGCGTCGTGAAGGATATGAGATTCAAGTATCAAAACCTGAAGTAATCGTTCGTGAAATTGATGGCGTTCGCTGTGAGCCAGTTGAACGTGTTCAAATCGACGTGCCTGAAGAACATACAGGTTCTATTATGGAATCAATGGGTGCTCGTAAAGGCGAAATGGTTGATATGATTAACAACGGCAGTGGTCAAGTTCGTCTAATCTTCATGGTTCCTGCACGTGGTTTAATCGGTTATACAACTGAGTTCTTATCGTTAACTCGTGGATTCGGTATCATTAACCATTCATTTGATAGCTACCAACCAATGCAGCAAGGTCAAGTTGGAGGTCGCCGTCAAGGTGTGCTTGTTTCTATGGAAAGCGGTAAATCATCTACTTATGGAATCCAAGGCGTAGAAGACCGCGGTACAATTTTCGTTGAGCCAGGTACAGAAGTATACGAAGGTATGATCGTAGGAGAACACACTCGTGAAAATGATATCGTTGTTAACATCTGTAAAATGAAGCAAATGACGAATATGCGTTCTGCTAACAAAGATCAAACAACAGGTATGAAAAAACCTCGTATTATGTCTCTAGAGCAATCACTTGAATATTTAAACGAAGATGAATATTGTGAAATCACACCAGAATCTATTCGTCTACGTAAAAAAATTCTTGATAAAAATGAGCGTGAAAAAGCAGCGAAAAAGAAAAAATACGCTGACACCAAATAATAAAAAAAGTAAGTCGTTAGCTCTATCTGCTAGCGGCTTGTTTTTTATCTATTATATCAGAATTTTCTATCTTTTGGAAGCGTTTTATAAAGAAGGGATCCGGAAAGGAAAAAGGTGGTTTATATCGAATAATGTAAAGTAAGGAATAGGGGGAAGAATTATGGATGTAAAAGAACACCTTTCATTTTTTGCTGCTTTGTATCAAGTAGATGAACATGCAAAAATAGGAATGTGGCTGTTATACTTTACAATTTTAGGGCTATCTGTTCTCGTGTACAAGCTCGGGTTTGCAAAGAAGCTGCCGCTTTTAAAATCTGTGGTTATTTATCTATTTTTAGCTTTTGGATGTACGATATTAACGTTTTTAGGCATTTTTTTACCTGTAGCTGAAGGGCTTGTGGTTGCAGCGCTTGTATTGATTATTTATAAAATACGGCTCTATCAGGCTAAAAAGCAAAAGTCCTCGTTTGGTTCATAAAAGACTACATAAAAAGACGCTTGTAGCTACAAGCGTCTTTTTAGTATGATATAGCCGATGGTAAGAGCGGCTGCGGAAATTAAATAACCAGCTGTTCAATAAAAAATCGCTAATGCATCATCCACCGCAGGCGTAGGCTTGAGCGCAAGCAACGTCAACGGAAAATACAGAGGAATGGTTGGAAGTGTTAATAAAAAGGAACACAATACGATTTTTCGAATAGACATATTATTTAATTTATCTACTATGTAAACAAAAACGATCCCAATTACAACGGCAATGAATAAATGAAAAACAAACTCTACCCATTCAGGCCATTGAATAGGGTCAATGATAGGAATAAAATCAACATTTAATAAAAGGGTATAAACTTGTTTGCCGGTTAGCCATTCTATCCATTTCAAACATAACCCAAGGATACTCCCGCTTAAAATGCCAATACTTATTCCTAATCGGATCACCTTACCAATCCTCCTCTGTCTTTTTCGACTCATATAGTTTAAAGTTACCGGTAGCTATGCGTTCTTTTGTTCGTTTTTCAATCCGTTCAGAACATTCATTGCACATATATGTATGGATAGGACGGTTGCGCAGTCGTTTTGCCACGAGCGTTTCATCCTCAATTGTTTCAATTTTATCGCACATGACACATTGTACTCTCATTTCTATCACCTCAACTTCTCTATACATCATTCTAGCCGAAAATTCTTGTTTTATAAAGTTTTTTTGCGGTGCTATCTCTCAGTAGAAAAGGAACGATAGGAAAACATTCCTAAAGAAGCAGGTAATTTTGCTTGTTAGCTCGAAGATAGTAACTAGTAAGTACATAAACAGTAGGAGGGATGAAAATGGCCAACGAAGTCGAGACTCAATTAGTAGATGCATTATACGATGAGCTACAGACAGAGAGATTTGCAACCATTTCAACTATTGATTTTGAAACAAACGGTCCAAATGTTAGTGCCATTTCGTGGTTAGTAGCTCCGACTAAGCAAAAAATTCGATTTGCCGTAGATGTCAAATCGAGGATTGTAGAAAACATTAAACATACGAATAAAGCAGTGGTAAATATTCTTGCCAATGAATCATGCTACTCAATCAGTGGAATAGCTGAGGTATTGCAAGAAAAGTTAGAAGGAGTAGCTTTAAAGCTGACGCTAATTGAACTAGATATTAATGAAGTAAGAGATGTCATGTTCTATGGTTCTAAGATTTCAGTAAATCCTTCATATGAAAAGACCTATGATCCAGTAGCAGCCGCTAAACTCGATAAGCAAGTAATTGAAGCGATAAAAAAAGCTTAGCAGCAGCCTGCCGCTAAGCGACTTTCTTATTCATTTTTTTGAAGATGATTATTAGATTGTTTTTCCTGCTCATTCTTTAAGTTTTGCTCTTGTTTATTATTTAATTTTTGATTGTTTGTATCTGTTGAACTAGGATTTCTGCGGATTTCTTCTGCAAATTCAGGCATCACTCGGTTCACAATGGCTGCTAATTCATCTAAAAATCCTGTAACCGGCCGACCCTTACGAATTTCATTTCCAATTTGTTTTAGCCGAGCGACCGTATCAGGATCTGCAATAACAACAGAATTAGCGCCGTACGGATCAGCTTTCAGACCTTCGGCAACTGTATATTTGATTGAACTTACTTCTGAACGATCAATATCTTTGCCGACGTCAATGCCTACGATTGCATACTTACCAAGCACAATGGCAGTAGCATCGTTTACATTCGGAACGCTTGAAGCCAGTTCAACTAAATGCGCTGATATTTCATTAGCAGTTCGCTTGTGAGAGCGTTCAGGAGATGAATTTTTGACCTGTACAATTCGATCTGTTTTTTGCCCTTCTTCAACGTCTGCTTGGTTATTGTTGCAGCCAGTTAGTGTAATAAAACATAAGCTAATGGATAGAAAAAATTTGTTCATGTGGGAGACTCCTCCTTATGAATGACTCATTTTTTGTAGTAATTTGTATTTAGTTTCTAATAGTTCTTCTATCTTTATGCACGTGTTCATATATTTAAAGAAAATGGTCCGTCCATTTAAGGTCACTTCACATATGTGCGTTACATAGTATATAAATGGATGGGTGCCTTGTTTCACTCCTTACAGGAAAAACAATCGGAGTAGGAGGCTGAATTATTGGGAAAAATTTATGTATTAGATACGAATGTTTTATTACAAGATCCGCATTCAATTTTTTCATTTGATGATAACGAAGTAGTGATTCCGGCCGTTGTACTAGAAGAAGTTGATTCGAAAAAAAGAAACATGGATGAAGTCGGACGAAATGCAAGGCAGGTATCTAAACTCATTGATAACTTGAGACAGCATGGAAAGTTATATGAGAAAATCCCTTTAGAAAATGGGGGCCATTTGCGAATTGAACTCAATCATCGCTCTTTTCAACAGCTTCAAGAAATCTTTGTGGAAAAAACAAATGATAATCGAATTTTAGCTGTTGCTAAAAATCTATCCCTTGAAGAGGAAACAAAAGAAGATGGACGTGAAGTGATACTAGTGAGTAAAGATGTGTTGGTACGTGTGAAGGCTGACGCAATCGGTTTAAAGGCAGAAGATTTTTTAAGTGATCGAGTAGTGGAATTCAATAGTATTTATACAGGCTTTTCAGAAGTCTATATTGCAAAAGAACTGCTGAGTCAATTTTACGAAAAAGGGGAGTTGCTAACGTCGCAAATTGCGAACCACTCCTTTTTTGCAAATCAATTCTTAGTCATGAAAGATGCATTTGGAGGATCTGGATCAGCCATCGGCATTGTCGATCAAACAACAACGAAAGTAAAAAAGCTTTTATTTGAATATGATCATATCTGGGGAATCAAACCTCGAAATGTTCAGCAAATTATGGCTTTAGAACTTCTTCTTAGAGACGACGTTCAACTGGTTACGTTAATTGGAAAGGCGGGTACGGGTAAAACGCTGCTTGCTTTAGCTTCAGGACTTATGCAGACGGAAGATTTAGGATGTTTTAAAAAGCTACTTGTAGCTCGTCCAATTGTTCCTTTAGGGAAAGATATTGGATTCTTACCAGGAGAAAAGCAAGAGAAGCTTCGTCCATGGATGCAACCAATTTATGATAACCTAGAGTACTTATTCAACACTAAAAAACCTGGAGAACTGGATGCGATTCTAGCGGGGCTCAGTTCAATAGAAGTGGAAGCCTTGACATATATAAGAGGCCGAAGCATTCCGGAGCAGTTCATTATTATTGATGAAGCGCAAAATTTAACGAAACATGAAATTAAAACAATTTTAACAAGGGTAGGAGAAAAAAGTAAAATTGTGCTTATGGGAGATCCAGCTCAAATTGATCATCCTTATTTAGATGAGTATAACAACGGATTAACGTACGTAGTTGAAAAGTTTAAAGAGCAAAAAGTATCAGGCCACGTTCGGTTAATCAAAGGAGAACGCTCTGGGCTAGCACAATTAGCAGCTGATATTCTTTAAAAAAAGTGGGGTTTCTTTTGGAACCCCACTTTTTTTATTATGTAACGATGATTTCTTCCACATATTTAATAGGGTTATTTCGGTTAGAGCCGTCTGGTAAATAGACATAGATAGGCCCATCTTCTCTAAGAGGCTTTCCGTCTTGGCTGAAACCAAAGATTAGTTTTTGCGCTTCTTCTAATGAAAAAGAAATCAGCGCGTCTTTTGTTTTAAATGAAACGTTGGTAGCTTCTTCAGTAGGTGAAGCGTTTGCTAGAAAAGGTGCAAATAAAATGCCAAATGTCCCATTTACTAGCTCCTGTTTTTTGAATTTCTTTTCGGTTTTTAACGTAGGAGGAAAGACGGCTCCTTCTTGAATTTCACGGTCCCAGTGCTTCGAAACAGCCTTTGTGTACGCTTCTGTTTCGTCTTTTTGCTCCGGTGGATGTTCAAAAAAAACGTCCATATCGAGCTTGCGGTCATCGAAAATCCACACGCTTGGGTCGAGTGTCAGCGTATATTTTACTTTTCCTTTTAACATAATAATTGAATTCATAATAAATGCCCCCTTGCTAAAAGTATAAGCGCTTTCTACTTATTTGTCACTTTGATGAAAAAATTTAGTTGAGAGTGATTCTCGTATGATATAATGTAAAAGTCAACGAAAGTGCGAAATTTCCTACATCTATGGTAATGGTTTTGAGAAAGTAACAGTATAAAAAAGACGGCCAGCCTCAAGGACATGTTTATCCTTGCTTTTTTGGAGCATAGCCTTTAAAATTGAGAGATAGATTAGGTAATCGCTCGCGAACGGAGGGATTGAGTTTGACGCCTGAGACAATGATAGATCATCGTGAAAAAGCGTATGCGTTGTTAAAAGCTGATGCAGATAAGATTTTGCAATTAATTCAAGTTCAAATGGATAACTTAACAATGCCACAATGTCCTCTTTATGAAGAGGTTTTAGATACACAAATGTTTGGTTTATCAAGAGAAATTGATTTTGCAGTTCGTCTTGGTTTAATTGATGAACGTGTTGGAAAAACATTGCTAGACCGCCTCGAGCGTGAACTTTCTGCACTGCATGAAGCGTTTACAAAAAAATAAAAATCACGCGATCGAAACTCAAACTATATACAAACGTAGTTTGAGTTTTTTATTACAGGTGGTTGAAATTTCCTGATTTACTCAAATTTGTACATAAAAGATGAAACGAAACAGAAACACGTCATTTTTAAAGGAAGAGGGTTATGGTAAAAAAAATATTTAGGCATTTTGACTATTCAATTGTGATTCCAGTGCTGCTTCTTTGTGCGGTTGGACTAGTTATGGTTTACAGTTCAAGTATGATTGTAAGTATTACAAGATATCATACGTCAAGTGATTTCTTTTACAACAGACAAAAAATGTGGCTTGCTTTTACGCTTGTATTGTTCATTTTAACAATGCTAACACCTTACAAGCTGTATCCTAAAATACTGCCTTATGCGATTCTGGGCATTTTTGTACTGCTTTTGCTTGTGTTTGTAATGGGGCATACGAGTAACAATGCGCAAAGTTGGTTGCAGCTTGGCGGGGCAAACATGCAGCCGGCTGAGTATGCCAAGCTTGTTGTCATTTTATACTTATCGTATGTTTTGTCTAAAAGGCAAGAGTATATTGACAACATCAAAAAAGCTTTTTTTGGACCTATGGGCCTTGTATTTCTAATATTAGGTTTTGTAGCTATTCAGCCTGACCTTGGAACCGGATCAATTATTTTCGCTATTGCCGTTACAATTATGCTATGTTCGGGAATCTCTCGAAAAACCTTTTTCCGCATGCTAGCACTAGGTATCATTTTGCTTATGGTAATTATTACGATTGGTTTTTTTACAGGTCAGTTTACTGCTAATCGAATTGGCCGTTTTACCGGCGCATCAGATCCGTTTGCTAATGCTCAAGGGACCGGTTATCAGCTGGTTAATTCATATTTAGCAATAGGTACAGGAGGCTTAAAAGGCCTTGGTTTAGGAGAAAGTGTACAAAAGTATGGTTATCTTCCAGAGCCCCATACCGATTTTATTATGGCTATTATTGCAGAAGAATTAGGGTTCTTTGGAGTTATGCTCGTGCTGGGCCTTTTAGGCTTCTTAATTTTCAGGATTTTAATGCTGGCTAAAAAATCTCAGGATCCTTTTGCTAGTATGATCTGTATTGGAGTAGCCAGTATGATAGGTATTCAAACAGGCATTAACCTCGGAGGGCTTACGGGACTCATTCCGATTACCGGCGTAACGCTTCCGTTTATCAGTTATGGAGGATCTTCGCTGCTAACGCTTATGGTGTCTATGGGAATTATTGTAAATATATCGTTTTTCGTAAATTATCAAAACAAAAAACAAAAAAATACGGAAAATATTGTGCTACATCCGAACAATACATCAACAACAACTGATTGATTTTCGTGAAAAAATTGTGTAAAAAAAGCAAAAATTTATTGGAATTTTATCGTTTTCCATTGATTTTTGCTTTTCTTTTATCCAATTTTGCTATATATTGAAGTTTATACGAAATTGAGAGGAGATTAGCAACATGAGTTTTGTAACTAAAAAAATCAAAAAAGTATTAGTAGCAAACCGAGGAGAAATTGCGATTCGTGTATTTCGAGCATGTACTGAACTGAATATTCGGACTGTTGCAATTTATTCTAAGGAAGACGCAGGTTCTTATCACCGTTACAAAGCGGATGAAGCCTATTTAGTAGGAGCGGAGAAAAAACCGATTGATGCTTATTTAGATATAGAAGGCATCATCGACATTGCTAAGTCCCATGATGTAGATGCTATTCACCCTGGCTATGGATTTTTGTCAGAAAATATCCAATTTGCGAAACGTTGCGAAGAAGAAGGCATTATTTTTATTGGCCCAAAATCCAAGCATCTTGATATGTTTGGAGATAAAGTAAAAGCACGTCATCAGGCTATTCAAGCAGATATTCCCGTTATTCCTGGTACGGATGGTCCTATTGATTCGATTGACGAAGCAAAAGAATTTGCTAATCAGCATGGATATCCTCTAATGATCAAAGCAGCTTTGGGCGGAGGCGGTCGAGGTATGCGTATCGTTCGCGATGCAGATAGCTTGAGCGAATCTTATGACCGTGCCAAATCAGAAGCAAAAGCAGCTTTTGGTAATGATGAAGTGTATGTCGAGAAACTAGTTGAAAACCCAAAACATATTGAAGTGCAAATTTTAGGTGATGAACAAGGAAATGTTGTACACCTTTATGAACGCGACTGTTCTGTGCAGCGTCGTCACCAAAAAGTAGTAGAAGTAGCTCCGAGTGTTTCTATAGATGAAGACTTACGTCTCCGCATTTGTGAAGCAGCTGTGCAGCTGATGGAAAAAGTGCAGTACATAAATGCAGGTACAGTAGAATTTTTAGTATCAGGAAGCGATTTTTATTTCATTGAAGTAAATCCACGTGTTCAAGTAGAGCACACAATTACTGAAATGATTACAGGTATTGATATCGTTCAATCGCAAATTTTAATTGCAGATGGCTACGCACTTCACAGCAAGGAAGTGTCCATTCCTGCACAAGATAAAATTCAAGTACATGGATATGCGATTCAATCTCGTGTAACGACAGAAGATCCGTTAAACAACTTCATGCCGGATACGGGTAAGATTATGGCTTATCGTTCGGGTGGCGGTTTTGGCGTACGCTTAGATACGGGAAACAGCTTCCAAGGTGCTGTGATTACGCCGTATTATGATTCACTGTTAGTAAAAGTAACAACATGGGCATTAACATTCGATCAAGCCGCATCAAAAATGGTACGGAACTTAAAAGAGTTTCGTATTCGTGGAATTAAAACAAATATTCCGTTTCTTGAAAATGTAGTGAAACATGATAAGTTCTTAACAGGTGCTTATGATACATCATTTATTGATACAACGCCTGAACTTTTTGTCTTCCCTAAGCGAAAAGACCGCGGAACTAAAATGCTTACATACATTGGGAATGTTACGGTAAACGGGTTCCCTGGTGTATCGGAAAAGAAAAAGCCAATCTTTACAAAACCGCGCGTTCCTAGTGTGGATATAAGCAAACCAATTCAAAACGGAACAAAGCAGATTTTAGATGAAAAAGGCGCTGAAGGGCTAGTAAATTGGGTGAAAGAACGCAAGGAAGTGCTATTAACGGATACAACCTTCCGTGATGGCCATCAGTCTCTTTTAGCAACGCGTATTCGTACAAACGACTTAAAACAAGTAGCTAACCCAACTGCACGCTTGCTTCCAGATTTATTTTCTATGGAAATGTGGGGGGGAGCAACGTTTGATGTCGCTTATCGATTCTTAAAAGAAGATCCATGGGATCGCTTGCTTACTTTACGTCAACAAGCGCCAAACGTTCTTTTCCAAATGCTTCTTCGCGCGTCAAATGCGGTTGGATATAAAAACTATCCTGATAATGTAATTAAGGAATTTGTTGAAAAATCAGCTTATGCAGGTATTGATGTTTTCCGTATCTTTGACAGCTTAAACTGGGTGCAAGGAATGACTCTTGCAATTGACTCAGTTCGTCAAACAGGAAAGATTGCAGAAGCAGCGATGTGTTATACAGGTGATATTTTAGATCCGACACGCCGTAAGTATGATTTGGATTACTATAAGAATTTAGCAAAAGAGCTTGAGCAGTCTGGAGCACATATTCTAGGCATTAAAGATATGGCGGGTCTTTTAAAACCACAGGCAGCTTATGATTTAGTATCGGCTCTAAAAGAAACGGTTGATATTCCGATTCACCTTCATACGCATGATACAAGCGGAAACGGTGTATACACGTATGCAAAAGCAATTGAAGCAGGTGTAGACATTGTAGACGTAGCCGTAAGTTCAATGGCAGGCTTAACGTCTCAGCCAAGTGCTAACTCTCTTTATTACGCTTTAGAAGGAGCGGACCGCAGACCAAATTTAGATATTAAAAGTCTAGAAGAGCTTTCTTACTATTGGGAAGACGTGCGAAAATATTACCAAGACTTCGAAAGCGGCATGAACGCTCCCCATACGGAAGTGTACGTGCATGAAATGCCAGGCGGTCAATATAGCAACTTACAGCAACAAGCAAAAGCAGTTGGTTTAGGAAACCGCTGGGATGAAGTAAAAGATATGTATTCACGCGTGAATTTGTTATTTGGTGATATTGTAAAAGTTACGCCATCATCAAAAGTAGTTGGAGATATGGCATTGTTTATGGTTCAAAACAACTTGACAGAAGAAACGCTGTTTGAGCGCGGTGAAACGCTTGATTTCCCGGATTCAGTTATTGAATTGTTTGAAGGGTATTTAGGACAGCCTCATGGGGGATTCCCTAAAGAGCTTCAGCGCATCATCCTAAAAGGCAGAAAACCTATTACAGTTCGTCCTGGAGAACTGTTAGAAGATGTGGACTTCGATGCAGTGAAAGAAAAGCTATTTAAAGACTTAAATCGTCAAGTAACAAGTTTTGATGCCATTGCATATGCGCTGTATCCAAAAGTATTTATGGATTATCACAAAGCAGTTGAGCAATACGGGGACATTTCCGTTCTTGATACACCAACTTTCCTATACGGAATGCGTTTAGGAGAAGAGGTTGAAATTGAGATTGAAAAAGGAAAAACCTTAATTGTTCGCCTTGTATCCATTGGAGAACCTCAGGCAGACGGTACGCGAACAGTATACTTTGAATTGAACGGTCAGCCTCGTGAAGTAGTGATTAAAGACGAAAGTGTCAAAACAACCGTCACAGCAAAACAAAAAGCGGACCAAGGAAATCCGGCCCACATCGGCGCTTCCATGCCTGGAACCGTTATTCGAGTAGTAGTGGAAAAAGGCGATAAAGTCTCAAAAGGTGATCACTTAATGATCACAGAAGCAATGAAAATGGAAACAACCGTGCAAGCACCATTTGACGGCGTGATTAAACAAGTACACGTGTCCAATGGAGATGGCATCCAGCCGGGAGATTTATTAATTGAATTAGAAAGCTAATCAAAAAAGGTACGGGCTCTGAGCTCGTACCTTTTTTTGATCAATTATGTGTATGACGCGTTGCAAGTAAGGTTAAATAGCTTAATACCCCGAATAGGAAAGAGATAATTAAAGAATGGGCAAGCGCAAGCTCTAGCTGCAAACGTGTGACAACAACAAGCATACCGGAAACCGCCTGAAAAATAACTAGAATGAGAGCAGCTAACCATCCGTAAAAAATATTTTTCTGATTACGATAATATTTAACTGCATGGATAAATGCAGCTAAAATCCATACAAACGTTAAAACAGCAGCGAATCGATGTCCCATTTGAATCCACTGATTCAAATCAACAGGTAGCCAACCGTTTCCGTTTGAACAAAATGGAACGTCTGGACAAGCTAAACTAGCTTCTTTATGGCGAACAAGCGCGCCTGTGTAAACAACGGCATATGTGTACAAGATAGCTCCGTAAATATGTTTTTTCATTTTAAAGCCTAGCTGTATATTATTTGCGTCGAGCTTTCGATCCACTTCAAAGATAATGAGTGTTAACAGCAGCACAGAAGCAAACGAAATAAGGGAAATACCAAAATGAAGAGCTAGCACTGCATCTGATTGCCCCCACATAACGGCTGCTGCCCCAATTAATGCTTGCAGTACTAGGAAGAAAAAAGAGATAAACGCTAAAGGTTTAACTTCTTTTATATGCCCTAGTGAAATCCATGCCCATACGCATAAAGCGAGCACAAGAAAGCCTGACACGCCAGAAACTAAGCGGTGGCTTAATTCAACAACGGTTTCAAATGTTAAAGGATCAGGAATGAGCTGCCCGTTACACAGAGGCCAAGAATCTCCGCACCCGTCTGCTGAACCAGTTTTCGTAACAAGGGCACCGCCAAGTAGAATAAGTAACATGGCCATGCTCGTCACAACGGATAAAAATTTTAATCCAAGTCGCACAATAATCACCATCCTAAAAGCAAAGTAAGTAATATAACGAGCTAAACAATTTATCCTAATCTTTTTGTATATTAAACATAAATTTCATTTATTCTCCATAAACTTGATTGAATTTGTTATAATGGTAGAAAGTGTAAGGTTTGTTCATGAGTTTGACTCTGCAGATATGTAAAAGGTACCGTACAGAAAACTATTTTACTTGCAGAAATATCTTTTAACAAGTGACAGGGACAAGCATTTAGCTCATGACAAAAAAAATCCATATTTTTTTCATGAATTCTTCACAAAGTAGCGGCAAAATATGGTTTAATAAACATGAGAAATAGATATTTCTCTACTATTTTATCGTTTACATGTGAAGCTTTTAAGTAGTTTTGGTGAGAGGAATATGACTTCTTTGTGAACAAAGAGGGGATTTTTGTAAAAATATGTTGAAAACGCCTTCATTTATAGACTCTTTATTTAATAGATAAAAGTCTGTGGATGAGTAAAGGAGGAAGCGCCATGGAAGATTCGAAAATGGTGGAAGATTCAACGCTTTCTGCATCGCCTAACACAGCTCATGTAAGCGAAAATAGTTCCATTTGGTCAGATTTTTTAGCTACAATTAAAATTGGAATAGTCAACTCAAATTTCATCACCACCTTTACTGGTTTTTGGCTAGCTCTTTTCTTCAACGAACAACACTTCTTAGAAAACCTGGATAAAGCATTTTTTACTTTAATAGGTTCTTCACTTATCATCGCCGGTTCATGCAGTTTGAATAATTACATAGATCGTGACATTGACCCTCTAATGGAACGAACAAAGGGACGACCTACAGTGACAGGGAGTTTTGCACCTTTGACGGTCCTTGGGATTGGAATCGGTTTTACGTTAACCGGCTTGCTTATGCTACTAATTGTTTCTTCGGTAGCTGCTCTCATCGGATTAGCAGGAATACTTACATATGTAGTTCTTTACACCATGTGGTCCAAAAGACTATACACAATTAATACCGTAATCGGAAGTATATCAGGCGCCGTCCCGCCTTTAATTGGATGGGCCGCTATTGATCCAAATTTACACGTAGTGGCTTGGGTGTTGTTTTTAATCATGTTTATTTGGCAGCCGCCTCATTTTCTAGCTCTTGCTATGCGGAGATGTGAAGAATACCGAGCAGCCGGAATTCCTATGTTGCCTGTTGTACACGGTTTTGAGCTTACAAAACGACAGATTCTCATTTGGGTTGCTTGTTTGTTGCCATTACCTCTATATTTATACGAATTAGGCACTCCATTTCTAATTTTGGCGACTGTTTTAAACATAGGATGGCTATTTTTAGGATTTGCTCAATACAATAAACAAGAAGACACAAAGTGGGCTAGCATGATGTTTGTCTACTCACTAAACTATTTAACTATTTTATTTGTCTCAATGATTGTCGCAACGCTTTTTGCCTAGATAAAATCTTTCAATGAATGCGACACTGCACAAGGGGGATTTCTTCTACATGTAGAATTCATTATAGAAGGAATAAGTTTTATGCTCAAGAGGGCATAGATGAAATCACGTCAATGAAAGAGAGGTTGGGGAATGGTATGAAAAAATGGCGATTGAACTTTCGTGTTTTGTCGTTATTTACGCTGTTTGCATTCGTGTTATCGGCCTGTGGAAAACCGTTTTTATCAACACTTAAGCCTGCAGGTGAGGTAGCTGAAGAACAATATTCGCTTATGCTGCTTAGTACAGCCATCATGGTTTTAGTTATTATTGTTGTCACCATTATCTTTATATTTGTTATTCTGCGCTTTCGTCGTCGTAAAGGCGAAGAAAATGTGATTCCAAAGCAAGTAGAGGGAAGCAGAAAGTTAGAAATTATATGGACAGTGATTCCTATTTTGTTGCTGATTATTTTGACTGTTCCAACGGTCATCTCAACATTTAAGCTAGCGGATGTAAAAGGAATGAAGGACAAAGATGCTGTCGTAGTAAATGTGCGTGCTAACTTGTACTGGTGGGAATTCGAGTATCCTAATCAAAAAATTATTACATCGCAAGATCTAGTTGTTCCAACCGATAAAAAAGTCTACTTTAATATTAAAGCTTCTGACGTCAAGCACTCATTCTGGATTCCTTCAGTTGGAGGAAAGCTCGATGCTAACACAGAAAATGATAATAAATTCTGGCTAGTGTTTGATTCTAAAAAATCGAAGGAGGCCAACGGAGTTTTCTACGGAAAATGTGCCGAGCTTTGCGGTCCATCTCATTCTCTTATGGACTTTAAAGTACGGGCTGTATCAAGCGATGAGTTTGATACGTGGGCAAAAGATTTGAAAAAGGCAAAGCCTGATGTAGAAACAGCATCAGCCAAAGCTGGTCAAGAGGTCTTTAATGAAAGCTGTATCGGATGTCATGCTGTTGATGTCAAAGACAATCGCCCAGAACAAGCTCGTCAAGCACCAAACTTAGCCGGTTTTTCTGAACGTGAGCGTGTAGCCGGGGTGCTTCCTCACAACAAGGAAAATATCAAAAAATGGTTAAAAGACCCTGAAAAAGTTAAGCCGGGTAATAAGATGAGTGGTACATATCCTGACTTAACAGATGAACAAGTGAATGAGCTAGCAGACTATTTAATGAGTTTAAAAGAAAAATAAACGTCCAGTCGTTTTTAAAAGGGGAGGTTTAGCGATGAGTACACTCAGTCAAAAGAAGGGTGTAGGTGGAACAATTTGGGACTTTATGACAACCGTTGACCATAAGAAAATCGCCATTCTTTATTTAATTGCCGGCGGTATCTTCTTTCTAGTCGGAGGAGTGGAAGCGCTATTTATACGTATTCAGCTGGCTATACCAAGCAATGACTTTGTTAGTGCAGGAACGTATAATGAAATTTTAACAATGCATGGAACAACGATGATTTTCTTAGCTGCAATGCCGCTTCTTTTTGCTATGATGAATGCAGTTGTTCCGCTGCAAATTGGAGCTCGAGATGTAGCATTTCCATTTTTAAATTTGTTAGGTTTTTGGTTGTTTGCCTTTGGGGGACTCTTTTTAAATCTAAGCTGGTTTTTAGGAGGAGCACCTGATGCAGGTTGGACATCATATGCTTCGCTGTCTATTGCATCACCTGGTCACGGAATTGATTTTTATGCGATAGGTTTGCAGATTTCCGGAGCCGGGACATTGATTTCAGGTATCAACTTTCTTGTGACAATCATTAACATGAGGGCGCCAGGTATGACCTATATGCGTATGCCGCTGTTTACGTGGACGACGTTTGTTGCATCAGCTCTTATTTTGTTTGCGTTTCCAGCACTGACGGTTGGATTGTTTTTAATGATTTTTGACCGCTTGTTCGGTGGAAACTTTTTTGACGCCACAATGGGGGGAAACACCATTATCTGGGAACATCTTTTCTGGATATTCGGTCATCCGGAAGTATATATTTTAATTCTTCCAGCGTTTGGTGTTTTCTCTGAAATTTTACCTACTTTTTCAAGAAAGAGATTATTCGGGTACTCGTCGATGGTTTTTGCTACCGTATTAATCGGATTTTTAGGGTTCATGGTGTGGGCTCACCACATGTTTACAACCGGACTTGGTCCGATTGCAAATGCCATTTTTGCTGTCGCTACGATGGCCATTGCCGTTCCAACTGGAATTAAAATTTTCAACTGGTTGTTTACGCTTTGGGGAGGAAGTATTGAATTTACGTCTCCAATGCTGTATGCTGTGGCCTTTATTCCATCATTTGTTATCGGGGGAGTAACAGGAGTTATGGCAGCTGTAGCACCTGCAGATTATCAATTTCAAGATTCTTATTTTATCGTTGCCCACTTCCATTACGTTATCGTAGGCGGTGTCGTATACGCTATATTAGCAGGTGTCACATACTGGTGGCCCAAAATGTTTGGGAAGATGTTAGATGAAAAGTTAAGCAAAGCAACGTTCTGGCTCTTTTTGATTGGTTTCCACTTAACGTTCTTTATTCAGCATTTCTTAGGCCTAATGGGGATGCCTCGCCGCGTATGGACGTTCTTGCCTAATCAAGGTCTCGACCTCGGGAATGCAATCAGTTCATCAGGAGCTGCTTTCATGGCAGTTGCTACGCTCATTTTACTTGTTAATATTATAAAAACAACTGCCAAAGGACAAAAGGTAGGAGGAGATCCTTGGGGAGACGGACGTACATTAGAATGGGCTATTTCATCTCCACCTCCAGAGTATAACTTTAAACAAACGCCGCTTGTACGCGGATTAGATGCATATTGGATTGAAAAAAGGGCAGGAAATAAAGAAATGACGCCAGCCGAACCTCTTGGTGATATTCATATGCCAAACTCGTCGTTTATTCCATTTATGATATCGCTTGGAATGTTTATTGCAGGGATTGGCTTTTTGTATCGAAATGATCATGCGTGGGGAGATATTGTAGGCATTATTGGAATGATCGTCATGTTTTTATCGATGTTCTTCCGTTCATGGATTGACGATCACGGCTTTCATATTCATAAAGAAGACTTAGTTGATGATGACAAGGAGGCGAAGATGTAATGGAGACTGAACAAAAGCTAACGGCTGAAACTTTCCCTGCTTCGCCTGAAAAAGCAACGCTTGAAGGGAAAAATAAATTTACTGGCTTTTGGCTCTTTTTAGGCGGAGAGACGGTTTTGTTTGCTTCACTTTTTGCTACTTATTTAGCTTTACGTAATTCAACCATGTCAGGACCTAAGCCAGAAGAATTGTTTGATATTAAGCTTGTCTTTGCAGCCACCATGATTTTATTAACAAGTTCACTAACAAGCGTATATGCTATGTATCATATGAAAAATTTTGAATTTAAAAAGATGCAGCTATGGTTAGGCGTTACGTGGCTTTTAGGTTTAGCTTTTTTAGGGTTAGAAATTTATGAGTTCAGGCATTATGTTCATGAAGGACATACGTTTACAAGCAGCGCATTCGGTTCTTCATTCTACGCGCTGGTTGGGACCCACGGAGCTCACGTAACGTTCGGATTGCTTTGGATTGGTTCTTTGATGATTCGAAATGCGAAGCGGGGGTTAAACTTATATAACGCCCCAAAATATTATGTAGCAAGTTTATACTGGCACTTTATCGATGTTGTTTGGGTCTTTATTTTCACGGTTGTATATTTAATGGGAATGGTGGGATAAGCTGATGACGACAAATCAATCAAACTCAGATAACCCAAGGCTCAATTTAGAGTATCGTAAAAAAAGAAACGCAGAAGATATGAAGATGCAAGTTATCTCTTTTGCGATGATGTTGTTTTTAACACTAATTGCTTTTTTTGCGGTTTATCAAGAGTTTAGCGGATGGTATATTATGCCGGTGATTGTGCTCTTGGCGGTTGTTCAAGTCATCTTTCAACTTTATTATTTCATGCATATGAACCACAAAGGACATACCATACCAGCATTTTTCTTGTATTCGGGCGTATTGGTAGCTCTTTTAACCATTTTAGCTTTTGTAACCATTATTTGGTGGTAAAGAAAAGGGCTGGCATGCGCCAGTCCTTTTCATCATCTGTAGAAGGAGGAATAGACGTTGATTAACAATTTGCAGATGTTTGGTTTTGAAGCACTTTGGAGTCCTTACTATTTTTTAACCATTTGTCTGGTGACCGTCTTATATTTTTTCATCGTTGGTAGATGGAGAAGGAATTTTATAGGAGCGGAGGCCGTAAGCAGGAAAACAAAAGCGCATTTTGTCATCAGCATGGTTCTTTTATATATATGTAAAGGAGGACCTGTAGATTTACTAGGGCATTTTATGTTTAGTGCTCATATGACGCAAATGGCAATCGTTTACTTGGTGATTCCTCCGCTTTTTATTTTAGGAATTCCGCCGTGGTTAGCTCGTTCTGTTATTTATGTAAAAGGGGTTAAACCTGTTTTTAAATTCTTTACAAAGCCTTTAATTGCTCTACTATTATTTAATGGGTTATTCTCTTTGTATCATATTCCGCTGCTTTTTGATTTTATTAAAACGGATATGACGCTCCACGGAATCGTGAGTGTTGTATTATTTATCGCTGCATTTTGTATGTGGTGGCCACTCGTTAATCAGCTAGAAGAAGAACAAACGCTAAGTTCTTTAAAAAAGCTTGGATACATTTTTGCAGATGGCGTACTCCTTACTCCAGCGTGCGCGCTGATTATTTTTGCAAATCATTCTTTATATGCGACGTATACAGACTCAAGCGCTTGGGTGCAAGCTCTTTCCCTTTGTGTACCGCCTTCTATGATTGCAAGTTTGGGGCAGCTCGCTCCCGAGATGTTTAATACACTACCGCCCGTGGAAGATCAGCAGCTAGGCGGCGTTATTATGAAGATCATTCAAGAAATTGTGTATGGAACGGTCTTAGGATTTATTTTTTTTCAGTGGGCTCGAAAAGAACGAGAGAAAGATACGTACATGCCTGATTTTAGTGAACGTCAAAATATAAAATCAAAGGAAATTCCATCTACTCCTCCTTTGAATTGAAAAAGCGCAGTGTGATTACTGCGCTTTTTCTACTTCTATAGCTGAACGATTTCAAGCTGTGATTTGATTTGTGCCAATATCTTTTCACACTGTTCTACAAGGGATGGTGGGAAGTATTCACCGTCTCCATATTCTACACCGTGAGGATAATAATGTTTGCCTAGTAGAGGTGTCATAAGGTGAATAACAGCATGCCTGCCCCCTACATCGCCTGAAATAGCATGTCCTTGGACTCGTAAATAGAAGGTATCTCGCTGAAACTCGAATTTTCGATCGTACGTGACGCGTTCATAATCCCATTGTCCAGCGCGGACCAGGCCAAATTGATGCATAATCTCATCTAATAAATCTAAATCAACCTTTAATGAATCAAACTTTGCATATTCAAATTTCATATGGACTCCCTCCCAAAACAAATATACCCCAATTAAATCATAAGCCGAATGGATAAAACTTGCAATATATAATAAGGAAAAATGTAAACGTTATCTATTTTTATTTAAACGTTTTAAATACGAAAGTTTACTAAAAAGTTGGTCACACTATAAAGCGAACACACTATGTAAAGGAGGATAAAACAATGAAAACTGTACAAGATGTAATGACAGCTGATACGGAAACATGCACCACGCTCGATAATGTATATGAAGTGGCAGTGAAAATGAAGGAATGGAATGTAGGCGCAATTCCAATTGTCGATAAAGATCAGCTAGTAGGAATGATTACAGATCGAGACTTAGTTATAAAAGGCATTGCAGAAAAGAAGCCAAATTCAAGTAAAGTAACGGATGTTATGAGTGAGGAGCTTATAACTATTACAGCGGAAGCCTCTGTAGAAGAAGCTTCTAAGCTTATGGCTCAACATCAAATCCGTCGTCTTCCTGTTGTAGAAAATCAAAAGCTAGTAGGGATTGTATCGCTAGGTGATTTATCAACGTTTCGCTATGCAAATGAACGTGCAGGAGAAGCGCTCTCAGACATTTCAGAACATACGCATTAAAAAGAGAAAGGCCAACTGTTTGCAGTATATTCGTAAATAGTTGGCTTTTTCTTTTGTTTCCTTCATACCAATAGCTATTTTTTTTTGAATGCATGTATAATAGAGATAAAAATAAGTTAAACAGGTAAAGAAAACAGGTGTAAGGAGAGGAAGAAAAGCTGAAAAAAGTTATTTTTATTCTCGCATTAATAGTGGCATTTGTATACGCGGAGGATTGTTTACCTCAGCTAGAAAAATATCTAACGGGTCAAAATATTGAGCAAAACCAAACGGATTCCCAAAGTCAGCCGACACAAGAAGTGGCTTCTTATGAAAAACAAAGTGAAAATATGATGAGACTCATTGGAGATCATTCAGAACAGTTAATTGGAATGCTTGGAGAGCCGGATCGTATTGATTCTTCTGCATATGGCTATGACTGGTGGATTTACAAAAAGAATCGTCAAACGTATGCGCAGGTAGGAGTAGAAAATAATCAAGTCGTATCTGTATACGTCATTGGTTCAAAAACAAATACAGATCCTTTTGAGATTGGTGAGAAGCGAGAAGAAGTAGAAAAAAGAGTTTCACTTTCATCCGAACTCACACTTCAAAAAGACGGAAATGAATACCGATTTCGTCTGAGTGAAGAGGATATGAAAATGCGTCCAATTATTAAATATGGAGATGTATACGTCCAACTATATTTTGATCAGTTCCTTAATACAATCTCAAGTATTCGAATTATGGACATGGACACGCTATTAAAACAGCGTCCGTACGAAATTGTTTATCGTGGCGAGCTTCCCACAGCTCCGTCATTGACAGCGGAGGAGTGGAAAAGTGTCCAAGAAGGAGAAGAGCAGCAAATTATCGATATTACAAATGTAATTCGAGACCGATTTCAGCTATCACCTTTAGCTTGGGACGAAGCCACTGCCGGAGTAGCCTATTTACACAGCAAAGAAATGAGCGACTTAAACTATTTCTCTCACGTTTCACCAGCACAAGGTGATTTAGGCAACCGTCTGCAAAAAGGTGATGTAGTATATCGCATCGCGGGCGAAAATATTGCCTCGAATTATCAGGATGGAATCGCTGCGGTTGAAGGGTGGCTTAATAGTGAGGGACATCGTAAGGCTTTACTCAATAAAGAGTTTACGCGTCTTGGTGTAGGTGTATATGAGAAATATTATACGCAAAACTTTATCACTCCGATGAATGAATAGTGAGATCAAAACTTCCTTTTGAAAATAGGTCTACTCTTGTCCTCTTTCTCATAAGTTTTAGTAGAGGTTAGAGGAGGGACGAGAATGAAAGGAAGAATAGTAGGAATATTGCTCGTACTTTTCTTTGCATATACGACTACTGTACATGCAGCTGAAGGGCAGTGGGAAAAGCTTGATAACTTATCTGATCAAACGCTATCGCTTGTAGAGCAAAAGGAGTATAAAGCAGCCCAACATTTGTTCAGAAACTTTTCGAATGAATTTACTAGTCTCAATACAGCTTCTTTAGGCGTATCGGCCGAAGATATACGTATTTTAACTCTTTGTTATGAACAGGTAGAAAGGTCTCTTTTATCTTCTGATTCCAGTGATGAAGAACGTCTTCAAAAAGCTACTCAATTTCGATTATTAGTTGATGCGCTGCACAGTAAGCATCAGCCAATGTGGACTGAACTCGAAGGCAGTATGCTAGCAACATTTAAAGAGATGCGAAATGAAGCGGTAAAAGGAGAACAAGCGGCTTATGAAGCGCAGCTTAAGCAATTTTTGAAAGAATATGATATGATTTTACCGAGCGCGCAGGTAGACGTGTCGTCTCCCTACGTACAGCGTGTGAGCGCGGACGTTCACTTTTTACAAAGTGAGGGAACGCTAAGTGAGATTAACGATGAGCAGTTTAACCAAATGGAACAAAACTTAAAAGATTTTTTTGAACAAGTAAAAGAAAACCATACAGACCCGTCTTTTATTTGGGTTACAATTACCACCGGAAGTATTATTATTGCTACACTTTTTTATGTAGGAGCACGAAAATATTTCGCTGATCAGAAAAGAAAGTCAGCTAGAGGGCGTAATGATTGACGTAAAAGCGCAGAATTGTCTAAAATAAAAGAGTAGTCAAACACATAATGAAAGGTGTGGGTAAATGAGCTTTTTGATTTATTTTCTCATCATTATCCTTGTGCCAATTTGGGCGCAGTTTAAAGTGAGAAGTGCTTACAAAAAATATTCAAAAGTAAGCAACTCATCAGGAATGACAGGTGCAGAAGTAGCAAGGAAAATTCTGGATGAAAACGGGCTGTATAACGTTCACGTAGAGCCTGTAGGCGGATTTTTATCCGATCACTACGATCCTCGCTCAAAAGTAATTCGTTTGTCAGAAGACAACTATTATGGAACGTCTGTGGCAGGGGCTGCCGTTGCAGCTCACGAAGTGGGGCACGCGATTCAAGACAAAGAAAACTATTCGTTTTTACGTCTTCGCCACTCGCTTGTGCCGGTGGCAAGCCTAGGGTCTAACGTGTCATGGATCTTAATTATGATTGGGATTATCGCACAAGCTAGTGGTTTACTATTACTTGGAATTATCTTCATGGCAGCAGCCGTCGTGTTCCAACTTGTAACACTGCCTGTTGAATTCAACGCTTCAAGCCGAGCGATGACGCAAATCGTCTCAGTCGGAGCGATTCGAAATGACGAAGAGCGCGAAACGCGCAAAGTGCTTAATGCAGCAGCTTTAACATACGTAGCAGCCGCAGCAGTAGCAGTTCTTGAGTTGGTTCGTTTAATCATGATTTATACAGGAATGAATAACGACGATTAATAAAAAATACCGCATTAGCGGTATTTTTTATTATCTTTCAAGCGGTTTTTTATTTTCATCAAGGGTAAATCCTTCGCCTAAGACATCATGAACATCTGTAACCGCAACGAATGCGTGTGGATCTACAGAAGTAATAACTTGTTTTAAACGGAAAATTTCATTTTTACTCACAACGCAGTATAGCACGTTGGTATCTTGCTTAGAAAAAGAACCTTGCCCTTTTAAAATCGTCACGCCTCGATCCATTTCTTTCATAATTTTATCCGATATGGCTTCGTTATGATTCGAAATGATGGTTGCTCCTTTGGCGGCATACGCACCGTCTTGCATAAAGTCAATAACGCGTGCAGCGACAAAGACTGCAACAAGTGTGTACATAGCTTCTCGGTAGGATAAATAAATGAGAGACGCACTAATCACAACAAAGTCAAAAAGAAACATCGTTTTTCCCATATTCCACCCGATATATTTTTGAACAACACGTGCGATAATATCGACTCCTCCTGTTGTTCCTCCGAACCTAAAAATAATACCAAGACCCACTCCAATAAAAACACCAGCAAAGAGAGCTGCTAGAGTCATATCATGACGCAGAGGCATATTCACTGGGAAGCGCTGGAATATCCATAAAAATAGCGATAAGCTAACGACTCCGAGCATGGTATAAATAAATGCTGTTCTCCCTAATAGTTTCCACCCTACAAAAAACAAAGGAATATTTAACACTAAGTTAGAATAAGAGGGATCAATGTTAAATAAAAAAAATAAAAGCAGGGTAATGCCTGTGAATCCACCTTCAGCTAAATTGTTTTGCATGTTAAAATTAACAAGTCCAAACGCAAATATGGCAGCACCAAGCAGTATAAAAACAATATTTTTTAATCTGAGACCTTTCATACTTACAAACCTCCTATAGCCGTTTTTGCACTACCTTATCATAAAGGAATATATTTCATTTCGTAAATAACTATCGAAAAGATTTTTGAAAATAGTAAAAAGTGATGATGTTTCTTCTAGTGCTATGTATTAGTAGTATCCTCAATTCGTAAAATATAGACAGATTTTTGAGAATTAAGGGAAACGCGAGGAATATTGTGAAAAGGCATCTGGCAAAGGCGTGGTAAGAAGAAGTAATTACACTAAATAATTTGAAGTAAAGATGTTATAATAGTAAGCTGAGTGTACGTCTAAAAGAGGTGAAATAAAACGATGTCAAAAAAAACGATGGAGCAAATGCAGCAAGAAGTTGATGCCTATATTAGCCAATTTAAAGAAGGATATTTTAGTCCTCTCGCTATGCTTGCGCGAATGTCGGAAGAAGTGGGCGAATTATCGCGCGAAATTAACCACTATTATGGTGAAAAGCCGAAGAAAACGACTGAAGCAGAACGTACGGTCGAAGAAGAAATGGGCGACATTTTATTTGTATTAATTTGCTTTGCAAATTCATTAAATATTGATTTACAAGAAGCGCATGATCGCGTTATGAATAAATTTAATACGCGTGACAAAGATCGCTGGACGAAAAAAGAAGACTAAGGAGAGAAAAAAATGGACAAAATTCGAATTGTACTTGCAGGACCAAGAGGTCGTATGGGAAAAGAAGCTGTATTATTAATAGAAGAAACAGAGCATTTTGAATTAGTAGCAGCGGTGGATCGTATCAATGAAGGAAAATACATAAGTGATATTGAAGGAATGCCAAACGTACAAGCGCCAATCTACACGGATATTGAAAAATGTTTTCAAGACGTTAAGGCAGATGTTCTAGTTGATTTGACAACACCTGAAATTGGGCGCGTTCATACTAAAACAGCCCTAACATATGGAGTAAGACCTGTTGTAGGAACAACTGGCTTTTCAGAAGAAGATTTAAAAGAATTAAAGCAGCTTGCTGAAGAGAAAGAGCTTGGCTGTATCATTGCACCAAATTTCGCAATTGGCGCTATTTTAATGATGAAGTTTTCACAAATGGCAGCTAAATACTTTGATGATGTAGAGATTATTGAAATGCATCACGATCAAAAGTTAGATGCACCATCAGGAACAGGCTTAAAAACAGCGGAGCTTATCAGTGAAGTTCGTGAAGCAAAAAAACAAGGCCATCCTGATGAAAAAGAATTGATAGAAGGGGCGCGCGGCGCAGATTATGAAGGAATCCGTCTACATAGCGTACGCCTGCCAGGACTGATTGCTCACCAAGAAGTGATGTTCGGAGGATTTGGACAAACATTAAAAATCCGTCATGATTCATACAACCGTGCTTCTTTTATGTCAGGTGTGAAGCTAGCTGTTGATACAGTTATGAAAGTAGACACACTTGTATATGGATTAGAAAATATTATTGACTAAGGAGCGAGAAAAATGAAAATCGCCTTAATTGCACATGATAAAAAGAAAAATGATATGGTACAATTCACAACAGCCTATCAAGCGATTTTACAGGAACATTCGCTGTTCGCAACAGGAACAACAGGAACGCGTATTTCAGAAGCAACAGGTTTGAAGGTTCACCGCTTTCAATCAGGACCGCTTGGAGGAGATCAGGAGATAGGAGCTTTAATTGCTCAAAATGAAATGGATATGGTTATTTTTTTCCGCGACCCGTTAACAGCTCAGCCTCATGAACCTGATATTTCAGCTCTGATGCGTCTATGTGACGTATATGCGGTTCCTCTTGCAACGAATATGGGAACAGCAGAGATTTTAATTCATGGACTTGAACGAGGCGATTTGCATTGGCGTTCAATTATAAAAAAATAGGGTGAAGATAATGAAAGAAACAATAGATATCCTTGCCTTTGGTGCCCATGCCGATGATGTAGAAATCGGCATGGGTGGAACCATTGCAAGAATGAGTGAACAAGGTTTGAAGGTAGTCATTTGTGATTTGACGCAAGCTGAACTTTCTTCAAATGGAACGGTTGAAATTCGAAAACAAGAAGCGTCTAAAGCAGCTGAAGTCTTAGGTGTTCATGAGCGAATTCATCTGCATTTGCCAGATAGAGGTCTGTTTCTAAAGCCAGAGTATATATCTGAAATTGCATCAGTCATTCGCACGTATCAACCAAGGATTATATTTGCTCCTTATTTTGAAGATCGTCATCCTGATCATGGAAATTGTGCAAAGCTTGTAGAAGAGGCCATGTTTTCAGCTGGCGTTAAAAATTATATCGATGATAAGAAGCAAAAAGCTCATCGTGCTGAGTCTCTATATTTCTATATGATAAATGGATTTCATAAGCCAGATTTTATCGTAGATGTATCAAGCACGTTTCAAAAGAAAGTAGCTAGTCTAGAGGCTTATGAAAGTCAATTTATAAAAACAGCAGATACGTTTGATACGCCGCTGGTAAATGGATATATTGAAACTGTAGAGAGCAGAGAGCGATTATTTGGCAAAGAAGTCGGGGTAGCTTACGGTGAAGGTTTTTTATCTAAAAAACCGATTTTGATGTACGATGATTTAGTAGGTGGAAAATAAATGAAGTTAAAGATTGGTATTACATGTTATGCTTCCGTTGGCGGTTCAGGAGTGGTAGCAACGGAGCTAGGGAAGCTGCTGGCTGAAAAGGGGCACGAAATTCATTTTATTTCCTCTAGCATGCCTTTTAGATTGACGAAAGTATATCCAAATATTTATTTTCACGAAGTAGATGTAAATCAGTACTCCGTCTTTAAATACCCTCCGTATGATCTTGCTTTATCCAGTAAAATGGCTGAAGTGGCTAAAAGAGAAAAGCTTGACATTATTCATACGCATTATGCAATCCCCCATGCCGTTTGCGGGATTTTAGCCAAACAAATGGTGGAGCACGAAGTGAAAATTGTGACCACTCTTCATGGGACAGATATTACGGTTCTAGGAGAGGATCCGTCGTTAAAAGATTTAATTAAATTTGGAATTGAGAAATCAGATGCAGTGACGGCTGTATCTCAGTCACTTGTTGATCAAACTCATCATTTAATTAGTCCAGATAAAGAAATTGAAACGATGTATAATTTTATTGATGAACGAGTTTATCATAAAAAAGAAGTTCAGTATTTAAAGGCTGAGTATGGCATATTAGAAAATGAAAAAGTCGTTATTCATATTTCAAACTTTCGTCAAGTCAAACGGGTTACAGACATAGTCAAAACATTTGCTATTATTAATAAAAAGCTTCCGTCTAAGTTGCTGCTTGTAGGAGACGGCCCTGAAATGACGGTTGTGTCTCAATTAATAAGAGAGCTAAATCTTCAAGATTCTGTGTTATTTCTTGGGAAACAAGAAAATGTAGCAGAATTATATTCGATCAGCGATTTGAAACTGTTATTATCTGAAAAAGAAAGCTTTGGGCTTGTACTTTTAGAAGCTATGGCTTGTGGTGTTCCATGCATCGGCACAAATATAGGCGGAATTCCTGAAGTAATTGAACACGAAAAAACAGGATATATTTGCGAAGTGGGAGACGTCGAAGAGGCAGCGAGCAAAGCGATTCAGCTACTTGAAAATGAACAGCTGCATCATCAAATGAGGGAAGCGTCTCTAAGCGTAGTCAATCATAAATTTCATTCAACAGAGATTGTGAGTCAATATGAAAAACTTTATTATAAATTGGTACAGGGTTGAAGAATGGAGGAAGTTATGAAAGAACCGTTCATTCATCCGCTTTATATTATTGAAAAACTGGAGACAGCCGGTTACGAAGCGTATTTTGTTGGAGGAGCGGTCCGGGATCTTATTTTAAATCGGACGATTGGAGATATTGATATCGCTACGTCAGCTAGGCCTGAACAAGTGATGGAACTCTTTCCTAAGACGATTCATGTAGGAATCGAGCATGGTACGGTTGTCGTTGTCCATGAGAACGAGACCTATGAGGTAACCACTTTTCGCTCTGAGGGAGAATATGATGATTTTCGTCGTCCGTCGTCCGTTACGTTTATTTCGTCTCTGATAGAAGATTTGCATCGTCGCGATTTTACGATCAATGCAATGGCTATGAATGCAAAAGGAGAAATTATCGATCCATTTAATGGAAGAGAAGATTTGCGAAATCAGTTAATTCGTACTGTTGGAAATGCTAAGGAACGCTTTCATGAAGATGCTCTTCGTATGATGAGAGCCGTTCGCTTTGTGAGTCAGCTGGCGTTTTCGTTGTCTGATCAAACTAAAAGAGCCATTCAACAATACGGTGAGCTGCTGAGGCATGTCTCTATTGAACGCATTACAATTGAATTCGAAAAAATGCTGAGCGGAAAACGTCCGTCTTTAGCACTAGCACTTGTAGCAGATACGGAACTGTATCGTTATTTGCCCCAATTGAATGTAGATCCGCAAAAATTCCGATCTGTTTGTGCACACGATTGGATGATGCTTCAGCGAGTGTCGGAGTCATGGACACTTCTTGTACATCTGCTCGACATTCAAGACAAGCAGGCATTCTTTAAAAGCTGGAAATTATCTAATAAGCAAATTAAAGATATTCAGCTTCAATCCATTGGTCTTCAAGACGTTTTGGAAAATGGATGGTCAAAGCGCATCATGTATACAATTGGAGAGCAGGCCAGCGTGAGCGTGAATCGTATTTTACAACTTCTTCGAAGCAATGAGTATATGAATGAACATGAGCTTCTTTATATCTATAGCGAGCTACCTATTCATTCTTTAAAAGATTTAGATATAAATGGTCAAGATCTTTTAGTGTGGACAGGTAAAAAGGGTGGCCCATGGGTGTCTCAACTGTTAAAAGAAATTGAGGAGAAAGTCCTATACAATGAGTTAATGAATACGAAATCTTCAATAAGAAAGTGGGTGCAGTCTTGCAGTCAGATATAAGAAGAACGCTGCTTGAAATGTTTACGAACGCGCATGGAGACTATGTGTCCGGCCAAAAGATCAGCGATTTATTAGGCTGTTCAAGAACAGCTGTATGGAAGCATATCGAAGAGCTTCGAAAAGACGGATATGAACTTGAAGCTGTTCGTAAAAAAGGCTATCGCATTGTCGGAAAGCCGAACAAAGTAAGCAGCAACGAGCTTTTATTAGGGCTTCAAACAACAAAAATCGGTCAGTATATTCATTATGAGGAAAGCGTGCATTCTACTCAAAAAATTGCTCATCGAATTGCTCAAGAAGGAGCCAAAGAAGGAACGGTCGTAGTTGCTGAAGAGCAAACGGCAGGGAGAGGAAGACTTGATAGAGCGTGGTATTCTCCCAAATATACTGGCGCATGGATGAGTATTATACTGCGTCCTTCTATTCCTCCGCAGCAGGCTCCTCAGCTGACTTTACTATCAGCAGTGGCTGTCGTACAGGCCATTCAAGAAGTGACGAACCTTTCTCCAGACATTAAATGGCCTAATGATGTTTTATTAAATGGGAAGAAGCTAGTTGGGATTTTAACAGAAATGCAGGCTGATTTTGACCGGATTCATTCGGTCATTATTGGAATCGGCATCAATGTGAATCAGCAGGAAACGGATTTTAATGAACAAATAAAACACATTGCCACATCTTTACGTATTGAAAAAGGTGAAGAAATTAATCGTGCAGCTTTGATGCAAGCGTTTTTCTTAAAGTTAGAAACTCTTTATGAAGAATACTTAAAAAATGGCTTTGGTTTAATTAAAGTTCTTTGGGAAACGTATGCGATCAGTATTGGCAAGCGAATTATAGCACGCACGATGACAGCCAACATTGAAGGGTTTGCAAAAGGTATAACAGATGAAGGCGTTTTATTGATTGAAGATGATGAAGGGGTTATACACCGCATTCATTCTGCAGATATTGAGCTCTCTGCTAAAAAATAGTAGAAAAATAAAGAAATTTTTATTATAATACGAGTATCAAGGTAGTATCGCAAGAACTTCACTTGATACTTGTTTGTTTATTTTTAATACGACAATAAATCTGCCTTGATCCATTAAGGACTAGGACAGAGGGATGACGCGTAGGTAAGCACATTAGGTAAAGTGTGCTTTTTATAGATGAAGTCTGTCAAAGTCCTTCTTCCTTTTATAGGTAGAAGGGCTTTTTGTGTGCAGACGTGCGCTCATCTCCTCTGAGAAGGAGGAGAAAGTTAATGAAAACAAAATTAGACTTTTTACGTATGAAACAGAACAATGAACCAATTGTGATGCTGACTGCGTACGATTATCCGTCGGCTAAGTACGCTGAGGAAGCAGGCGTAGACATGATTTTAGTAGGCGATTCTCTAGGAATGGTCGTTTTAGGATATGACTCTACGATTCCTGTAACAGTAGATGATATGATTCATCATACAAAAGCGGTTAAAAGAGGGGCTGCTGATACATTTATCGTCACCGACATGCCATTTATGTCCTATCACGTGTCGAAAGAAGATACGATGAAAAATGCTGCTCGTATTATGCAGGAAAGCGGAGCTCATGCCTTAAAAGTAGAAGGTGCAAACGATGTTCTTTATACAATTTCAGAATTGACGCAAGCTGGTATTCCGGTTGTTGCACATCTCGGCTTAACGCCTCAGTCTGTCGGTGTCCTGGGGGGTTATAAAGTGCAAGGAAAAGAAGCGAAAGAAGCAAAACAGCTAATCCAAGACGCCATCAAGTGTGAGCAGGCGGGAGCTATTGCTGTTGTATTAGAATGTGTTCCTAAACAAGTAGCAAAGCAAGTAGCTGAACGCTTAAGCATTCCAACAATCGGAATTGGAGCAGGAGCTGATACGGATGGTCAAGTGCTTGTATACCACGATGTATTAACGTACGGAGTAGAGCGTGTGCCAAAATTTGTTCAGTCATTTGCGAAAATAAATGAGCCTATTTTACAGGGGCTTTCTCAGTATGTAAGTGAAGTGAAAAAAAGAGAGTTTCCGAAAGAAACACATACTTTTTCAATGAAAGAAGAGCAGTTAACGGCACTGTACGGAGGGAAATAAGATGAAAGTCATTACCACAATTAAAGACATGCAGCAGGAGATGAAAAAAGAAAAGCAGCTTGGACGTTCAATTGGATTTGTCCCGACGATGGGCTATTTGCATGAAGGCCATGCTACTTTGCTTCAAGCGGCTCGCACAGAAAACGAGGTAGTGGCGCTAAGTATTTTTGTGAACCCGACTCAATTTGGACCAAATGAAGATTTTGATACGTATCCAAGAGATTTTGAACGCGATGAGCGCGTGGCAAAAGAAGCTAACGTCGACTATTTATTTTATCCTTCAGTAGAGGAAATGTATAAGTCAAGCCGTTCAGTTGCTATAACAGTGACAGATCGTGTAGACGTATTGTGTGGACAGAAGCGCCCCGGCCATTTTGACGGAGTAGCCACGGTACTAACAAAGCTTTTTCACATTGTAGCACCAGCTCGTGCATACTTTGGTAAAAAAGATGCACAGCAAGTTGCTGTAGTAGATGGTTTAATTGAAGACTTTAATTTCCCAGTGGAGCTTAGAGCAGTAGATACGGTGAGAGAAGCAGATGGATTAGCTAAAAGTTCTCGTAACGTATATTTAACAGATAAAGAAAGAGAAGAGGCACCTGTTTTATTTAAGAGTTTACAAAGCGCTCTGCAGCTTCTTGAAAGTGGAGAGAAGCATGTAGAAATCATTAAACAGACCATTCGAAAAGAAATTGAGCAACATACGAGCGGTAAAGTGGATTATATCGATGTTTATACGTATCCAGAGCTAAAAACGATTAAGCAAGCCGCTGGAAAAATCATTATCGCTTTAGCTGTTCAATTCTCTAAAGCTCGTTTAATTGATAATGTAATTGTAGACGTACAGGGGGATAACTAAATGTTTCGCACGATGATGAATGCTAAAATACACAGAGCTCATGTAACTGAAGCCAACTTAAATTATGTTGGCAGCATCACCATTGATGAAGATATCATCGACGCAGTAGGAATCGCAGCAAACGAAAAAGTGCAAATTGTAAACAATAATAACGGAGCTCGTTTGGAAACGTACGTTATTCCCGGCGAACGTGGAAGCGGAGTAGTTTGTTTAAATGGAGCTGCTGCAAGACTCGTGCAGCCTGGAGATATTGTCATCATTATCTCTTATGCGCTCGTAGCAAATGAAGAAGTAGCTCATCATCATCCAACCGTAGCGATTATGAATGAGCAGAATAAAATCCAACAATTGCTTAAACAAGAACCAGCTGGTACAATTCTATAAGAACAGTCCCCCTTTATGAGGGGGATTTTTATTTGAATACATATGCTAGTAAGTGAACGGTATAAACCTCTATACACACTAAAGTAAAACTTCTATGTATGAAAGCCTCTCTGTTTTTCACGAGAAGGAGTTGCGCTTTTAAAGCATATAGAGCAGGCTTTCACTTTATACTATAAAAAGACAGACTTGCGAGGTGTTGACCGTGAATAAACGCTTTGTTGTGGTAGATCTTGAAACGACGGGACATTCTCCAAAACAAGGAGATAAAATGATTCAATTTGCTGCTGTCATAGTAGAAGACGGCAAAATTGTTGAACGTTTTTCTAGTTTTTTAAATCCTGGTATGGATATTCCGCCTTTTATTACACAACTAACTAACATTCAAAATAATATGGTGAAAGATGCGCCTTTATTTGAAGAAATTTCACCTGAAATTATAGAATTGCTAGATGATGCTTATTTTGTTGCACATAATGTGGCATTTGATTTAACTTTTTTACAAGAAGAACTCTATCAGTGCGGAAGCGAGACGCTTTATAATTCAACGGTAGATACCGTCGAACTTGCCCGGATTCTGCTGCCTACAGTTGATGGGTATAAACTTAGCCAATTAGCTGAGTATTTACATATTGAACATGAAAACCCTCATCAAGCAGATAGTGACGCAGAAGTAACAGCCCGCATTTTACTTTTGCTAATTGAAAAATTAAAGAAGCTCCCTTTAACAACCTTAAAACAGCTGTACGCGCTAAGTTTGCACTTTAAAAGTGAAATTGGAGAACTGATTCAACAAGTGATGGACGATAAAAGCTATGCAGAGGATGATTCCTATGAATTTGTCCATGGCATTGCATTAAAAAAATATCAGCCGCATTCAGCTAACGAAAAGCAGCACTCTCATACTTACGAAATATTTGAAACTGAAAAGCAAAAGCTGTTTCATCAGGCGTTGCCATTTTTTGAAGAACGAAAAGGGCAATGGAATATGATGAACTTTGTACAAGAATGCTTTACAGGTAACGAGCATGCCTTAATTGAAGCCGGGACCGGCATTGGTAAAACCTACGCTTATTTAGTACCTGCCGTGTTTTATGCTTCTGTTCATCATCACCCAGTCATTATTTCAACTAACACGGTAACGCTTCAGCAGCAAATCATCGAAAAAGATGTGCCCATTCTAGAAAAGATGGTTCCGTTTCCTGTTACAGCAGCCGTTTTAAAAGGAAGAGAACACTACATTAGTATAAGAAAATTTATTCAGCTTTTAAAAGAGCGTAATAATAATTACGATGCGATCCTCACAAAAGCGAAGCTGCTTATTTGGCTGACGGAAACCGAAACGGGCGACAGCGATGAAATAAACTTGCCTTCTGGCGGCAAACTTTTTTGGGAACAGCTAAATGAAAGCAATCCGTCTCCAAGTGACTTTAAGCATCCTTGGAAACTGTATTCTTTTTATGAACGAGCGCAGAACAGAGCACAAAATGCCCATATAGTGGTGACAAATCATCGCTTGCTGTTGATGGATGTAATGAGTAATCATGAGCTGCTACCTGATTATGAACAGATTATTATTGATGAGGCTCATCATTTAGAAGACATTGCCGGAGAAGAGTTGGGAGAGCGCTTAGATTATTTTGCCGTTCATGCACTATTAAATCGAATCGGAACCATTCAAGACAAAGGTCTGTTAAAAAAAGTTCATCATACGCTTGTAAAATATAGCATCGAGCTTAACACTGAACTTCTTCAAAATCTGTTTGTGCAGCTTCATTCTGAGTGCGATGACTTATTTCGTTTGATTCATTCTTTTGTCCAAAAAAGAACGGGCAATCAGCAGGGCGAGATTGGAAGAAGCAGCTATCGATATAAAGTGGAAAAAGAGCATGGGCATTACTGGACGGCTATTCAAGAAGCAGCGTCACGCATTCGTTTTTTAATTCACGATCTTCTTACATGGAATGATGGAGCACGACATTCCTTTGACGAACTATATGACAAAGTTACAAAAAATGAACAGTCGTCTCTTCATGAATTTCAAACGGCTGTTAAAGGATTTGAGCACATATCTCAGCAAATAGAAAAGCTTCTGTTCAAACAGCAGAGTAATCACGTAACGTGGTTTGAGATTGAGCCAAAAGGAGCAGCAAATGCTACGTATATCTATAGTCAGCCTACTTCCGTTGCCGATACGCTGGCTGATGAATTTTTCGCCAAGAAACAAAGCGTTATTTTAACATCGGCTACATTGACGGTGAATGGAACATTTGATTATTTAATTCAAGAGTTAGGGTTATATGACTTTCAGCCTGCTCAACTCATTCTTCCTTCCGAGTTTGATTATGAGAAGCAAGCTAGAGTCTATATTCCTCAAGATATGCCTGCTGTTAACGAAGTATCATTATATGAGTATAGCGCTATGATGGCAGAAAGTATTCTTGACGTAGCCAAAGTAACAAATGGTCGTATGTTGGTGCTTTTTACTTCATATGACATGTTGAAAGCTACGTATAGTTATTTAAAAGAGTTAAACGATCTTGAAGAGTTTGTACTGCTAGGTCAAGGAGTTACAACTAGAAATCGTAATAGACTGTTAAAAGACTTCAGTCAGTTTGAGCATTCGATTCTTTTAGGTACAAACAGCCTGTGGGAAGGAATTGATTTGCCAGGAGATTTATTATCATGTCTCGTAATTGTCAGACTTCCTTTTTCATCTCCAAATCAACCTCTGTTGACAGCTAAATTTGAGCAGATGAAAAGAGAGGGGAAAAGTCCTTTTATGAATTATTCACTTCCTCAGGCAGTTATCCGTTTTAAACAAGGATTTGGACGGTTGATCCGTTCAAAAAGTGACCGAGGAGCCGTATTTATTTTTGATAATCGTATTACACGAACAGCATATGGGTACCATTTCCTTCACTCACTTCCAAAAGTCCAGGTTGTTCAAAAAACGTTTTCGAATATCTTACTGAACTACCAAGAATGGTGGAATGAAAAGACTTGAGCATACGCTTAAGTCTTTTTTTATGCATACTGTCTCTTCACTTGAGAGACGATAGTAATATACTATGATAAGCAAATGAGGACAGTATATGATTAAAATGTTGATAAGTGCTGTACTGTTTTTTAGTTTTATGAACTGCTCGGTTTCAGCAGCCGTCATTAAAAACGTAGATTTTGGTTTGCAAGCTGATGAAGTAGTGATCACCTTTTTACCTCTTTCAGATGGAGAAGCGAGTCTGATTCAAGACGGAAGCGGTGAGACGATTTTAGTGAATACCGGGAATGCATCTTCCTATCCCGAGCTAAAGAAGTGGTTGAAGCGATATAAAGTGAAAAAAATAAACCAATTAATGATTACGAAACAGCAAAAGTACTATGATTCAAATGTTCAGCGAGCTGTGAATGATTATCATATAGAGCGTATTATTGTCCCGGCTCAGTACCAGGCGGAATTTCAAGCAGAGCAGTGGAAAGAAAATGATTTATTTCAGTTAACAGGTAATATACACGTTGATGTTTTGCATGCATCGAAGCAAAAAACAGCGGCTATGGATCTATTATTTACGATCGGAGAGCATCGAGTTCTATATGCAATGAGCAGCTCAGATGAAGTAGAAGAAAAGTTTTTACGCATTCCTCTTACACATGTAGATGTATTGAAAATTCCTAATTTTGGAGAGGGAGCATTTTTTTCGAATGCATTTTTGAAGCAATTAGACACACAGCTTGCCGTTGCGTTTACTAAACCAGACCGTTCCTATTCCCCTCGACTACTTTCAAATTTAACATCTGAATGGATTGAATTATATGACGTAAGAGAGGGGAGCGCTTACTCTATTAAAATGTCACTAAAATCCTACGATGTGATGAAATTTTCTGCAAAATAAACAAATTTCCTTTTGCAAAAAGAGGTAAATTCCTTATAATATTATATATGTTTACTTATTTATTCGGTTTTTACGCAAAACGTATAGGCTGAGTTTATGAGTGAAAAAGATGACGATGGTTTTTGAGACCTGTTATAATACGGATATCGTCATTTTTGCGTCAGATAGACGAGCTAGGAGGTTTACAATGGAAAGTAGGATTGAAGTATTATCAACTGTCCGCGTGGAAAATTCCTCGGATTTATATAAAATTGTTGATAGTTTGAATCGCACGTTAAAAAAGCAAGATTTGATGTTCGGATTAGCGTTAGATGAAGAAGATCAAAGCAAAGCTGTATTTACAATTTATCGTACATAAGTAGGGATTTTATGAAGAAGTTAATTATTGTAGCGGTAGCTGCTGTGCTTTTAATTATCGGAGGCATTTCTTTTAGCGTTTATCATTCATCCGTGAAAGATGTTCAATCTGCTGAGGAAAAAGCAGCAGCACAAGCAAAAAAAGAATTTAATTTGAAATCTGTCACAAGCACCCAGCCATATTTCGGCAATCATGCATTTTATGTAGTAGAAGGTACAAACCGAAGCAATCAAAAGGTAATTGCTTGGATGCCTAAAAGCAAAAAACAAACAGCTGTTTTAAAGAAAGCAAGCAGCGGGATCACAAAAGAGAAAGCCATTTCCATTGTAAAAAATGATAGAAACCCGCAGGAAATTAAGTCGGTTCGCCTAGGCATTGAAAATAAAAAGCCGCTGTGGGAAGTAACATATGTGGATAAAGATAAGAAGCATTTAACATACTATTATCTTGATTTTTCCAGCGGTGAATTTATAAAACGATACAGCTTATCTCAATCATAAATCGTTTATACCATATGAAATACCATATGTGTCATAATATAAGATTTCAGCGCTTTATGAAAATGAAGCCAATTTTTTATCTATAATCAGCTTGCGGGCTGATTATAGCTTTAGTTCATAGGGGGAGATTTTAGTGAAGTTAGCAAAACGTGTATCAGCATTAACGCCATCATCAACATTAGCGATTACAGCAAAAGCGAAAGAATTGAAAGCGGCTGGTCATGATGTGATTGGACTTGGAGCAGGGGAACCTGATTTTAATACGCCACAGCACATTTTAGAAGCGGCTGTCACAGCAATGAATGATGGTCAGACAAAATATACGCCAGCAGGCGGCCTTGCACCATTAAAAGAAGCGGTAATTGAAAAATTCAAACGCGACCAAGGCCTGACGTATTCACCTTCTGAAATTATTGTTTCTACAGGTGCTAAGCACGCACTGTATACGTTATTTCAAGTTCTATTAGACGAAGGTGACGAAGTGATTATCCCAACTCCTTACTGGGTAAGTTATCCTGAGCAAGTAAAGTTAGCAGAAGGCACACCAGTATTCGTTGAAGGTTCTGAAAATAACGAATTTAAAATCACACCTGAACAATTAGAAGCGGCTATTACTGCTAAAACCAAAGCTGTTATTATCAATTCACCAAGCAACCCAACAGGTATGATTTACACGAGAGAAGAGCTTCAAGCTTTAGGAGAAGTTTGCTTGAAGCACAATATTTTTATCGTATCAGATGAAATTTATGAAAAGCTTGTGTATGGTCAAAATGAACATGTATCGATTGCACAGCTTTCACCAGCGTTAAAAGAAAAAACAATTATCATTAACGGTGTTTCTAAGTCACATTCCATGACGGGCTGGCGCATTGGATATGCGGCTGGTGATGCCACAATTATTAAAGCGATGACAAACCTAGCGAGTCACAGCACGTCAAATCCAACATCTATTGCTCAATATGCCACAATTGCCGCTTATAACGGCACTCAGGAGCCGGTGGAAATGATGCGACAAGCTTTTGAAGAGCGTCTAAACGTGATTCATGAAAAGCTGATTAACATTCCAGGATTCTCATGCTTAAAACCACAAGGTGCTTTCTATTTATTCCCTAATGCAATTGAAGCTGCAAAGTTAACTGGTTTTGATACAGTTGATGCATGGGTAGAAGCTATTTTAGAAGAAGAGAAGGTAGCGCTAGTACCTGGATCAGGATTCGGTTCACCTGAAAACGTACGTCTTTCTTATGCTACATCATTAGATCTGCTAGAAAAAGCAGTGGAACGCATTCATTCATTTATGACCCGTCATATGAAATAAAAAGGATTATATCTAGAACAAAAAGAGCCTTTTAGCACAAACTACACGTGTTAAAAGGCTCTTTTTGTTTGTTACTTGTTATTATGTTTGTCGAAATGTATAATAGGATGGCATACATAATTACGAAATGTAAGTTTTTTGGAGGGATATTAATCGTGAAAATTACGATTTCAGAAGCAAGCAAGCATGTAGGAAAAGAAGTAACAATCGGTGCTTGGTTAGCGAATAAACGTTCAAGTGGTAAAATTGCCTTTTTACAGCTGCGCGATGGATCTGGATTCATGCAAGGGGTAGTTGTAAAAGCTGAAGTAGAAGAAGAAACTTTTAAATTAGCTAAATCTATCACGCAAGAATCATCACTATATGTAACAGGTGTGGTACGTGAAGATGAGCGTTCACCGTTTGGCTATGAGTTAACAGTTACAAGCCTTGAAGTTATTCATGAAGCTGTTGATTATCCAATTACGCCAAAAGAACATGGAACAGAGTTCTTAATGGATAACCGTCATTTATGGCTGCGTTCTAAACGTCAACATGCTGTTATGAAGGTTCGTAACGAAATTATTCGTGCAACGTATGAATTCTTTAACGAAAACGGGTTTACAAAAGTAGATCCTCCAATCCTAACGGGAAGTGCTCCTGAAGGCACAACAGAATTATTCCACACGAAATACTTTGACGAAGATGCATACCTTTCTCAAAGTGGACAGCTTTATATGGAAGCAGCAGCAATGGCGCTTGGAAAAGTATTTTCATTCGGTCCAACATTCCGCGCTGAAAAATCCAAAACACGTCGCCATTTAATTGAGTTTTGGATGATTGAACCAGAGATGGCTTTCTACCAATTCGAAGATAACTTGAAATTACAGGAAGAGTATGTGTCTCATGTCGTACAGTCTGTTTTAGCCAACTGTAAGTTAGAGTTAAATGTACTAGGCCGTGATACATCTAAGTTAGAACAAATTAAAGCGCCATTCCCGCGTATTTCGTACGATGAGGCTCTTAAATTCTTACATGAAAAAGGATTTACAGACATTCAGTGGGGAGATGACTTTGGAGCACCGCATGAAACGGCTATCGCAGAAAGCTATGACAAGCCGGTATTTATTACACACTATCCAACGTCATTAAAACCGTTTTATATGCAGCCAGATCCAACAAATGAAGACGTAGTATTATGTGCAGACTTAATCGCACCAGAAGGCTACGGAGAAATCATTGGAGGCTCTGAGCGTATTCATGATCAAAAGCTTTTAGCTCAGCGTGTAGAAGAGCACAAATTAGATACAGAAACGTATAAGTGGTATTTAGAGCTTCGCAAGTATGGCTCAGTTCCGCATTCAGGATTTGGTTTAGGTCTTGAGCGTACAGTAGCATGGATTAGCGGCGTAGAACACGTTCGTGAAACCATTCCATTCCCACGCTTATTAAACCGTTTATACCCGTAAGGAAGTGAAAAAAGTATTCTGACTCCTGTAGTCAGGATACTTTTTTAGCTTTTTTGATGAATCATACAAAGAAAAGAAAAACGAGGCTTTTACCTATATCAGAAGGAAACAAAGGTAAATATAGAAGAGACTCTAACTTAAAAGGGAGTTGCAAATCTTGAAAAAATAAGTTAGTGTAATATTTTTGGAAGAAAGTCATCGTTCAGATATGTTTTATATGTGCAGATCAATGGTGCGGTTTCAGCGGAAAGTTTTACATAGAAGCTTTTTTAGCTTCGAATAATTATTACTTTGACTATAAACTTCATGATATACTAACTACTGAGGTGTTCGGATATGAAAAAAGAAACGTTAATTGAATGGTTTGAACAAGGCACAGTTTCGATTCCGAAGCTGTTGTTTAATCACTATAGCGATTTGGGAATGAACGAAACGGAATTCATGACGTTAATGCATATTTATGTTTCCATTGAAGGCGGTGAGGGTTTCCCGACACCTAACGAATTAGCGGCAAAAATGAGTATTTCAAGTGCTGTCTGTATGGATACGCTGCGAGCATTAATTCAGCGCGGTTTTTTATCCATTGAGCAAGATCAACAGCAAAATGCCCTTATTTGTGAACGTTATTCATTAAAACCGCTTTGGGAAAAGCTTATTCATCATATGATGCAAGAAACAAGAGAAGTAGAAAAAAGCGAAGAAGAACAAGAAGAGCTTAATTTATATACAATGTTTGAAAAAGAGTTTGGCCGAGCGTTGTCTCCGTTTGAATGCGAAACGCTAGCGATGTGGATTGATCAAGATCATCATGATCCCATTATTATTAAAGCGGCACTAAGAGAATCGGTGATGTCTGGAAAATTAAACTTTCGGTACATTGATCGTATTTTATTTGAATGGAAGAAAAATGGTATTCGGACAATTGATCAAGCCCGTAAGCATAGCCAAAAGTTTCGTCAAAATCAACAGCCCAAAAAACTACCGTCTGTTAATCCTTCACAGTCTACATCAGCCATTCCTTTTTTTAACTGGCTAGAGCAATGAAATGACAGGATAAAAAGCTGCTTCAGGATCCAAGTAATTGAATCTTGAAGCAGCTTTTTTTAAAAGAATATGGGCAAAAGTAGCATTTGACAGGAACCCTATTGTAAAATAGGAGGGAACTACCTGTAAGAAGAAGGAGAACTAGTATGTTAACGTTAAAACAAATCAGACAGTGTCTAGATGCTATGGCGGAAATGTTTCCTGACGCTCACTGTGAATTAAATCATCGAAATCCCTTTGATTTAGTTATTGCTGTAGCGCTATCTGCTCAGTGTACAGATGCTTTAGTCAACCGCGTAACAGCGGATTTATTTAAGAAATATCAAACGCCTGAAGACTATTTAGCCGTTTCGTTAGAAGAGCTGCAGCAAGATATTAGATCAATCGGCTTATATAGAAACAAAGCTAAAAATATTCAAAAGCTTTGCCGTATGCTGATTGATGAATATGGAGGAGAAGTTCCAAGAGATCGTGATGAGCTGACTAATCTCCCAGGAGTAGGGCGAAAGACGGCTAACGTTGTTGTATCTGTAGCTTTTGGAGTACCATCAATAGCAGTAGATACGCATGTAGAACGCGTGAGTAAACGCCTTGGGATTTGCAGGTGGAAAGATTCTGTTTTGGAAGTAGAAAAAACGCTGATGCGAAAGATTCCGAAAGATGAATGGTCAGTTACGCATCATCGCCTTATCTTTTTTGGACGCTATCATTGTAAAGCACAGTCTCCTCAATGTCATGTCTGCCCGCTTCTTGACCTTTGTAGAGAAGGAAAGAAACGAATGAAAGGAAAAGAGAAGAAGACAGATGTTATCAATTGAAGTGCCGTCACATTTTATATACGAACCATTCTATTCAAAAGAAGATCGGATGCTTGAAGTAGATGCAAAGAATGGAAGGTCTTTTTTTGCTTATGATATTTTATATGATGTACACAAGGAAACGAAAACACCTTGGAGAGATGTTCAAAAGGACATACGGCCATTTTTTGAGAAGTGGGAAACTCAAAAGGAAGAGCTGCATATGCTTTTTTCTCAGCGAAAAGCAAAAAAAGCAGCTCCTTATATGAAACAAGCAGCTGCTATGTACATTAGTTTATTGTTTTGGATTAATGGACAGCCCGTTCGACGGTTAAATCAACTGCAGGAAGATATAGCAGATTTAACCTATAAGCCTATTAACTGTGCTGAGAGGCTTATGTTTTTATTGCAGCGAGTTTCTTCTTATCAATCCTATATTCAGCTGACAGAATTATTTAATGAACTGCGTAAGCAATATGCAAAAATGCTTATTTTTCATAAAAAATAAAGCCCCTACACGTGTAGGGGCTTTTTACTGCTACGTTAATTTTCAGTTGTTGGCTCTTGCTGCGGTGTAGCAGGCGTAGCAGGTGTTGACGGCGTTGATGGTGTAGCAGGTGTTGACGGCGTTTGACTTCCTGAGTCACTTCCACCGTTGTCTGCTGGAGGAGTTGTTGTGCCTCCGTTATTATTGTTGTTACCGCTATTACCATTGTTAGCATTACCGCTATCATTATTGTTATTATCGGTATTTCCGCTATTGTTTCCGCCGTTATTGTTGCCATTATTGCTGTTTTGGTTATCGTCCGGTTGCGTAGATGAATCGTCACCTTGATCAGAGCCGTTGTTTTGATCAGTGTTGCTATTGTCTTCATTTTGATTATTGTCCGTTGTTCCATCATCTTCAGGCTTAGTAGAATCATCTTCGGTAGCTTGATCTGATGAATCAGGAACTTTTACAGAAGAACTAGCGCTTTCGCCCGTATTTGTTGTTACGGTGAAACTATACGTTGCGCCTGGTGCGGGGCTGGAAATTGTTTTTCCACCGGCTCCTGCGCCAGATGCGAGTTGTTCAGAACCGCTAGGTGATGACATTGTGACGGTAAAGGTCGTATCACTGGCTGCGTTTGACGCTGACCAGTTAACAGAAATTGCTCCTCCGCTATACGAAGCAGTAATTTTTGGCTTCACATCTTTATTGTCTTTTTTGTCCTCTTTTTTATCTTCTTTCTTTTCTTCTTTTTCTTTTTCTTTTTCTTTCTTCACAAATGTTTGAGATACTTTTGTCGGTGCAGTACCGCGTACAAAGTATTCTTTAGTGATTAAGCTCGAAGGAGTAGAGCCGCTTGGACGTTTTAAGTCTTTGCCTGTTGGTTTTTCCACAGAACGTTCAACTACGCTGTCCGGCTGTTTGAAACTTCCTTTAGGTTTGCCTTCAGAAATATGAGTAATAACATGCTTAAAGATATTTTTTGCCATGCCTGTTTCACTAGCACTTAAAATATAGCCGTCTTTAGCAGTTTCATAGCCTGTCCATACGGAAATTGTATAGTTTGGCGTAAATCCATTAAACCAAACGTCTTTTTCACCAGCGTCTGGAATATTGTATCGTTTTTTCTCATCAGCACTAAAGTTTGAAGTTCCTGTTTTACCCGCAATTTCTAATCCTGGTGTACGAACAGCACGAGCTGTACCATATGATTCGTTTACGACAGATTTCATCATGTCCGTCATCATAAATGCCGTATAATCTTGCATTGCACGTTTTGATTTTGGCGTTAAATCAATTTCTGTTCCGTCAGGGAATTTTACTTTTGTAACTGTATGAGGTGCATTGTACACACCTTCATTTGCAAAAGCGCTGTAAGCTCCGGCCATTTGTAGAGGCGTAACACCAGTACGGAAGCCCCCAATAGAATAAGATTCAGAATAAGCTTCGCCGTCTTCCTCGTCTAATTTCAGCCCAAGGCCTGTAGCGAACTCTTTTGCTTTGTCCGCACCAGTTGCTTGGAACGCTTTTAAAGCAGGGATGTTCAGTGAGCGCCCTAAAGCTTCACGCGCTGAAACCCAGCCTTTATAGTTACGTCCAAAGTTTCGGATTGGCGTGCCGTTTGAATAATGATATTCTTCATCTTTTATCGGTTGTCCAGTGGACCACTTTAAGTTCTCAATCGCTGGACCGTAATCTAAAATCGGCTTAATTGTTGACCCGGGCTGACGTCTCATATTCGTTGCAAAGTTTAAGCCGCCAGATACACGATTACGTCCGCCTCCAATCGCTTGAATACCGCCTGTTTCATTATCTACAACGACAAGACCTGCTTGGAATTTATCGTTCGGGAAGTTAACGACTTTGTTATTCATCACATCATCCACATAGTCCTGAGCATCAGTGTCAAGCGTTGTATAAATTTCTAAGCCCGCAGAAAATGGATCCGCGTCTGTTTTCTTTTTTACTTCCTCGATTACTTGATCAATAAATACATCGTACTTAGATGTTGATTCAGTTTGTTTAGCTAAGTGAGCTTGTACATCTACTTGTTTTGCTTTGTCAGCCTCGGCTTGTGTAATGAAGCCGTTTTTAGCCATTAAGTTTAATACTGTGTTACGGCGTTTAGTAGCATTCTCTGGATTTGTAACTGGGTTATAAGTAGTTGGCGCTTTTGGTAAGCCTGCCAACATAGCAGCTTCATCAAGAGTTAAATCTTTTACGCTTTTAACTCCGTAGAATTTTTCGGCTGCTCGTTCAATACCGTATACTTCACCTGATGCGAAATATATTTTGTTTAAATACATTTCAAGAATTTGTTGCTTCGAATATTTACGCTCAAGCTGGTAAGCTAACCACATTTCTTGTACTTTACGTTTAACCGTCTTCTTTGGTGATAAGAACGAATTCTTTACCACTTGCTGAGTAATCGTACTACCGCCCTCAGCACCGAAGCCGTTTTTAAAGTTCGCCATTAATGCTCCGCCAATACGGTAAAAGTCGACGCCGTGATGTTTATAAAAGCGAACGTCTTCCGTAGCGATAAATGCGTTTTTGACGACTTGAGGGATTTCATCGTATTGCACATATGTACGTTTTTGAGCTCCAATTTCTTTTACAACTGTCTTTCCATCGTTTGCATATACTTTAGATGAAAAAGAGTTTTTTAATACCGAGTCATCAACTTTTGGAGCATCGCTTATCATAGCAAAAAAAGTTCCCACTCCGGCAATGAGCCCGATGATTCCTATCAGTAAAACTGCGGCAACAATTTTACGAAATAGGCCTCCTTTTTTCTTCTTTTTCGGTTTTCCTTGAGATTTACCTTCTGGTTTGTTGTCATTCATAGCTCTTCGTCGTTCTTCACGAGAGCGATAATTATCTGACATAAAAACTCCTACCTTTCAACACATTGTAAGAGAATGATTTCCGTAAACATATATATCATACTCTTAAAAGTATAATTTATCTATAGTTTTTATGTAATCGATTCTCGGATGGTAACCAAGTTCGATGAAATGTCCTTTTTTTTCAATATCTGCCTTAGGGATTGATTTTCGTCCATCTTTTTTCATGGCATCCCAATAAGGAAAAAGGAACTGTGCTTCGAACAAGTATATTTCTTGTAAAGTAGAGAACATTAATATAACGAAACAAATCCCGTTTTGTTTCACAATTTGCTTCATATGTTCAATTTGATGTTCATGAAAATTACGCAGCGGAAATGAGGTTTTATTTCTCGTTTCTTTTGCTTCAAAGTCAAGGTATTTTCCTTTATAGACTCCGTTATAGTCTGTAGTAGAAGCCTGCTTAAAATAAGCTTCTTTGATAACAGCGGCACTTCTCTTCGGATAGTCTACTTTTACAATTTGAACAGGGGTTGGTTTTTTGTGAACAATGGCTATTCCTTTTGAAACATAGTATTCGTTTGTTTCGTTTAAATCGTCCTCCAGCGTCATACCACGATTGCTATAGCTAGCTTCTAGCTTTTTAGGGGAAGGACTGCTGGTATTTAATGGCTTATAGGCCTTTCCGTTAGGATAGCGAATCATAACCATCACTCCTTTAGTGTAAATCTATTAAACAAACAAATTCTATTATACCAAATCCTACAAATAAAAATAGATGAAAGAAGATGAAGAGATGTCACTCAATAGTTCGGAACAAGCGCTGTTGACGGCGATTAAAAAAACAACAGACAAGCTGAATATTGATAATATATCAAGAACCCAAGCTTATGCAACTTTTTATCATAGATATCCTGAAGTAAAGTGGGCATTTCTCGCAAGTATGGTATCACGCAACGCAGGGTGGAATATGTGTGATTTGCAAGGAGAAAAAATGAAAAAAGCGTTATCAAAGCAAAGGCGCGATTTATTATTTTTAACGTATGAAAGAGCAAATTGGCTTATTTTTAAAGACGCCTTTCCACAATTACTATTGTATGCTGTTTCGCGTAAAAAACATGTCTCTTACGTTCATTTACTTCCCTATTTAAATGTTTCATCTTTTATCGAGGAGAAGTGGAGACAATTTATGCAGAGACCTTGTGAACTGCAGCTTATTCATGCGTTAATTGTGAATGAGCAACATGTTATTCAAAAGCCCGTTATTGAACAGCCTTTTTATCAAGATAGAGTGTTTAAAAGTATGCTGTTTTTTTTTCAAGATATATTTCACTTCAGTTCCGTCCTTTTTCCTACTACAAAAGGGGAGCTATACGGCTGTTCTGTTCATGATTTTACAAAAGTAAATAATCGTATTGATTTGGGGAAGAAATTAGCGGCTTTATTATTTCATGAAAAATATTATCCCTTGTTTTATGAATTTTCTTTGAAAACAAAGCATACAGGTTCGAGATACGATTATGAGCAGTATTTTTTAAATGAAACCAGTTGTTGTACACCTGCTCTTAGAAAGGTGTATCCGGCTATTAGACATCACGAAAAGAAGAGAGAAAAGTGGTTTTTAACGAAAAAAGACGAACGAAAGCTCATGAAAAAGCCGCCTTTTCCAAAGAAAGTTCATTTTACAACATGGTATCTTCAAAAACAAAAGCAGCTACATATATTAATGAAAGTAGCGCAAGTATTTAATGTAAATAAAAACGGTCACAAGTGACCGTTTTGTTCTTAAGTAGAAGGCTGGTTAGGACCGTTTAACTTTTTAGGATCACCGTAGGTTTTTGTTTCAGGCTTATTTTTAGGCTGTGATTTTTGCTGTTTGTTGGCCATATCTAGGCACCTCCTATCATGTTTTAATGAACGTTCAGCAGCAGAATGTATCCGCTTAACTGAAATGTCTATACTAGTGTTTTCAATATGGTCTCTTTCGATTCACCATAAATGAAAATGTCGAAAACATCTTTCTTTGACGAATAGAAACTAGTTTTGTCATGTGTGAAGGGACAATGAAAAAAAGGGAGAATACGTTATGCAAAGGAAAATTTGGAGGGATGGCGATGAAACAAAGTATGGTTAAAACAAGCGAAATGATGACTTTATTAGATAGCTTACTAGAGCAAGTAGATTTAGTGGATAAAACGATGTCTACATCTATAAATGAAGCATTTACACATTGTGAAGAAACATATATGGAACAAGTTCATCGCATTGACCAATCACTGCAAGAAATTGAAGTAGCTGTGTATGAAAGCATGCCTTCCGGAACAGAATGGGGTAGAAGCCGAAGAGAAATGGTTCTTCATACAGTATAAAGATTGTTTATGTTACAATAGTCATCGTAGAGGTGACGAATAACGATGAATGAAGATGTGAAAAAAAGTACGGAGAACATGTTTCAATATAATGAAGTAGCTGTAGAACGATTAGCGTCTATTCAACAGGAAGAAAATTATGAAGTGAAATTTTTTGAAGAAGTAAAGCCTTATGGAGATATTTTCTTCAAAGAACTCGATGAATGGGCTAGTCTTGTAACGGAATGGCTGAAGAAGGATCGACCAAAATATATTCATGTTAATCAAGTAGAGACGTTAAAAGAAAATTTACAAAACGTTGTACTACAGTCATTTTATCCCGAGACGCGAGAAAAGCGATTTAAAAAGATGTATCACTCAAACAAGTATGTGCTCGAGTCGATATTGAATAATTAAATCCCGGCCTTCCGTTAAGATCTACAAGGTGGGGATTTTCTATGGAGGCCTAAAGAGGAAACTCTTTAGGCCTTTTATCATTATCAATAAAAAGTTAATCAAAATCTTTTTGAGGTTGGATAGAAACAGCTGGGTGATCTTGTGAAGCGACTGTATCGATATGATAATCAACTTTTTCGGTATGTTTAGAAGCAACGGCGTTATTTGTTTTCGTTACTGCGCTTTGTCCTTGCTTTTTATGATCAAAATGTTTTCCACGACTCATGAGATAGACCTCCTTTATTGAATACTACATTAAAGCTTTTATAGTATAAACAAGTCAAAAAAGAAGTATGTGTTCCCTTTATAGGAAACAAAGAAACCACCGATTTCTCGGTGGTAGTAAAAAAATTAATCATCTTGTGCACTAAAATCGGGCTTAGTAGCTCCAATTTGTTCGAGTTCACGCACAGCGGCTTTGTAATTCATAGGAGTTAAAAAACCTTTTAAATACTGCTGCTGGGCAAAATCGAGTAATTCATTACTTGACTGCGGCTCATATTGTTTCACCGCAATAAAAGCTTCTTGAAGTTCGTTCACATACATGTAAATTCCCTCCTAATCCCCATTTGTGCCACTACGTATAGGTAGTATCACTTGTTCTTATCGTACCATATATTTAAATAATCTCGTTTTTTTGAAAAATTTAAACTTTCGACAGAAACCTACATATTTTCGAATGTGGTTTCCAAAAGTACAAGTAGACGAACGTCACCTCTTATTTCTGCATACATACTATATATTATGTAATATTAAAAAGGAGGTATTGATTTTGCATGTATACAAGTAAGCACTATCCGTATTATGAGCAACATCAACCAGAACGTTTTGATTTAAGTCAGGTACATCCATTTCCACAGTATCATCAGCAGCCATGGACGGAAGCTTATATGCCGCAACATCCGTACGCTCAGCAACAAATGCCTTTTGGTCCTCAGCAAATTCCCTATATGAACGGAATGTACCAGCAGCCCATGTACAATAATGCTGGTGCGCCTTTTAATCCATACCCTAAAGCTCAGCAGCAAAAGCCCCAGCCTTCTCAATTTCAGTCATTAATGTCTCAGTTTAAATCGAGTGATGGCAATTACGATATGAACAAGATGATGAATACTGCGGGGCAGATGATGGGAGCCATGAACCAATTAACATCTCTAGTAAAAGGATTTTCCGGGATTTTCAAAGTGTAAGGACTAGAAGGTGTTTTCTAGTCCCTGCTTATTATTTTTCCTTTTGATTTTTCAAATAGGTTTCTCCAAGAAGTGTAAATACTTCATTGTAAGTTAATCCAGACTGAGCATTTAAACGTTTGACTTCTTCGACATCTGTTGTTGATGAAGTTGAAATTTGATGCTTGTTTTTTTTCATAAAACCTCTCCTTCTTTATGATGTAAAATGAATAACATCCCATCTTAGTATATTTCCAAATGTGCCCCTTCTATAAGTGGAAAAAAACGCCGAAGACACTCATGGTTCTTCGGCGTTTTTTTTGCAATAAAGATGATTGTTTAGGGAAATTAAGAACGACGAGAGCGACGAGTAGAACGACGAGAACGGCGAGTAGAACGACGAGAGCGACGAGTAGAACGACGAGAGCGACGAGTAGAACGACGAGAGCGACGAGTAGAACGACGAGAGCGGCGAGTAGAGCGACGAGAACGGCGGGTAGAACGACGAGAGCGGCGAGTAGAACGACGAGAGCGGCGAGTAGAACGACGAGAGCGGCGAGTAGAACGGCGAGAACCGCGAGTAGAACGGCGAGAGCCGCGAGTAGAACGACGAGAACCGCGAGTAGAACGGCGACTACTGCGGCCAGTGCTACGAGAAGAGCGACGCCGTCTTGTTAGTGGGCCGGCAGTTGGCTCTTGAAACATAAAAGATTTTAGTTCTGTACATTCTAGAGCTTCAGCAGCCTCTTTAATTTTTTCAGCTGTAATATGCAATACAAAAACCTCCTTTTCAATTGGACTAGGTCTTGCATTAATAGAATACGCGCTGATGCTTGTCCTTGATATAAGTCAAAAGTGGAGTTTGCGGAAATAGTTGATGTGATGGGGTATCATGGAGAATTTGCCCTTCATATACTTTAATAATTGAAGAAAGGTGGTCGAGTAATGAAGCAAAAAGAAATTCCTCAATACGCTCTGTTTGTGAATGTAAAAGATTTAAAGGAAATGCAAAGAGATATTTGGTCAGAAGAAGCGTTTCAGGCAACGATGAAGTTTAATAAAAAACGTTACGATATTGATTTGTTGCTAAGAGGCTCCCATATTCGGAAGATGAAGAAAAAGTCATATTATATTGAATTTTATTCTCCAAAAATATTTCAGCGTGCCAAAGAAATACACTTGAATGCTGAATACAAAGATCCATCGCTTATGCGCAACAAATTGTCCCTCGATTTTTTCTCCTCCTTAGACGTTTTATCTCCTCACTCTCAGTTTGTCACTCTTAAGATTAATGGGAAAAATGAAGGGATATATCTTCAGCTCGAATCGGTAGATGAACTATTTTTGAAAAAAAGAAATTTAGCGGATGGATCCATATTTTATGCAGTGGACGGAGATGCTAATTTTTCTTTGATGAGCGACTTGGATAAAAAGCCGAAAACGACTTTGTTATCTGGATATGAAGATAAAGCAGTAAAACAAGGGGATGAGGAAAAATTAGAAAAGTTTATCTTTAATCTTAATACATGGACAAATACAGAATTCGAACAGAATATTGATAAGTATCTGAACGTCGACTGTTACTTATCTTGGTTAGTTGGCATTATTTGTATGCAGAATTACGATGGTTTTGTCCATAACTATGCTCTCTATCTAAATCATGAAAGCGGGCGATTTGAACTGATTCCGTGGGATTATGATGCAACTTGGGGAAGAGATGTAAATGGAAAAGTAATGGAGGGGGACTACGTCCGTGCACAAGGATTTAACACGCTTACAGCTCGCTTATTGGCAGTAGATAGCATTAAAAAACATTACATTCAAAAAATGAACAATGTTCTAAATAATCAATTTACAATAGAACATATGAAACCAATCATTTATCAACTGCATGAGTATATCACTCCTTATGTATTAAAAGATCCTTACGTAAAAGATAACATGGAGCAATTTTATAAAGAACCCGACTTTATGCTGTCTTTTATAAAAGAACGAACAGCGTATATTAAAAATAACCTTTTGACTCTTTAAATATGGATAGATTTATAGGCAACAGTGGATTTTGTTAATAATAGGCAAATGAAGGAAATCAATAGCTGTACATGATACGTATATATACAGTATGAATGACCAATAAGGATAACTAATAAGGAGGAAAAACAATGAGTAACTATTACTATGACCAAGAACAAGGGCAAAATCAAAATCCACGTCAAAAATCAAGCCAAAAATCAAGCCAAAAGCGCAGCCGAAATGTACAAATGCCTGATAAAGGCTATTCTTCTCACTTTAAACCCCTAAAAGGAAGAGTGGTGACCGTTTATCGTGGAGGACCTGAATCTAAAACAGGTTATTTGGTTGACGTGCAATCAGATTATTTAATCTTAGCGGTAGAAAGCAATAATAACAATAATAACAATAATGGTGAAAATAACAATCAAAACAATCAAAACAACCAAAACAACCAAAACAACCAAAATAATAATCAACAAGAATATACCCTTGTATATTATCACTTAGCTCATGTAAAAAGCATTACTGAAGATACTATGTCAAATTCGGCGCAAACATTTACAGGAATTAGCACAGAATTAGAATTATATCGAGGAAAAACTTTTGCTGGAACTTTATCATTGATGAAAACTAAATATGTGCAGGTTAACCAAGGTGGACCTGAGAAAAAAGCAGGTCAGCTTCTTGATGTCTTAGGTTCATTTGAATCTGCTTATATAGTATTACTCACAGAGGATGACGGTGTTATCTATATTAACACTGAACACGTTAAGAGTGTAAGTGAATATCAAAATAATGATGGGAATCAAAATAACAATGGGAATCAAAATAATCAATCTGCAAATGAACTCTTCTTGAGCCAAGAACCAGAATATATGAAATCTAAGAATTTTAACGATCTGTTTGCACACCTTTCTCATAAATGGGTATCTATCAACGGTGGAGGACCTGAAGCCGTAGAGGGCGTGTTAGTACAAAGTCGAAACGGTACATTTACACTTGTTCAGAATAATCAAGTATTACGCTTACAGCCAAGACACGTTAAAACCATTTGTGTAGGAGCAAAAGGAGCTTTTAAGCAAAACGACAACAATCAAAATAACGAGCAAACAGAAGAAAATGGAGAGACTGAATCTGCAAAGTCTAAAGAAGAACGTACAGGAAGCCGCACGGGAGGACGTACAGGAGGACGCCGTACAGGAGGAGGTCGCACAGACGATCGCTCTCGAGGACGCCGTACAGGTTCACGCTCTTCAGTACCAGGCGAGAAAGTTATTAAAACGAAAAATTATCGTTGGAAAGCATGATGAAATGGAACATAAAAGGTGCTTATAAAGCACCTTTTCTATCATATAGGAAAAAGGAGGAGAATGAGTATGAGTATGAATCATTATATCAATAAAATTGTGGAATTGGATATTTCAGGTAAAACGACGTTTGTTGGCAGACTTATTGATCTTGGATTAGATATTATGGTTTTGTATAATGGACATGATTATTTGTATATTCCTCTTTTACACATGCATCGTTTGCGAGAAGTATCAGAAGAAGACTATACGGTTTTACGTGAAATAGAAGAGAACTTAATAGAAGAAAGTCAGCGGATTTCCTATCGTAATATTTTACAGCAGGCAAAAGGAAAATTTATTGAAATTTATGTAACAGGAGGAAAGTCATTGCATGGTTATATTACAAGCGTGCTGAATGATTATCTTGTGTTTTATTCTCCAGTGTATAAAAATGTATTTGTTTCTCTGCATCATTTAAAATGGCTTACCCCTTACAGTAACGAGTTAACCCCTTATTCTTTAAGTGACAAAGAGCTCCCAGTAAGGCCTGCCTCTGCACCTTTTGTCAGAAACTTTGAAGAGCAGCTTAAAAAATATGAAAATCAATTGGTTGTATTAGACTTAGGAGATCAATCAGAAAAAATTGGCGTACTTAAAGAAGTTTCTAATAATATTGTTGAATTAATTACGGCAAATGGAGAAAGTATGTATTGGAAGTTAGCTCATGTAAAATCTGTGCACTTGCCTTAGAAAAAGAGACCTCGCTGTCGTCTCTTTTTTTATGCGCTTATCAGGACAAGTGCATCGAATAAACAAATGAGATAATTTAAATTTTTTAGAAAATTATGTTGACAATAAAGAAAATCTTTATTAAAGTTATTAACAACAAACGTTAACCAACAACAATTATATAGAACTCTTATCAAGAGTGGCGGAGGGACTGGCCCTGCGATGCCCGGCAACCATCAAATGAGACATTCATTTGAACGGTGCTAATTCCTGTGGAACATCAGTATTGTTCTAACAGATGAGAGAAATCGTGTATAAACGAACACTCTTCCATCTGTGAAGAGTGTTTTTTATTTTGAGTTAAGGAGAGAAATAGATGAAAATTGAAACTTTATTAGTTCGTTCAGGAGTAGGCCGTGACCCTTCAACAGGTTCTATTACAACACCCATTTACCAAGCATCAACATTTGCTCATCCTGCTTTAGGGCAAAGTACAGGATTTGACTATGCACGTACGGCAAACCCTACTCGTACAGCATTGGAAGAAGCAATTGCAGCTTTAGAAAAAGGAGAAGTAGGAGTAGCATTCGCTTCAGGAATGGCGGGTGTAATGGCAGTTTTAGCGCTATTTAAAAACGGAGATCATTTAATTGTATCAGAGGACTTATACGGAGGAACGTACCGAGTACTAAATGAAATCTTTTCAGAGCAAGGAATTACTGTTTCGTACGTCAACACAGCCCATCTCGATCAAGTAAAAGATGCGCTTCGTCCCAATACGAAAGCTTTATTTATTGAAACACCTACAAATCCAATGATGCACGTGACTGATTTGCCAGAAGCTATTGCATTAGCTAAACAGCATGATTTGCTTACTATTGTTGACAATACATTCATGTCACCTTACTATCAGCGTCCTTTAGAGCTTGGAGCAGATATTGTGATACATAGTGCGAGCAAATACATTGGTGGTCATAATGATGTAGTTGCTGGTCTTGTAGTGGCTCGATGTAGTAGCTTAGGAGAGAAAATTCGTTTTTATCAAAATGCAGCTGGGGCAATCTTAGGTCCACAAGATAGCTGGTTGTTATTGCGCGGTGTTAAGACGCTAGCGCTTCGTATGGAAAAACATAACGAAAACGCACTGAAAATTGCAAATTGGCTTACTACCCATGATCTCGTAGAAAAAGTGTATTACCCTGGTCTTGAAACACATCCAGGTTATGAAATCATGAAGAAACAAGCGACTGGATTTGGAGGCATGATTTCTTTTGCTGTCTCACGCCCTGACATCGTGTCCACGCTTTTGGAAAATGTCAAAGTTATTACGTTTGCAGAAAGCTTAGGAGGTGTGGAAAGTTTGATGACATTCCCAGCTCGTCAAACACACGCTGATATTCCCGAGGAAATTCGAAATCGTGTCGGAGTAACAAACTGTTTACTGCGATTATCAGTTGGAATTGAGCACGCAGATGATTTAATTAAAGATTTGAAGGAGGCATTTGATGCATACCAACAATAATAAACATAGATTTGGTACGAACTTAATTCATGCAAATACAGGAATTGACGGTCATTTTGGAGCGGTTAACGTACCTATTTATCAGGTGTCCACATTTAACCAAGAAGATGAGACGAACAACGGCCGCTATGACTATTCTCGTTCAGGAAACCCAACTCGTGAGGCTTTAGAAAACACCATTGCTCAGCTAGAAAATGGATACGCTGGGTTTGCTTTTTCATCAGGTATGGCTGCCATCTCATCGGTGTTATCTATTTTTGAATCAGGGGATGAAATTTTAGTTTCACATGATACGTACGGCGGGACATATCGTGTATTAACACGGTTATTTTCAAAGTTTGGTATTAAAACAACCTTTGTTGATACAACGAAGGTTGAGAAAGTAGAAGAAGCTATCACAAAAGATACGAAGGCTATTTATATCGAAAGCCCTTCAAATCCATTTTTACACGTAACGGATATTAAAGCAGTAGCAAGTTTGGCGAAGGAGCGCAATATCCTTACAATTGTGGATAACACGTTTTTAACACCTTATCTACAGCAGCCGATTGACCTTGGTGTAAATATTGTGATTCACAGTGCTACAAAATATATCAGCGGCCACAGTGACGTCATTGGTGGTTTAGTTGTGGTAAGCGATGAAAAGCTAGCAGAAGAAGTAAAGTTTGTACAAAATGCTTTTGGTGCTATTCTAGGACCACAAGATTGTTTTTTGCTTCTTAGAGGAATCAAGACACTAAAAGTTCGTTTAGATCAGCAGTTAAAAACAGCACTGCAGTTTGCGAAGTGGCTTGAAGAACAATCTTTAGTAAGCCGTGTATACTACCCAGGCTTAAAAAGTCATCCGGATCACAAACTGATTTCAGAACAAGCAAATGGATATGGAGCTATGATTTCTTTCCAAGTACAGGATGAAAAAGTAGCACGACATATTTTACAAGGAGTCAAATTGGCTTCAATTGGCGTTAGTCTAGGTGCAGTTGAATCAATCTTAACGCATCCTGCAACAATGTCTCATGCAAGTATCCCAAAAGAAGTACGTGATGAAAAAGGAATTACTGATTCCCTTCTTCGCCTTTCCGTAGGATTAGAGGAATTCGAGGATTTGAAGCAAGACTTTAACGCTGTTTTTCAAAACTTAGAAGAGAAAGCCTTAATTAAATAAAGAAAAGGACTTCCATCAAGGAGGTCCTTTTTTGTAGTTATATACAGCTATCTAAAAGGTTTGTGTATAGTGACGTAAGCGCAACTTTTTCATCAGAGGAAAGGCTGCTGTTTAGAATTCTTTTTATGCCAAGATGATATTTTATATGCGGTGTTTGTCGGACGCGCGGATGAGTCATTTCATCCTTTAAATCTTTCAGAATGGCTTCGTGAAGCTGATCTTCACTTGTCATGGATTGTTTGGAAGCGAACGAACGGTTCAACCATAGGGTTTGATAAGCTGCTAGTAAATGTTCAGAAGTCATTGTGCAAAGAGCTCCTTTAGATTAGTTTCTTCATTATAGTAACTTATAGTTTACCACAAGTATTAATACGTGTACGTAACTTTTACAGAAGCAGATACAGTCAAGGACTGAGCTTGAATAGGGGGAGAGGCTGCTAATAACTTAGGCGAGGAGCCAGATGACTGATAGACGGGGCCTTCTTCGATTAAAATAGGGATTTGGTTAATCGGAAGCTGTAGCGTATTAGCAATGGTAAAGGCCTTTTCTTTGGCATTTAATAAAGCTTTACTTATCGCTTCTTGTTCATATTTATCATCATTCGTAACGTGAAATTGAAGGTCTTGCGCTACATTGGCTCCGCTTGAAAAAGTAGCGTTATAGACATCGCCAGCTTGTTTTACATCTTGTACTCTTACTCTAAACAAGTGCTGTACTTCGTATCCTGTAAGAGTCGATTTTCCATCACTGTAATCATATTTAGGATTTATGGTAAAGGAAGCCGTCTCAATTTGCTGGTCATTGATTCCAAGGTTTTTCATCTCTTGCAGCAGAGTATTTGAAACAGCTGAATTTTCTTTTAAGGCTTCTTGAACATCTCGGTTCTCCGTGCGCGTTCCAATCGTCATGGAAATTTCATTTGGAATTGCTGCAGCTGTTCCTTCACCAATTACTTTAATTTCTCTATTTTGTGTATCTACGCGCAGTTGCTGTGTAGGTTCATAAGGGAAATAAGAATGTTGCATACAAAAAAACCTCCTTCACTGATCTTTAGTATGTATATGATAAGAAATGGAGATTAAAAACAAAAAAGATACACAAGTAAAAACTTGTGTACCTTTTTGTTTATTTCGATTCTTGCATTAAAATTTCTTTCATTTCAATAAATTGATTTTGAACATCGTTTGACGGTTTCTTTGTTATTAAACTTACGACGATGACAGCTAACAGACTTAAAAAGAACCCAGGAATCATTTCATAAAGAGCATCTTTTAAAGTTGGTACGTTCACCCAAATCAATACAGTGACAGCGCCTACAATCATACCTGCAAGTGCTCCCCATCGTGTCATACGCTTCCAATACAGACTCAGCAGAATAGCAGGACCAAAAGCAGAACCAAATCCAGCCCAAGCATAGCCGACCAATCCTAAAATGGTATCACTAGGTCTCAAAGACAGCACAATAGCGATAATTGCAACGCCTAAAACCGCAGTTCTCCCCACAGTCACAAGCTCTTTGTCAGAGGCTTGACGACGAAAAAATGTTTTGTAAAAGTCTTCTGTAACAGAGCTTGCTGTTACAAGTAGCTGAGAAGAAATGGTACTCATAATCGCAGCTAATAAAGCAGCATATAAAAACCCGGTAATTAAAGGGTTAAAAAGTATATCTGCAAATTTAATAAAAATAGTTTCAGGATCTGCTAGCTTCATACCCGTTTTTTCTACATATGCAATTCCAACAAGTCCTGTCAGCAACGCACCAATAATAGAAATAATCATCCAGCTCATTCCAATACGGCGTGCGGGTTTTAATTCCTTAACAGAAGAGATAGCCATAAAGCGAACGATAATATGAGGCTGTCCAAAATAGCCAAGTCCCCAGGCTAAGAAAGATATAATACCTAAAACCGTTGTACCCTTAAAGATGTCAAGGTATGTTGGATTAACTTCCTGGACAATATCCATTGTTGTGTTGACGCCTCCAACATCGGTGAAAGCCACAATGGGTACTAAAACTAAAGCAAGAAACATAATAACACCTTGAACAAAATCTGTTAAACTAACGGCTAAAAATCCACCGAAAAGAGTGTAGGCAATAACAACAGATGCTGTTACAAACAAGCCAATCTGATAATGTAAATCAAATGCTGATTCAAATAAGCGTCCGCCTGATACCATACCAGCTGAAGTGTAAAGAGTGAAGAAGATAAAGATAACGATCGCTGATACCGTTCGAAGAATTTTGGCATGGTCGCCAAATCGATTTTCAAAAAAGTCTGGAATTGTAATGGAGTCGTTCGCTACTTCCGTATAAGTGCGAAGACGCGGAGCGAGGATTAAATAATTTAAATAAGCACCTATAGACAATCCCACCGCTAGCCATACGCTAGAAAGGCCCGTTACATACATGGATCCAGGAAGCCCCATTAACATCCATCCACTCATATCGGAAGCACCAGCTGAAAGGGCGGTAACGGCTGGGCCTAGTCCGCGTCCTCCTAACATATAGCCAGCTACATCTTCAGTGGTTTTTGTATAGGCATACCATCCTATTCCGAGCATTCCCACAAAATAAATACCGAGTGAAATATAAACTCCAATATCCACAAAATCTCCCCTTTATGCATTTTTTATGCATGAGATAAGTAATACATCTCATGAAAACATCTTATGGTTTTTAAAACTAACAAACTTTTCTTATACTATCAACCCACAAAATCGTAAATTTTCTAAGTCTAAAATCCCCTAAACCTTTATACAAAAGAAATGAAATCGTTTTCAAAATAAAGTAAAATAAAAATATTCAGAAATTAATAGCGGGTTTTTTATGCAATATTTTATGCAGTAAGTAAAATAAAAAGAGCATTTTATAAAATGCTCTTTTGACATTCATGTATATTAGCGTGAATTTGGAAACACGCGTCGAACAACTTCCGAAAACTCGTCAAACAGTCCAGAAACGGGTTTGCCGGTTTGAAGCTTGTCTACATATCCGTTCATACGGTTTACAAAGTCAGGGTTTGTTGATACAAAAACTCGATGAACACTGCCGTCTGCTTTTCTTACTTCATGTGCAATCTTATGTTCCATATCTTTTGTAAGATTACCTTCTTTATTATCATCTAATACAGCTGCCACATAAGCGGTATGATCAGTTACGATTACATTAGCATCTTTTACGTTTTTTAATGCTACGATACGATCAGCTGCCACATCGGCTACTCTCATTCCACCAGACTGATTATATTGTTCTTTTTCGTTACGCTGTACGTCTTGCGTATCGTTTACGTCATTCATTTTCGTTTTATTGTTCCCATTTTCATATGTGACGTTGCGGACTGTATCATCATCAATGACGCCATCTTTACCTTGATCTGCTGTACTGCAGCCGAATAAAGAAAGAGTCGTCATACAGCCTACAACAAACAAAAACGATTTCTTCATGATAGTATCACTCCTTATAAGTTTTAACCTTTCTTATAATTTGTTAAAAACGTGTGAAGCATACATGAAAAATACAAAAAAGCCTATACTATCGAAAAAGGAGGAATATGTATGAGTGGAATCCAACAAAGCGTATTTGTGCTTCATACAAAAGAAGAAAACCATGAAGAAACAACAACATTTGCGTTAACTTCAGAAGAAGCTAAGCTATTATTTGAGACCTTGCAAAATAAACGAAAAGAAATTATCGACGCCCATATTGATAACATGTTGACGTAAGGAAGATAGATATCTTGCAAAAGGGATGGGCCATACATTAAGAATGGCCAAATATTTGCATTCTACATATAGGTATAGTATAATGTAAACGCAACCAAATTTAATAAATGTAAGTAATACTACGTTTTGACCATACACTCGAATTAGATTTAGTGAAAATTCACTTGTTATAAAAGAGATCTACTTCGCGTAGGTCTCTTTTATAATATGTGAATTTTTTATTTACGGTATAAATGTAAATATAGAGTAACATATTAAAATTTTTACATTCTTTGGAGGTTTTTTTACATGGCTACTACAGGTACAGTAAAATGGTTTAACAGTGAAAAAGGCTTCGGTTTTATCGAAGTACCAGGCGAAAATGACGTATTTGTTCATTTTTCAGCTATCCAATCTGAAGGTTTCAAAACATTAGAAGAAGGCCAAAAAGTTGAATTTGAAATCGTTGAAGGACAACGTGGACCTCAAGCGGAGAATGTTGTAAAATTATAATTCAACGCTAAATATGAAAGCTGCCGATAGGCAGCTTTTTTTGTACGAATTCGTTCGTTTATTTGTCTGATTAAAGAAATAGATTGAAATAGGGGAGAAGGGAAGGTATGAGTTCATTTCATTGCTGTGCCACATGTCAACATTTTCAAAGCATTAAATTGGATAAGGGAATGAAGTATCAATGCAAAAGACTAGGCTATGAGACCCGTCCTTCTTATCGGTTTACATGCTGGGAGCCAAAAGAAGTAGTTAAAAAGCTAATGGAAAAACGAAATCAAAAATAAGCTCTTTAAAAAGAGCTTATTTTTGACTATTCCTCGTTATTTGTGCCTTCCTCTGAAGGCAAATGCTTCCCGCAAAACTCTTTTACAGCTTCTTCTTCCTCTTCTTCAAGGGCGAAGTCTAATACTTTATTTGTTGAAACTTCGTAGAAATGAGTTTGGGCAATAGAAGTGTTGTCTTCGCTTTTAATATATACTACGCGGAGTGCTAGGTCGTTGCCGGTATATAATTCATCCTCTTCTTCTACTTCAATGTATAAATGAAATTCATAGCGTTCACCTAGAAGGAGACCAAATGGATCCTGCAATTGTTCAGCTGTATATTCTTTAATTGTAAACATATGTACGTCCTTTCCATGATATCAGTAAAATACTTGCATCATCTATTATAGTTTTTCTTTGCAAAGAAAGAAAGTGCATGGGTAATTCATGAACGGATTTATTCCTTGCTCATTCTATTTAGCAAATGTACTTGATGCGATGGCACAAGGACTTCGATTATTTACTTAAAGGCGGAAGAAACGCGCGTATATTTTTGCTTATACATGGCAGCATCTGCTTTTTGAATTAATGTATCTAGGTTGGTGTCGTCTGAAGGCGCACATATAATAAATCCGTAACTCGCAGACAGTGCATATGGCTTATTAAATTCTCTCTTTTTATCTTCTAGTTGTTCATTAATATTTTGCCACAGCTCTTGTACGTATTCTTCCGTTTGTTCAGGAGCAATTAATAAAAACTCATCACCTCCGTAGCGAAATAGCGTATCATCCTTGCTAATATAACCACTAATTGATTCCGCTATTGTTTTAATAAGCCAGTCGCCTTCTCCATGACCGTATTGATCATTTACTAGTTTTAAAGAATTTATATCGATAAAACATAATAGAAAAGATGTATCATTGGTTTTAGCTCTCAGCAGTTCCAACTGCAGTTTTTCCATTCCGTTTCTTCGATTTAAAATTCCCGTTAGCACATCAGTTGAAGCGTGCAAGCTCAATTCATGCTCAACCGCTTTTAAATCGGTTATATCGGTAATACCTGCGAGAATGCAGCTTTCGCTTTGATACTCTAGTAATTCATAATTGATCATAACCCACTTAGAATCTCCATGTTCACGTGCTTCTAGGACGTAGTTTTTTACATATTTCTCTTGTTGAAGACGTTTTAAAATCTTCCCTCGATCTTCATCGGTAGGATAGATTATAAATCCGTCTATTTGATCAAGGTCTTGAGAAACAAGATTGTAAAAATGAATAGCTTTATTGTTAATGAGCAACACTTTGTGGTCGGATAATCTCGTTAATATTAAAGGATATGGATTAATTTTAAACAACGTAGAAAAATTACGTTCGCTTTCTTTTAGCTGTAAATGATTTATATATTCTTTGTGACGGTATGTATAAAGAATGTATGAAATAAGTAAAGCAATAGCAACTGCTGCAGTTGTATTGATCTGCTTCGAAATAAGGGAAAAAGAATCCGATACATATCGTGATAAACCGTATAGTAAAAAAAGATGGTTAGAAATAAAAATAATACACAGATGTTTTAGTTTCATAGGACATAAAACAGCTGTGGAAATCAAAAGCATCATATACACGTCTACACGACCTGTGAAAAGCTGACTGTTAATAGTAGAAAGTGCTGCAGCAAATACGTAATAAAATATATAGCCATACACAATGGTGCTTAAGTAGTTAGCAAACCGCTCTTTTCTTTTACTAAAATAATAGAAAAATAAATAAAGAGAAGAGAGAGCAAAACTAGTGAAATGAATACCAATTAGTGTATGTCTGAACTGAGGTGTTCCCGCATGTTGAAGTAAAGAAAACCCTATATAAATATAAATAGGATAGGAAACTACAAGAGCAAGTGAAACTAGCTTGACTCTCTGTTGAAGCATTTCTACATTTGTTTTATCGAACATTTTATCTTCATTAACTTCTCTTCCTGAAGGGAAATGAAATTTCTTCAGAAATGGGAAAGGTAAAAGCGAAAGAAGAAAAGACATGACCATCATCTCCATATCTTTTTTTAGGTATTTTAGCATGTTTGTATAAGAAAAGACATGAATTTTTTAGATGAAAATGTCTGCTTTTCAATCAAAAAAAAGCATTGAGATTTATATGATTAAGGGTGAGGCCAAAGGGCCTCACCTTTTTTATTGAAGTTTATTCGATTCAGCATGCCGTACAAACATAGTTTCATCTTCTACTAATCCGCAAGCTCCGCATTGAATGCGTTTTTGCGGTCCGTTATAAGCAGCGTGAAATGCATCGAGTGTATCGTTTGTGTATTCTTCTACGACGTCTCCGCTTCTTGGATCCATTTTTACAGGTTTTGCATTTTGTTCAATGATATTAAAGCGCGTTCGATTTGTTTTGCAGCTAGGGCAAAGATAAGGGCTTCCCATTTTTAACATCTCCTTGAAAAATTTACTGTATTAATACCATGTCCGAATCCACCAAAAACATGCAAAAACTTATGGTTTTCTATCGAACGTTCATTCGTTAAAATAGAAGAAGGTGATGAAAATGAGAATACGAAAAAATTTACAAGAAGTAATGGATATTTTGCAAACGAATCCATCGTATCAGCAAAATATTGTTCATTGGCATACAATCGAAGAGAAAGAAGCTAAAACTGCGCCATTTCCAGCTTCTTTGCATACGAAACTGCGGGAAGCACTTGAGAAACGAGGAATTGGTTCGCTTTATACGCATCAAAAAACAGCGTTTGATTTGGCGACAGCTAAGGAGAATGTTGTGGCCGTTACGCCAACAGCGTCGGGGAAAACACTGTGCTACAACTTGCCGGTACTGCAAAGTATTATGGAGAACGATCAAGCTAGAGCCCTTTATTTGTTTCCGACAAAAGCCCTTGCCCAAGATCAAAAAAGTGAATTAAATGAAATCATTGAAGAAATGGAAGTACCAATCAATAGCTATACGTATGATGGAGATACTCCGGCAAATATCCGCCAAAAGGTAAGAAAAGCAGGCCATATTGTTATTACGAATCCGGATATGCTTCATTCAGCTATTTTACCTCATCATACTAAATGGGTATCACTGTTTGAAAATCTGAAGTACATTGTGATTGATGAACTTCATACGTATCGCGGTGTTTTTGGAAGCCACGTAGCCAACGTTATACGCCGCTTAAAGCGAATTTGTCGCTACTATGGAAGCGATCCTATCTTTATTTGTACATCAGCGACCATTGCTAACCCAAAAGAACTCGCTGAACATTTAACGGGAGCTGATGTTACGTTAGTGGATAACAACGGAGCGCCTAGCGGTCGCAAGCATTTTGTTTTTTATAACCCGCCTATTGTTAATAAACCTTTAAACATTAGAAGAAGTGCTACGCTTGAAGTGCGAAACATTGCAGGAGAGTTTTTGAAAAATAAAATTCAAACGATTGTATTTGCACGAAGCCGCGTACGGGTGGAAATTATTTTAACGTATCTACAGGAGCTCGTAAAAAACCAGCTTCAAAATAAATCTATTCAAGGGTACCGCGGAGGATATTTGCCGAAGCAGCGACGCGAAATAGAAAGAGGACTTCGAGAGGGAAGTATTTACGGGGTAGTCAGTACGAATGCTTTAGAGCTAGGAGTGGATATCGGCCAGCTGCAGGTGTGTGTGATGACAGGTTATCCAGGCACGGTTGCAAGCGCTTGGCAGCAAGCAGGACGAGCAGGAAGACGTCACGGAGAAGCCGTCATTGTGATGGTCGCAAGTTCAAGTCCGCTTGATCAGTATATGATTCAGCATCCGGATTACTTTTTTAGCCGAAATCCAGAAACAGCTCGAATTAACCCTGATAATCTTGTTATTTTAGTCGATCATTTAAAATGTGCTTCCTATGAGCTGCCGTTTAAACAGGGAGAAACATTTGATGGGGTAGAAATCGAAGACGTGCTGGAGTTTTTGCAAGAAGAGCGAGTTATTCATTTTAGCGGAGACAAATGGTACTGGATGAATGATTCGTTCCCGGCTCATAATATCAGCCTGCGCTCTGCATCCCAAGAAAATGTCGTCATCATTGATCAATCGGACGTTGCAAATGTGAAAGTAATTGGAGAAATGGATCGCTTTAGTGCCATGACGCTTCTTCATGATGAGGCGATTTACTTGCATCAAGGCATTCAGTATCAAGTAGAATACTTGGACTGGGATGAGAAAAAAGCGTATGTTCGTGAAGTCGATGTAGACTATTTCACCGATGCAAACTTAGGGGTTAACTTGAAGGTCCTAGAAGCTGATAAAGAGCGACTGGAAGGAACATATTCAATCGGTTATGGTGATGTAATGGTCAGCGCCATGGCTACGATATTTAAAAAAATAAAGTTTGAGACGCATGAAAACATAGGGTCAGGTCCCATTTCACTTCCGGAAGAAGAGCTTCATACAAATGCCGTGTGGCTAAGCTTTGAAAAAGAACAGTTTCACGAATCTGAAGAACGATTGGAACAAGCGCTCATTTCCATGGCAAATGCCATTCAGTCAATTGCGCCGCTTATGGTGATGTGCGATCCGTCTGATTTACATGTAGTGCCTCAGATAAAAGCCGTGCACAACGAACAGCCGACTATCTTCTTATATGATCGATATCCCGGAGGCATTGGGCTAAGCGACAAAGTATATGAACAAATGAATGATGTGCTAAGTCAAACCAACCAATTAATTGTAAATTGTTCTTGCGAAAGCGGCTGTCCGTCTTGTATTGGTATGGAAGCACAAGGAGAACAAGCAAAAAGCGATGCGCTCGTACTGCTACAACAACTGCAAAGTAGGTGAACTCGTGTCTTTTAAAAATAAATTAGACCGTATGAAAAAGCATCTTCATGTTACAGAAGCAAAGCCGCCGGTTGAAAGTAACCGGCAACGAACTAAGAGCACGTCTATTCCCTATGAGCAGGAATGGAAGGGAAATCATGCTGCCCCTTACTTTGCCGAAGACAGCTACTGTATGATTAGAGAAGTGATTTACCCGCTTGACTACAAGCATGGACATTATGAATTTAATGAGCTGAAAAAAGTAGTGGAAGTATGGAATCAGTCTACAGTTGCTCATCCGCTTTCATCAAAAGGCCACACATATTCAGATTTATTTTTCTTTGATACGGAAACGACGGGGCTTAGTACAGGTACGGGGACGACTATCTTTTTGCTAGGGTATGCAAGGGTGCTAAAAGATTCCGTAGTTTTTCGTCAACATATATTAACAGAGCCGAGTGGAGAAGTAGCATTTTACGAAAGTTTTTTAAAAGAAGTAGACTATACGACGCTTGTGACTTATAATGGGAAATCTTTTGATTGGCCCCATGTGAAGACTCGCCATACGCTCTTGAGAGATCACTTGCCCAAGCTCCCTAAGTTCGGTCACTTCGATTTACTGCATGCGTCAAGAAGGCTGTGGAAACACAAAATGAATTCAGTTAAGCTCGCGAATGTCGAAAAAGAAATACTTGGAATTGAACGCGTTGATGATATTCCAGGTTTCTTAGCTCCCATGATTTATTTCGATTTTATTGAAACGAAAAATCCAAGAGGCTTATTCGATATTATGAAACATAATGAACATGATATTTTATCACTTATTACGTTATACATTCATTTATCAAAACATCTCCTTACTAGTGAGGAGTTTACAGAAAAAGAGACATATGAAGTAGCAAGGTGGTATGAGCAGTTAGGGGAGAACAAGCATGCTTTCTCTCTTTATCAAGGCGTAGCAGAAAAAGAAAAAGAAGAGCATGAAAAAGCTCAGCTAGCTATGGCTTATCATTATAAAAAAGAGAAGAGTTGGAAAGAGGCAGTGGACATGTTTGAACTTTTGGTTCAAACATGTGAAGGTGACGTTGCTATAGAAGCATTGGTTGAGCTAGCTAAAATTTATGAACATCGTTTTAAAGATGTTCATAAAGCACTTCTATATACTGAGCTAGCCTGGGAGAAGTGGAATCAACTCAGAGGAATGACTAAAAAAACGTCGAAAGAAGCGCTTGAAAAAAGACTTCTTAGACTAAAAAATAAATCAGCTAAAGCATAGACTTCAGCTGATTTATTTTAAAATATTCAGAATTATTATTCTTTTGTTTTGTGGATGTTTTATATTGTTCTATTTTTCAGTCATTGATAAAATTAGTCAATGTAAGACTTATTCTTACAGCTTAAAAACAGAACTTTGGTGAGATGGAGAGAGGCCCCATGAAAAATGTGATTTTAGTATCATTTTTCGCATTAATTTGTTTAACAGTAATTGTCTTAAGCAGTTTGAAAAATTCGTATAACTCCTTTATGTAGGCCAAAAATAGGTGTTTGTCTTAGTACATGTACACTACCCTTCACATATTGTAATAGTGTAATAACTAAACAGTGAAAGGGGAAAAAGGATATGTATCCAAGACCAACAAAATGTACGCCACCAATTGTGCATCCAACAAAATGTTGCACGCAGTTTACTTCTCAGGAGGTAGTTGTACCTCACATTCATCCGAGTCATAATACATTGGTGAATCATACAAATGTGAAGCACGTGCATTACTTCCCGCAAACGCAATCTGTTGTAAACGAAACTTCAAATCAACAGTTTTTTGGCGGTGCGCAGCAATATCCAACTCAAGTAGGGGGAGCAGGCTATCCAGGTCAAGGAGGTTACCCAGGTCAAGTAGCAGGTGCTAGTTATCCAGGTCAAGGAGGCTACCCAGGTCAAGGAGGCTACCCAGGTCAAGTAGCAGGTGCTAGTTATCCAGGTCAAGGAGGCTATCCAGGTCAAGGAGGCTACCCAGGTCAAGTAGCAGGTGCTAGTTATCCGGGACACAAAGGTTGCGGCCAAGGTAGCTGTGGTACAAAAGGTGCGCATCAAGGACCTAATTCAGGTTATTTTAGATAATGTACGTTAATAGGAGCTGATTACATCAGTTCCTATTCTATTTTGTTATAAAGGAGTTATATAATGAAGGTGCTAACAGTTACTGGTTATAAGCCATTCGAACTTGGAATTTTTAATGAAAAACATCAAGGCATTACATACATAAAAAAAGCGCTCTATAAAAAATTACAGGAATTAGTAGAAGATGGATTAGAATGGGTATTGATTAGTGGCCAGCTAGGAGTAGAGATTTGGGCAGCGGAAGTGGTATTAGATCTGAAGCTCGATTATCCCGAGCTTCAGTTAGCTGTTTTAACACCATTTTTGGAGCAAGAAGAAAAATGGAATGACGTTAATAAAGAATTGTATGAATTCGTCTTAAGTCAAGCAGATTATGTAGATAGCATCACAAAAAAGAAATATGAAAGTCCAGCACAGTTTCGGTTAAAAAATCAATTTTTAATAGAAAAAAGTGAAGGTATTTGTTTAGTTTACGACGAAGAGCACGAAGGAAGTCCTAAATATATGTTAGAAACGGCTAAAAAACGTGCTGAACGAGAAGAATACCCTATTATAATGGTTACGTCTCACGACTTACAAGATATCGTAGATGAAGAAAAATTTTCATCTTTTTAACGCTACTTGGCGAAACATTTTAAAAGATAAATTGACATTTGAAGCTATTTTTGAAAAAATGAATTATAATAAAGATAAGGTTTATCGTATTCGAGGTGATAGAGATGTTAGCTGATAAAATTCGTTTAACGGCCAAAGAAATTTTAGAAAAAGAATTTAAAACAGGCATGAGAGGCTATAATCAAGAAGAAGTAGATAAGTATCTAGATTCTATTATTAAAGATTATGAAGCATTTCATGAAGAAATTGAAGTATTACAAACTGAAAATTTACGCTTGAAAAAGCAAGTAGAAGAGTTATCTAAAAAGCCGCAACAACCTTCGTTTACCCCGCCGCCTGCCCAACAGCAGCAGCAAGCGGGTACGACAAACTTTGATATTTTAAAACGTTTGTCGAACTTAGAAAAACATGTGTTTGGAAGTAAATTATACGAATAACCTAAAAATAGGAGTTGCATTCAACTCCTATTTTTATTATACTAAGGAAAGTCGTTATCAATAACGTTCGGGTAATTGCTGCATCACATATGAGGATGTAGAGGAAAGTCCATGCTCGCACAGACTGCGATGTCTGTAGTGTTCGTGCCTAGCGAAGTCATAAGCTAGGGTAGCTGTTAAAAGCTAACGGCGGGGAAAAAGCCTAAGTCTTTCTAAGATATGGCTTGACTACTCTGAAAGTGCCACAGTGACGAAGTCTTATCAGAAATGGTAAGAGTGGAACGAGGTAAACCCCTCGAGCGAGAAACCCAAATAATGGTAGGGGAACTTTCTGGAAGGAACTGAACGGAAGGAAAGACAAAATGGTTACATTTTGTAGATAGATAATTGCCACCGGAGTACGAGGTAGCTAGCCGCTTGCAGTACAATGGTACAAAACATGGCTTACAGAACGTTATTGAAAAGCAATCGACAACTGTTGTTATACACTATATTTTAATCCAACCCAGCTCTTCGTATAACGGAAGAGCTTTTTTTATGTCAAAATGACAGCTTATCATAAGCTGTCATTTTTTTGTACAATCAGGCTGAGCTTGTTATCAGCCTCAGGTCTTAGGAGAAAATAAAGCTCTAGCTCGTTTTGAAAAAACGTCATAATCCTTAAACTAAGTATATAGAGAAGCGAAAGGAGGAAACAAAATGAAAAAAGTTGGTTTGTTTTTGATTGGAGCGGTAGCTGCTATCGTTCTTCTTGCAAATGCCGGTCCGATGGTAGGACTTGCGCTTGGCCTGGTTATTTTGTACGTAGCATGTAAAGGGTTTGTTAAAGCAGAGACCCCCTTTAAAAAATGGCTTTGGGGGTTTATTGGTGTTGTCGTACTCTTAACAACTGTTTCAAACCTCCCGGCCCTTGCTGGTATCATCGCAGCAGTAGTACTTTACATTGTATATAAAAAGTGGAATAGCAGCAGCTATGTAAAAACAGAACAAGAAGATCCGTTTAAGCATTTTGAACGTCAGTGGGCTGACTTAAATCAAAAATAATAAAATTTTACTTCATTATCTAAGGAGATGAACAAAATGAGAAACTTATTTACTCGAATGAAAGAAACGATTTCTGCAGACCTTCATCAATTACTTGATCATAAAGAACAAAAAAATCCAATTGCTGCATTAAATCACTATTTGCGCCAATGCGAGCAGGAGACCGAAAAGGTAAGGCAGCTTGTTGAGAGACAGTACACGTTAAAAGAACAGTTTAATCGCGAGTACCATATGGCGCTTGACATGATGAAAAAACGTCATGAGCAAGCACAAGTAGCACAAGCAGCTGAAGAAGCAGAATTACATGAATTTATTTTAAAAGAACATGCTCATTACGAAGAAAGAGCAAAGCGTGTAAAAGAATCTTATGAAGATGCATCCAAACAGTTAGAGAAGCTTGAACAAAAGTATGAAGAAATGAAGCATAAGGTAAAAGATATGCATATTCGCCGTATGGAACTAATGGGGCGCGAAAATATTGCCCGTGCGCATCATCGTATGAATTCAGTAATGAAAACAGAATCATCTTATGCGTCTTACAGCCAGTTTAATGAAATGGAAACCTATATTGACCAGCTTGAAAATCAAATTAATACAAATTATTATAGACAAACGGTAGACAGCAAGATTGCTGAATTAGAAAAAAGAGTAAAATCATCATAAAAAATCAGTGTTACTGCATAAAACATGGTATTCTAAAAAAGGCGTAGGTTTCTGCGTCTTTTTAAGGTGAGAGAATAGATATCTGCAGGAATAGCATCCAAAGAACGCTATGTCATCTACGAGGAGAAAGGAGAGGGAGCTGTGCAAAGCGTAAACAAAACAGAATCTCTTATGTTCATTTTTATTTGCAGTTTATTTGTCCTGTTTATTGAAATTATGTTTTTTCACAGCGGCTTGATCTTTTCTGTATTAATTGCCGGTGCGTTCATGTATATTGGGCGGAAAAAAATGAGAAGAAAACTAGGGCGCATTTTATTTTGGATTGGCGTTATTGGACTTGTGTTGAATATATTTAATACGGTTGCATTTAAGTTTTTAGTTATTGCTCTTTTTCTGTATTTTTTACTTAGATTTATTCAATCAAGAAAGCATCCGGTTGAATTCAGACCAACTGACGAATTTACACAGCAGCCAAACCAAAGTTTGGTGCAAGTCCGGCCAGTTTTCACGAATAAACTTCTTGGTAGTCAAAGAACCGAAGATTCAGTATACGAATGGGATGATATTAATATTCAAAGCGTATGGGGAGACATTGTTGTTGATTTAAGCAATACGGTTCTACCAAAAGGTGATGCGGTTATTTTTATTCGTCAAGTGTTTGGAAATATTAAAGTGCTCATTCCTTACGAAACGGAAGTATCTGTGAATCATTCTAAACTAGCAGGAAACGTAACGGTTTTCGGACATCAGCGCGGCTTTTCGTTCAATGAAAATTTGTCTATCAAAACAGAGGAATTTGAACAATCTGCTCATAGGGTGAAGATTGTTACAACTGTTGTGATTGGAGATTTAGAGGTGCAAAGGATATGAGTATTCTTCAACGGCAGTTATTATGGGGGATTTTCTCAAGTTTTTTTGTATTTTTATCCGTGCTCCTTACCGTGTTTTTCGCATATCCTGTTTTTCACCTTAGTGACTTATGGGAAACAAGCGTATTTGGCATGCCTTTTGTGCTGTTTTCCTTCAGTTTAAGCCTTACGATTGGAAGTGTGATTGGAGGAATCATGGGGTTTATGTGGAGACAACAGTGGACATATGTTGAAAACCGATTATATGAAATAGAAAATGGCCACCGGCATATGTCGGCAAATGAACCGCTTATTCAAGAAACGTCTCGAATTATAAGCCGTTTAAACAAAGTAGATCATAAAATGATTCTTCAAGCACAGCAATCTCAAAAGATGGCAACGGAAAAAGTAGAAAATCAGCAAAAGCAAGTGCAAGAAATCGTTTCTCAGGAACGAAATCGGCTTGCTAGAGAACTGCATGACTCCGTTAGTCAGCAGCTATTTGCCGCTTCGATGCTTATGTCTGCTATTACGGAATCCAACCTTAAGCTACAAGACTCCCAAGCTAAGCAACTAAAGATGGTCGAAAAAATGATTAATCAATCGCAGCTTGAAATGAGGGCTTTGCTTCTTCATCTTCGACCTGCAGCATTAAAAGGAAAATCGCTACAGGCTGGAATGAAAGAACTGATGAATGAGCTTGCTCAAAAAGTACCGCTTGAATTAAATTGGAAAATAGAAGGATTTGAACTAGATAAAGGCATTGAAGACCACTTGTTTAGAATTTTGCAAGAATCCGTATCAAATACACTGCGTCATGCAAATGCAACAGCTTTAGATGTACTGCTGATTAAACGTGACTTTTCCATTATTTTACGTATTGTTGATAACGGAGTTGGCTTTGATGTAGAAAAGGAAAAAGTCGGATCGTACGGCCTGCAAAATATGTATGAACGCGCAGTTGAAATTGGAGGCATATTAAAAATTATTAGTTTGCCCGACAAAGGAACAAAGCTAGAAGTAAAAGTACCGTTAGTAGAAAGAGAGGAGAAGCAAAATGATTAATGTGCTGTTAGTAGATGATCATGAGATGGTTCGTATTGGGGTAGGAGCGTATTTGTCGGCTCAAACAGACATTCATGTAATAGCTGAAGCGGCAAATGGTCAAGAGGCCGTTGAATTGGGGCTTCAGCTGCGCCCGGATATTATTTTAATGGATTTAGTCATGGAAGAAATGGACGGGATTGAAGCAACAAAACAACTTATTAAGCAGTGGCCAGAAGCAAAAGTGATTATTGTCACTAGCTTTCTAGATGATGAAAAAGTATATCCCGCTCTAGAGGCAGGGGCAACAAGCTACTTATTAAAAACGTCTAAAGCAGGAGAAATTGCAGCTGCTATTCGCCGTACATATGAGGGGCAATCCGTATTAGAGCCGGAAGTAACCGGTAAAATGATGTCTAAAATGAGAAAACCGTCTTTACCTCATGAAGAACTGACAACTCGTGAAATGGAAATTTTACTGCTAATGACACAAGGTAAAACAAATCAAGAGATTGCAGACGAATTATTTATTGCGCTAAAGACGGTAAAAACACATGTGAGCAATTTATTAAGTAAGCTAGATGTACAGGACCGGACTCAAGCAGTCATCTATGCCTTTAAACACAAATTAGTGGAGTGAGAATCGTTATTCAAAAGAGAATAACGATTTTTTTTGTGAAAAACCTATTTTTTTGCAGGTATTCATTATAAAATAGCGATATGCGTAAATGCGAACGCTTATGTAAAAGCACTATTTTGAGGGGTTGAGCACATGGAAAAGAAATGGTGGAAAGAAGTTGTTGCGTATCAAATCTACCCGCGGAGCTTCATGGATTCAAACGGCGACGGAATTGGTGACATTCAAGGGGTTATTTCAAAATTAGACTATTTATCTGATCTTGGAATTGATGTCATTTGGATTTGCCCGATTTATCAGTCTCCTAACGACGATAATGGCTACGATATCAGTGATTATAAAGATATTATGAAAGATTTCGGAACAATGGAAGACTTTGATGAGCTGCTAGATGAAGTTCACCATCGTGGAATGAAACTGATTATGGATTTAGTTATTAATCATACTTCAGATGAACACCCTTGGTTTGTAGAATCTAGATCTTCTAAAGAAAATCCATATCGTGATTATTACATCTGGCACGAAGGTAAAGATGGAAGAGAGCCAAACAACTGGGAATCTATTTTTAGCGGATCAGCTTGGGAGTTCGACGAAAAGACAAAAGAGTATTACATGCACGTATTTTCTAAAAAACAGCCAGATTTAAACTGGGAAAACGAAAAAGTACGTCATGAGCTTTATGAAATGGTTAACTGGTGGTTAGATAAAGGGATTGACGGCTTTCGTGTAGATGCTATTTCGCATATTAAAAAAGTGGCGGGCTTCCCAGATCTACCGAACCCTGAAAAGCTAGATTATGTGCCATCGTTTGAAGGGCATATGAATCGACCGGGAATTCAAGAATATTTAAAAGAGCTAAAAGAAAATACGTTTGCCAAATACGATATTATGACGGTTGGAGAGGCAAATGGTGTAACATCGGACAGCGCAGATGAGTGGGTAGCTGAAGATGGCGGAAACTTCAATATGATTTTTCAGTTCGAGCATATGGGACTGTGGGATAAAGGAGAAGAAAAACCGCTGGATTTAATCGAGCTAAAAACGATTTTAACTAGTTGGCAAAATGGTTTAGAAGAAATCAACGGCTGGAACGCTTTATATTTAGAAAATCATGACCAAATTCGTTCTGTAAATAAATTCGGCAGCGTAGCTTACCGAGTGGAAAGTGCAAAGTGCTTAGCTGCACTATACTTTTTAATGAAAGGAACACCGTTTATTTATCAAGGACAAGAACTTGGAATGACCAATGTTAAGTTTGATTCTATTGACGATTATGATGATGTTGGTATGATTAACTACTACCGTATTCAGCGTGAAAAAGGCGATTCACATGACGATATTATGAAAGTTATTTGGGAAACAGGCCGCGATAATTCAAGAACGCCAATGCAGTGGAATACAGAAAGAAATGCAGGATTTTCTACTGGGAACCCTTGGATGAAGGTAAATCCAAATTACGTAGATATTAACGTAGAAGAGCAGAAACGTGATAAGAATTCGGTACTGAATTTTTACAAACAGCTCATTACAATTAGAAAACAACATGATGTGCTGGTGTATGGAACTTATAAGCTGTTGGCAGAAGAAGATTCCGCTATTTACGCGTATACGCGAACATTAGAAGGTAAAACCGCTGTTGTTATTTGTAATATGTCACCGAATAATCAAACCTTCGAGTTCCCTTCAGAGAGCTCATTTGCAAACACAGAAGTGCTGATTCATAATTATCCGTTGGATACAAACGAAACGCTTGAAAAATGTACGCTGCACCCATATGAAACACGTGTATACTTACTTTCATAAACAAGTTGAGCAACCGATTGCGCAATTTTAAAGTGAAAAGCTTTTAAAAACAAATTTATATGCGACATATATAAAGAAACTGCTGGCTCTACCAAGAGCGAGCAGTTTCTGCATTTTGATAAAAAGACGGAGAAAGCTTTGACTACGGCGCATGTATATGGTACTTTTACACTTAGTGTAGATAATTAGAAACAAAATGAGGTTGAAAAATGGCGAAATATAAAATTATTGCAACAGCAGCAATGGGAATTGAAGCACTGGTCGCTAAAGAAGTGCGTGCTTTAGGATATGAATGTGAAGTAGATAATGGCAAGGTTATCTTTGAAGGAGACGAGCTCGCAATTGCTCGCTGCAATTTATGGCTTCGTACAGCAGATCGAATTAAAGTACAGGTTGGACAGTTCAAAGCTCGTACGTTTGATGAGCTTTTTGAACAAACAAAAGCATTAAATTGGGGAGATTATTTGCCCGTAGATGCACAGTTTCCTGTATCGGGAAAATCAGTTAAATCTAAATTGTTCAGCGTTTCAGATTGTCAAAGCATTGTGAAAAAAGCAATTGTTGACAGCATGAAAAAACATTATAACAAAACAACAGGCTGGCTCGAAGAAACGGGGTCAACGTTTAAAATTGAAGTAGCGCTATTGAAAGATGTTGCCACATTAACAATTGATGCAAGCGGTGCAGGACTTCATAAGCGCGGTTACCGCGTTGGGCAGGGGGAAGCTCCTTTAAAAGAAACGCTAGCGGCAGCTCTAATCATGCTAACACCATGGAATGCGAATCGCCCGTTTGTCGATGTGTTCTGCGGTTCTGGTACAATTGCCATCGAAGCAGCGCTTATCGGTCAAAACATTGCACCAGGATTTAATCGTGACTTCTTATCAGAAGAGTGGCCGTGGATGTCAGCAAGTATTTGGGACAAAGCGCGCGAAGAGGCAGAAGACTTAGCGAACTACGACCAAGTGCTAGATATTGCTGGTCATGATATTGACCATCGTATGGTAAAAGTAGCAGAGCAAAATGCATTTGAAGCTGGGCTTGGAGATTTAATTCAATTTAAGCAAATGCAAGTGCGCGATTTTACTACACCGAAAGAATATGGAATCATCATTGGTAACCCTCCGTACGGTGAACGTTTAAGCGATCGTCCTTCTGTTGAAAAAATGTACGCTGAAATGGGCGAGGCGTTTTCTAAGCTTGATACGTGGTCTATTTATATGCTTACATCTCATGAGCAGTTTGAACAGTACTACGGTAAAAAAGCAACGAAAAAACGCAAATTGTTTAATGGGTTTATTAAAACAGACTACTATCAGTACTGGGGACCTCGTCCTCCACGCAACGATTAATAAATACAAAAGCCAAGCGGTGTAAAACCAGCTTGGCTTTTTGTACGTTATTTCTTTTTTAAACCCCGATAAGCTAGCATTCCAAACAAGCCTATACCGAGCACGACAATTAATAAAATAAACCAAAATGTAGCATTAAGCAGGTATTTATATAGTCCGTCATAATAATTATGCATATACTCACCCCATTATGTTTTTTATAGTATGGGCGAGTAGCAGTGCAATATATGTATTCATTTCTTTTCAATAGCAGACTTAAAATGAGAAATGATTATCTTATTTCTAACATATTAAGCGCTACTTATCATCTACTATGTTTATTTCCTTTGTAATTATGGTTGAAAGCTATATTGCTGAAAAAAAGAAGTGGTGGATATTCCCTCATCCTCCCCATCGATATCTAACAGGTGAAGCTGCTTTACTTTTAGGTCCATTTTTAGCAGGTTCTTTATGGATTAAAAAGTTCACATATGGCCATTTTGGAAAATATATGTTATTAAATGCACTCGTAGATACATTTTTTGTTTATCCTTTTCACCGAATTATGAGGCGCGCAAATCTTTTTAAGGTAGGCACATTTAAAGAGTACCATCTGCTAGGTATCTTCCTACTGTAGCCATTGATGGTATCGAGAGTCGAAGAGCGATTTTTGGATATATTTTCCACTCTGACGCTCCGTCCATGCGAGCAGCTTCGAATAGTTCCTTTGGCAAAGTTTTCATAAACCCCGTTATAATAAACACACCGATTGGAAGCAAAAAAATTATGGAGACGATAATGACGCCTATTAGCATATTGACGAGCCCGAGCTTATTCATCAGTAAAAAGACAGGAATCATATTGACTTGAGTAGGGACGATCATTCCGCAAACAAAAAAATCGTATACAATCCATCCAAGCTTTTGAGGAAGCTGAATAATAGCGTAAGCAATCATGCTTGAAAACCATAGAAAGAATCAATTTATTAAGCCAGAGATACTGGTTTTGAGAATAAAATAAACAGCTGGTGTATAGAATGATAGTATTCACTTTTATAGTAAGCACTACAGAGAGAGGATGTTTATAAATGGATAGAAACACACAATTCACTATGATTCGTCAAGCGTTGGAAAATAGCTATCATTTAATGCAGCAGGGAATAGAAGTTAGAGGAGAGACGCTTACTCAGCTTGAACAAGCAAAAGCTGAATATGAAGCCGCCTTTTTATTGTCTCAGTCCACGGACTCAAAATTCCGCTGTAATTAATTTTTTAATAGCACTTATTTCGTTTTCGTTCTATATACACGTCTTTTATATAAAAAGTTCTGTCCTTACAGGCAGAACTTTTTTATGTTTAGCTCTTTTTATTGACATTTTAGGTAAAGTAGTCAATAATTAAGTTTTGCTTACATGAGAAATTTACTAGATAAAAAGAAGTGAAGCTAATTTTTATTGATAGATATTCACATAAATAAAGGAGTCAGTATCGATGATGAGAGAGCGGTTGCCTTTTACAATTGAGCGGGATGAAAATTTTTTTGACAAATTAAATGAATGGATAGGTGATGTTTTTTATGATCATCTTCCAGATGCAGGGTTAGAACTTCGAGACGAACAAATTTTTATGGCTTTTCAAATCGAACGAGCTTTTAAAGAAAAAAATGTAATCTTTGCAGAAGCAGGTGTGGGAACAGGGAAGACCATTGTGTATTTACTTTACGCTATTTGTTATGCAAGATATATCGGCAAGCCAGCTATTATTGCCTGTGCGGATGAAACATTAATTGAACAGTTAGTAAAAGCCGAAGGAGACATTGCCAAGCTCTCTGGTATTTTAGATATTAACATGGATGTTCGCTTAGCAAAATCTCAAGATCAGTATCTGTGTTTAAAGAAATTAGATGCTGTAACAGCGCGAACAGATAATGAAAACATTGAAGAAATTTATGATACGCTTCCTGATTTTGTTCATGATCATAGCGGTATGCAGTCGTTCTATCACTACGGAGACCGTAAAGAATATCCGCACTTAACAGATGAGGAATGGAATCAAATTAACTGGGATACCTTTCAAGACTGCTCGTCCTGTGAGCAGCGTCATAGATGCGGCTTAACGCTTTCACGTGAGCACTACAGAAAAGCACATGACTTAATTATTTGCTCTCACGATTTTTACATGGAGCACATTTGGACATACGAAGCCCGCAAGCGTGAAGGACAGCTTCCGCTTCTTCCTGAAAGCAGCTGTGTTGTATTTGATGAAGGCCACCTGCTGGAATTTGCTGCCCAAAAAGCTTTAACGTATCGCATTCAAGAAGATACGTTAGAAAATTTGTTAACGCGTCTATTAGAAAATGACGTGCGAGAAGAATTTGCTGTGAAGATCGAGCACGCTATCGATGTGTATGCAATGTTCTTTGACCGTTTAAGTGAAGCAAGCACAGAGATCGTTGGTTCTAGCCGTAAAGAAGTAGCCCGCACAAACGGATTACAAAGTGTAGGAAAAGAACTTTTATCGCTGCTTGAGCATATCGGAAACGAGCTTGTGTTTGAGAGTGAGACCTATACAGTAGACGAATATACGCTGAGAATTGTAGATGAGTACCTAGATCAAATTGATTATTCGCTGCGCTTATTTATGGACAACGAAAATGCCATCTACTGGGTGGAAGAAAACAACTGGCAGCTGACGTTGGTTATTATGCCACAAGCAGTAAAGGACGTCTTAAAGGAACGAGTATTTGCGAAGAAAATACCATATATTTTCACTTCTGCCACTCTTTCAGATAACCAATCGTTTGATTATTTAGCATATAGCTTAGGAATTGCAAAGCCGCTTTCTTTTTCCGTTGAATCGCCATTTGATTATGATGAGCAAATGAAAATTGCGGTAAAAAATGTTTCGGATGATCAAGAAGAAGCTTTTGCTGAAAAATTTGCCTTTACTGTTGCTCAGCTCGAAAAAACGAACGGACGGGCACTTTTATTATTTAACAGCAAAGAAGAACTAGAGATGTTTAAAGAAGCTTCAAAAGAGTTAAATCAGTACACATTTTTATTTGAAGGGGATCAAGAGATCAGCAAATTAGTATCTCAGTTCCAGCGGGAAGAAGAAACGATTTTATGCGCTGTTCATTTATGGGAAGGGTTGGATATTCCAGGACCTTCGCTATCTAATGTAATTATTTGGTCTCTGCCTTATCCGCCGAATGACCCGGTCTTTGAAGCAAAGCGCAATCAAGTAGTCGATCCATTTTGGGATGCGGATATGCCGTATATGCTTCTTCGCTTAAAGCAAGGAGTTGGAAGACTGATTCGCTCTCATAACGATAAGGGTCTAATCACGATCTTTATGCCAAAAAGTACAGATTCAAAAGTGCGTTCAATCATTGAACAAAATGTTCCAACGAAAATAGAAAACGTATAAAAGAAAGCGCGGCTACCACCGCGCTTTCTTTTATGTGTATAATAGATTGAATATTCAGTTATATACATACCGTTACTATTATGATAAAATAATTTATGGTGAAATAAGGAAAGTAAGGAGGAAAAACAATGAGAGAAGACATACAAAAAATTGAGAAACAGTTTTATGAATACATGAATAAAATCAAAAGTTATCACGAGGCTATCGGAGTGATGTATTGGGATTTAAGGACGGGTGCTCCAAAAAAAGGGGCAGATCAACGTTCTGAAGTTATTGGCATGATGTCATCAGACGCATTCAATCTTTCTGTTTCTGATGAAATGGCAGGTTTTATTGAAAAATTAACGAACCCCCAGTCACAGTCTTACATAAACGATATTACAAAAAAAGCAGTGGAAGAATGTAAAAAAGAATATGACTTAAATAAAAAGATTCCTCCGCATGAATATAAAGAATACGTTACGTTAACTTCAAAAGCTGAGTCGGTTTGGGAAGAAGCAAAAGAAAAAGCAGACTTTGCTTTATTTCAACCGTACCTTGAAAAAATTGTAGCGTTCAATCAGAAGTTTGTGGAGTATTGGGGGTATGAAGGAAACAAATATAACCGTTTATTGGACCTTTTTGAACCGGGGATGACGGTTGAAATCTTAGACGAGGTATTTGGAAAGCTACGGGAGCATATTGTGCCTCTTGTTCAGCGAATCGCCGGTTCAAATACAAAGCCGAATACGGAATTTTTATTCCGTACTTTCCCAAAAGAAGCGCAAAAGCAATTTAGTCTAGATGTGTTAAAAACACTTGGCTATGATTTTGAAGCGGGGCGACTTGATGAAACGGTCCATCCTTTTGCTACTGGTTTAAATCCGGGAGATGTGCGCATCACGACTAAATATGCCGAAAACGATTTCCGAACGGCTATTTTTGGAACGATTCACGAATGTGGACATGCTTTATATGAGCAGAATATTTCAAAGAATCTTGTTGGTACGGTTCTATGTGAAGGTACTTCAATGGGAATTCATGAATCACAGTCGCTGTTTTTTGAGCAGTTTGTCGGGAAAAATAAAGCATTTTGGCAACATCATTACGACGTACTAAAAAAGCATGCTCCGGGACAATTTGACGATGTAGGTTTAGATGATTTTTACCGAGGAGTAAATGAGGCAAAACCGTCTCTTATTCGTATTGAAGCAGATGAGTTAACGTATCCTCTTCATATTATGATTCGTTACGAGATTGAAAAAGGATTAATAAACGGGGAATATAAAGTCGAAGATTTACCGGAAATTTGGAATGAGAAATACGAAGAATATTTAGGGGTTCGTCCAAGTCACGATGGAGAAGGTGTGCTTCAAGACGTACACTGGGCCGGAGGAAGCTTTGGGTACTTCCCTTCCTATGCTCTGGGCTATATGTACGCAGCGCAGTTTAACCATACCATGTTAAAAGAATTGCCTAATTATGATGAACTTCTTGAAAAAGGAGATATTTCGCCGATTACAAATTGGTTAACACAACATATTCACCAATACGGAAAAATGAAAAAACCTCTTGAAATTCTAAACGATGTGACGGGCGAAGGGTTAAATGTAGATTATTTAATTCAATATCTAGAAGAGAAATATGGACAAATTTATCACGTATAAAAAGTGCTATAACCGAATATTATGTTTTGTATTGCAAGTAAATGTTCGAAAATATCTTTTTTAGATATTTTCAAATAAAAGATTTGCTGATATAATACAATTAACTCAATAACGCACTCATATAATGACGAGAATAGGGCTCGTAAGTATCTACCAAACTACCGTAAATAGTTTGACTATGGGTGAGCGATGAAGTTTGTTTTTCACTTTTGTGCGTAAAAGCTCAAAGACATTGCTCTACTCATATACGAGTGCAGCTATGTTTTTGAGCTTTTTTAATACAAACGTTGGAGGAACGAACTATGAAAGCTTTGCAAAACAAAATTTTAACAGATGGTATCGTATTATCGGACACGGTTTTAAAAGTAGACACATTTTTAAACCATCAAATGGATCCTGTATTGATGAAAGAAATTGGAGAAGAATTTGCTTCGCGTTTTGAAGATGCAGGAATTACGAAGATTTTAACGATTGAATCATCAGGAATTGCTCCAGCGATTATGACCGCATTGAAGCTAAACGTTGAGATGGTGTTTGCTAGAAAAAGAAAATCTTTAACACTTCAAGACGGACTGATTACATCAAAAGTATATTCATTTACAAAAAAAGAAGAAAATGAAATTTCAGTTGCTGATAAATTTATTCGAGAAGATGATGTGATTTTAATTATTGATGACTTTTTAGCAAACGGTCAAGCTGCATTCGGCTTGATGGATATCGTTCAAAAAGCAGGTGCTAAAGTAGGCGGTATTGGTATTGTTATTGAAAAATCGTTCCAAGATGGAGGGAAACAAATTCGTAAATCAGGCGTTAAAGTAGAATCATTAGCACGCATTCAGTCTTTATCAAATGGTAAAGTTGCATTTGTTGAAGATAAACCAACAGTGGAGGTTTAATATGAATAAAGGAAAAGTCTTTTCACTTGGTTTACAGCATGTCTTAGCTATGTACGGAGGTGCGATTGTTGTTCCGCTTATTGTTGGAGGAGCCATTGGCTTGACTCAGCAGCAGCTTACGTATTTAGTGGCGATTGATTTATTTATGTGCGGTGTGGCCACATTACTGCAAGTATGGAAAAATCGATTTTTTGGAATTGGTCTTCCAGTTGTATTAGGGTGTACGTTCACAGCCGTAGGACCTATGATTTCAATTGGAGGTTCTTACGGCGTTTCCTCCATATATGGTTCTATTATCGTGGCTGGTTTACTCATTGTCCTTCTTTCTGCTTTTCTAGGTAAATTGGTTAAGTTTTTTCCGCCTTTAGTTACGGGTTCGGTCGTAACAATTATTGGAATTACGTTAATTCCTGTAGCGATTAAAGATTTAGCCGGAGGAGAAGGAAGTAAAGATTTTGGCAGCTTGAGCAATTTAGGCTTAGGTTTTGGCGTTTTGCTATTGATTATTGTTCTGTATCGATTTACAAAGGGATTTATGCGCTCCGTCTCCGTTTTATTAGGATTAGTTGTTGGAACAATTGCAGCGTCTTTTATGGGAAAAGTCGATTTTTCCGGCGTGAAAGAAGAAGCATGGATTCATATGCCACATGTGTTTTACTTTGGGATGCCAACTTTTAATATTATGGCCATTCTGACAATGTTTCTTGTTTTACTCGTTGGAATTGTCGAGTCAACAGGCGTTTATTTTGCTGTTAGTGATATTTGTAAAAAAGAAGTGGATGAAAAAGATTTATCTAAAGGCTATCGTGCAGAAGGATTGGCGATTTTATTAGGCGGATTTTTTAACGCGTTTCCTTATACAGCTTATTCTCAAAATGTAGGACTTTTACAGTTGTCAGGTGTTCGCACAAGAAATGTTGTATTTGCAGCGAGTGGAATTTTAATCGTTTTAGGTTTTCTACCTAAAATAGCAGCCGTAACGACAGTTATCCCGAGCTCTGTACTTGGAGGAGCAATGGTGGCCATGTTTGGAATGGTAATCTCTTCAGGTATTAAAATCCTTAGTCAAGTTGATTTAGCAAAACAAGAAAACCTTCTTGTGATTGCATGTTCGGTTGGCATGGGTCTAGGGGTGACGGTTGTACCTGAACTCTTCAAAAACTTACCAGAGAGTCTTCAAGTTTTGACAGGAAGCGGTATTGTAATGGGGAGTTTTACAGCAATCTTTTTAAATATTGTCTTTAATATGATGAAATCACCTCGTACGCAAGTTGCGGAAACAAAGTTAGCAAATGAAGTGGTATCGAAATAAAAAAGAGTGCCCAGCGGGCACTCTTTTTTATTTGCTTTTCCTATTAAGAACGTGTTTTGAAAAACAGTGTGTAAAGCATCTTTCCCACGTCAGGGTTTTTCGCCACTAATGAAATTTCTCTTTTTAGCTTGAAGTCTGTTATAGGTAAAGCTTTAATATTTGAGCTTTGTAAGTGGCGCATAAAAATTTCAGGAAGAATTGAAATACCTAAATTAGCTGAAATAAATCCTATGATACTTTGAGCAAATTCAATTTCATTTGCAATGGGAATTTTTAAGTTATGACGATTGTACGCTTTTTCTACTAGCGTCCGAACATCGCACCCGGGGGGAAGAACTACAATGGGCTCTTCTTTGAAATCTTCAAATGATACGTTTTCTTTTTCGGCCAACGAGTGCTGATCATTAACAAATAAATAAAAGTCTTCTTTGAACAATAGCTTTGACCAGTAAGTATGTTGAACCTCTCGATCATCAAATAAAGCTCCATCAATTTTATTTCTTTCTAACTGCTCTACCAAATCGTAATAGTGATGCGAGGTTTTTATATCAATATGGCGATTGTGGTCTTTAGCAGAAGCCAGTTGATAAGGTAAGTAAAAAGCAGCCATACTTTGCCACGTTCCGATGGTTAAATCACAAGCTTCTTGCATAGACACTAATTTTTTTTGAAGAGCATGAACGCTTGATAATATCGATTCGCCTTCTTGTAAAAGAAGTTCACCTGCTGAGGTTAATTCTACTCCTGTAGCGGAGCGAATAAATAATGTAACTCCTAAATCTTCTTCTAGTTTTCTCATTTGCTTACTAAGTGCAGGCTGCGTCATATGCAGCTGTTCGCTTGCTTTGCTTAAGCTTTTTGTTTTGGCTGTTTCAATAAAAGACTCAAGCCATTTTGTTTTCATATTTATCACCTATAACCTTTTGTTATACCCATAGTATAGAAGGGAAGTTCTCATAAATCAATGAAGATGCTAGTGTATATAGTGTAGTTAACACAGCACAAAGAAATTCACACAACTAGGAGGATGAATTATGTATCCAAACAAACTATATATTAACGGTGAATGGACAACAACAGAAGAGAAAATTGATGTGGTCAATCCAGCAACAAAAGAAGTTATAGGACAAATTCCAAAGGCAGGCGCAAGGGAAGCAGCTTCTGCAGCTGATGCAGCGGCAACGGCTTTTAAAACATGGTCGAAAAAAACTGCTCAAGAGCGCAGTGCTATTTTAATGAGATGGCATCAGCTAATTGAAAATCATAAAGATGAATTAGCAGAAATTATGACAACGGAACAAGGTAAACCATTTGCAGAAGCTAAAGGTGAAGTGCAGTATGGTAATGATTATATTGCTTGGTTTGCTGAAGAAGGAAAGCGTGTATATGGTGAAACGATTCCAGCTCATCACACGCATAAACGTATCACGGTTAAAAAACAGCCTGTTGGCGTTGTAGCAGCTATTACTCCATGGAACTTTCCTGCAGCAATGATTACGCGTAAAGTTGCGCCAGCTCTTGCAGCAGGATGTACAATTGTTTTAAAACCATCTGAAGAAACACCATTTACAGCATTTCGTTTAGTAGAGCTTGCAGAAGAAGCGGGCGTTCCAAAAGGCGTGATCAATGTTGTCACTGGGGATGCAGCAGCTATTGGTGACACATGGCAAAAAGACGGACGCATCCGCAAATTAACATTTACTGGTTCAACAGCGGTTGGTAAACATTTAATGCGCGGTGCTGCTGATACTGTGAAAAAATTATCGCTGGAATTAGGCGGTCACGCACCGTTTATCATAACAGAAAATGCAGATTTAGACGCTGCTGTGAACGGCGTAATTGCTTCTAAGTTTGTCAACGCAGGTCAAACATGCATCTGCACAAACCGCGTATATGTACAAGAATCCATTGCAGATGCTTTCGTTGAAAAATTTGCAGCAAAAGCAGCGGAATTAACAGTAGGAAATGGATTAGAAGAAGGTACACAAGTTGGACCGTTAATTAACGACAAAGCGGTTGAAAAAGTAAAAGCACAAATTGCGGACGCTAAAAGTAAAGGAGCCAAAGTTGTGGTTGGCGGACAAGCTATAACAACTAAAAACGGTTTCTTTATGGAGCCGACAATTATCACAAATGTAACAGATGACATGAATTGCATGTTTGAAGAAACGTTTGGACCATTGGCACCTGTAGCAACATTCAAAACAGTAGAAGAAGCGGTAGAACGAGCAAACAATAGCCCTTATGGTTTAGCAGCTTACGTATTTACAGAAAACATTAAAGAAGCAACGTTTGTATCTGAAGAATTAGAATACGGCATTGTAGGGGTAAATGATGGCTCTCCATCTGCAGCTCAAGCTCCATTCGGCGGTTTTAAAGAAAGTGGCCTTGGACGTGAAGGAAGTCATTACGGCATTGAAGATTATTTAGAAGTAAAATATATCTCAATGGGACTTTAATAGAAAGCAACAGCAAAGAGAATTTCTCTTTGCTGTTTTTTTTATGCACTTCTGTAAAGAAAATTTGGAATAATAGTTCTTTAGCGTAATTAATTGCATTTCTAGAATGTCTGTGCAAGAATAAATAGTTCAAAAATGGTTTAGTTTTATTTAAAGCGTGGGTAATATAACAAATGCACATGGTTGCTTGTTAGATAAAATGGAAAAGAAGAACTTTACCACTGATAAATTACGTAAGCTAGAACCAAAATAGTAGTACTGAATGGTGAAAAACATAGGAGTTGATATAGATGATTACAGCAGAGAAAAACATAGTGAAATTTAAAGCAAAAGACGAACGTGAAGTCACTATTCGCCCCGCACAGGCAAGTGATGCAGAGCATATTACAACAGCCGTAAGAGAAATTATTGAGGCGGGGGAATTTATTCAAAAAGATGAGCCGCGGACAGTCCAAGAAGAACAAGATTTTATTGCATCAGTAGAAAAGAACAATCACATGTACGTTGTAGCTGAAGTTGAAGGTGAGGTGCTTGGAATTGCACGTGTTCTTAGAGGCGAAATTAAAATGAAGCGCCACACGGGGCTCTTCCGTACATGGCTTATTTCAAAAGCACAGGGAATGGGAATAGGAAAGCAATTTATGAATTATACGCTAAACTGGTGCAAAGAAAATAATCTTCATAAACTGTCTTTAACTGTGTTTGCTTCTAATAAAGTAGCATACGAATTGTATAAAAAGGTAGGATTTGAACAAGAAGGCGTTATGAAAGAACAAGCTTATTTCAACAATGAATATGTAGATGAAATTTATATGTCCATCTTCTTTTCATAAAAAAATGAGCGCCTATTTTCGTCAATCCATAAATTGTATCTGTACATTCAGATTATTTGCGCTATAATAAAAGTGCACAACAAACATACACTTCTTCAAAACGTAGACTTTCCTGAGTTACAGGAAAGTTTTTTTATGTTCCGCCTCCATTCCACTAAAAAGGATTGAATAAATCCCCAACTATTACAAATGTTAAATGTAACGCAATCAAAGAGGTGAAGTGTATGCCAAAGATTATCTCAGTTGGATTTGGAATTCCCCCTTATGAATTAACTCAGCAAGACACGCTGCTATTTGCAAAAGAACTTTTTTCCGAATCGTTTAAAGATATTAATCGTCTGCTGACCGTTTTTCAAAATGGTCAAATTGAGAAACGTAATTTTGCAAAAGATTTATCTTGGTTTCAAGAAGATCATACATTTGAAGAAAAAAATGATGCTTTTATAGAATCTGCTGTTGAATTAGGCACAAAAGCAATTGAAGACTGCTTAACAAATAAGGACTATGTAAGTACCCCTTTGCCGTGTGGAGAAATTGAGGCTATTTTTTATGTTTCAACAAGCGGTTTAGCTACGCCTAGCATTGAAGCGCGAATTATGAATAAGCTTGCGTTCTCAGACCATACAAAAAGAATTCCTATTTGGGGATTAGGGTGTGCTGGAGGAGCGTCTGGACTTTCAAGAGCTTATGAGTATTGCAAAGCCTTTCCGCGTGCCAAAGTCCTTGTTTTATCCATTGAGCTTTGCAGTTTAACTTTTCAGCGAAATGATCGTTCAAAAAGCAACTTAATTGGTACATCTTTATTTGCAGATGGAGTAGCGGCTGCTTTAGTCGCAGGTGACGAAGCAGATACCACTTTTGCCATTCAAAAAAGCTATCCTTACATTTTACATACACAATCGACGCTTATGCCCAATTCAGAAGATGTAATGGGATGGGAGATTAAAAGTGATGGATTATTTGTTGTCTTTTCAAAAGATATTCCCACGATTATCGATTCGTGGTTAGGCGGAGAAGTTGAGTCTTTTTTACAAACTCAACATTTGACCAGTCGCGATTTAAAGCATTTTGTTGCTCATCCTGGAGGGAAAAAAGTACTTGAAGCATATGTATCAACGCTATCATTAAACGAAAATATGATTGCTGATTCCCTAGATGTACTTAAAAACCATGGAAACATGTCTTCGGCAACCGTTTTGTATGTGCTAGACCGCTTTATGAAAAAAGAAATTTCGAGTAAAGAATACGGTTTATTAACAGCTCTTGGCCCTGGATTTAGTTCCGAAATGCTTTTATTAGAGTGGAGGTAAAGCGATTGTTTTTTTATAGCTTTTTTGTATTTATTATCTTACAGCGCCTATGTGAATTGGTTATTGCCACAAGAAATGAAGCTTGGATGAAGAAGCAAGGAGCATATGAAGCTGGTCAAAGTCACTACAAATGGATGGTAAGCATACATGCCGCTTTTTTTGCTGCTCTTTTTACGGAAGTGTATGTGTTAAACGATAGAATGTATCACTTTTCTTTTTTGTTGTTTAGCTTTTTTGTGCTTGTTCAACTTGCAAGAATATGGGCTATTTCTTCGTTAGGAAAGTATTGGAATACAAAAATTATCGTCTTGCCTAATGCGAAGGTTGTGCTAAGAGGTCCTTATCGTTTTATGAAGCACCCTAATTATACAGTGGTAGCGGCAGAATTGGTGTTAGTTCCGCTTATGTTTCAGGCATACTGGACATTAGCTGTTTTTTCTGTTTTCAATTTGTGTATATTAGCCGTTAGAATTCCCTTAGAAGAGCAAGCGTTAACGAATGAAACAAATTACGGCGAAGTCATGCAAAATAGGGGACGTTTCTTTCCTTCAAAAAAATCTTAAAACTAATTGAAAATGATTATCTTTCATGATAAGATAAAATTAAATGATAAAGATTATCAATTTCATCAAGTAGAAACGGTGGTGGACGTAATGGTTAGTCTTTTTGTGATCGGAGCACTTGCTACATATGTTGGCGTCACAACGTATGTAATGAAAAATATTGAAAAAGCCCAAAAGGCGTAACATACATGCGGTGAATAAAAAGTACGATGCAAAGCTGTCAAATTATTGACAGCTTTTTTATTGTTTTTGTAACTAAAAATTCAGTTTTTTATGGGAAAACGCATGTGAATCAAGTAAAATAGAGAAAGAATAAGCAGAAATAAAGATGGATAGAGAACATTTAAATACAGTCTTGAATGAGGCAAAAGGGGTAGAGTAATAATGAGTAAAGTGAGTGTGAAACATCAAGAAAACCTCCAATTGAAAGCATCTCTTTTTCATTTACATAAGCAATTTCAATCAGCTGGAGATGAACAGCAGGCAGCAAAAGCAATACAGCTGTTAAAAAAGTGGGTGAACGGTGAATTTGTTGTAGCATTTTGCGGCCATTTTTCGGCTGGAAAATCGAGCATGATTAACGAATTAATGGGGCAAGCAATTTTGCCTGCAAGTCCTATTCCTACAAGCGCAAACTTAGTATCAGTAAAAGCTGGGGATGAGCATGCAACCGTTTATTACCGCAAACAGTCGCCGGTGCGTTATGAAGCGCCTTATGAGTATGAGCAAATTAAGCAGTTTGCTGTCGATGGAGATGAAGTAGAGTCCATTCATTTATCGATAGATACAGATGCTATTCCTAAAAATGTTGTGGTGATGGACACACCGGGAATTGATTCAACAGATGATGCGCATCGTGTATCGACCGAGTCAGCTCTTCACTTAGCGGACGTTATTTTCTACGTGATGGATTATAATCATGTGCAGGCAGAATTAAATCTTCAATTTGCAAAACAGCTGCAAGAAGCTAATAAAACGCTTTATTTAATTGTAAATCAAATCGATAAACACCAAGAAGATCAGCTTACATTTCAAGCATTTAAAGAATCTGTAGAAACGTCATTTTTAAAGTGGAATGTGAGACCAAAAGGAATCTTCTATACGTCGTTAAAAGAGCCAACCAATCGTCATAATGACCTTTCATACGTAAAGTCTCTATTACTTGCTATGATGAGTGAAAAAGAAAACCGACATCAGCATATTCAACATGCGATGCAAATGTTAATTGACGATCACCTTGCCTTTATTGAAGACCAAGAAGAAGAAAAGTTAACGATTCATGACGAGCTGCGCCATAAGCTGACGCTTGAGAACCATGAAATGAATAAGCAGCAAAAAGAGGAGCTAATCGAAAAAGAAGCTGAAATGAAGCGTGCTGAAAAGCAGTTAGCAGAAACGTATCAACGAGAAACAGGCAAGATACTAAGCAACGCCAATTTGACACCATATGAAATGAGAGAAAAAGCTAGGCTGTTTTTAGAAACGACAAAGCCTGATTTTAAAGTGGGTCTTTTATTTGCTAAGAAAAAGACCGAGGAAGTAAAAAAAGAGCGGCTAACGTTATTTTTTGATGATATGAAAGAACGAGCAGCCTCTCAGCTACAGTGGCACTTGCAGCAATATGTGCAAGAGCTAGTGAAAAATCAAAATCTTACCGCCCCGGATCTTATACGTCAAGTCCAGCAGTTTGAAATCCCGCTAGAACCGCATGATTTAATTGAAACGGTAAAAGCAGGAGCTACGATTAATGGTGATTATGTTTTAACGTACGCAAAAGATGTAGCCGATCACATTAAGAAAAAAGCCACGCGATTATTATACGAGCTTTATGCGCAGATCGAACAGAGCAAAATAGAGCAAGATGAAATAAAGCGTGAGAACATTTATCAACACTTGCAGGAATGTGAAGCATTTGAAGAAGCGTATACATCTCTTCAGGAAATGAAAGAAAAACTGGCACATACAAAAGCTTTGCTTCAATCTTTACAGCAAAGTGATGACGACCTAACGGTAGAAGACACAAACGAGTTGTCATATATGTTACAAGAAGAATATGAAACGGGTATCATGAAAGTTGAAGAAAAGCATGAAGCTGCGAGTGAGCGGGAGTTAGTTTCACAGCCTGAGGAAGCTGTGCATGAAACAGGAACGGAAAAGGTTCTTCAAGATGTATCAATTGTTCTCGAACAGCTTCGTTCATTTGGAAAGTTAGACCGCTTTATTAACAGGCTTCAAGAAAAGCGTAAAAAGCTATCAAATCAAACGTTTACCGTGGCTTTATTTGGCGCATTCAGTGCCGGGAAGTCGTCTTTTGCTAATGCGTTGATTGGAGAAAGATTACTTCCGGTATCTCCGAACCCGACAACAGCAACTATTAATAAAATTATGCCTCCAACAGAAAAACGGCCGCATAAAACAGCTGTTGTGCAAATGAAAACAAAAGAGCAGATGATCCAAGATTTAAATGGTGCGCTTAAGCTGTTTCATCATGAAGTAGAATCAATTGAAGAAGCGCTAACGATTATTCCAACTCTGCAGGCAACGGAAGAGCTGCAGCTGCATTTGTCGTTTTTACAGGCAGTAGAAAAAGGCTACGGCGAAGTTAAGCAACATATCGGTTCAGAAGTAGTAGTGGATACAGAAGAATTTCATGACTATGTAGCCAAAGAAGAAAAAGCGTGTTTTGTTCAATTTATTAACCTGTATTATGACTGTGAATTTACTCGCTTAGGCATTACGCTCGTCGATACACCTGGGGCTGATTCAATCAATGCGAGACATACGGGAGTAGCGTTTGAATATATCAAAAATGCAGATGCCATTTTATTTGTAACGTATTATAATCATGCATTTTCAAAAGCTGACCGAGAATTTCTTATTCAGCTTGGCCGTGTAAAAGATGTATTTGCGCTTGATAAAATGTTTTTCTTAGTAAATGCAGCAGATCTAGCAAGCTCGGATACAGAGCTACAGTTAGTTCAGACTTATGTAAAAGAGCAGCTTGAACAATATGGTATACGCTTTCCGCGCTTATACCCGGTATCAAGTTTACAGGCTTTACAAAACACCGAAGATACAATGTTTTTGCCGTTCAAAAATGCGTTTTACCGCTTTATAAATTATGAATTAACAGAGCTTGCTATCCAAAGTGTCTATGCAGATTTCGAACAAATTTTAGCAGTGGCCAATGAAATGAAACAGGTGCAAACAAAATCAGAAGTGGATAAAAAGCGATACATTCAATCTCTTCACATAAAAAATGAGCAGGTAGCAGCAAAACTGCATGAAATTCACTTTGAATATGAACAACAGCAGTTTGAACGAGAATTAGAAGAGCTCTTATTTTATGTGAAAAAACGTCTCTTTGTGAGGTACGATGACTTCTTTAAAGAAGCATTCAGTCCGGCAAACTTAAGAGATGATCGAGGTGAAAAGCAAAAGCAGCTGCGCCTGTGTTTGCAGGAGCTGTTAACGTCTATTTCCTTCGACGCAACTCAAGAAGTGCGTGCGACCACTCTGCGAATCGAAAAATACATCGTAAAATTAATCGAAGATTGGCATCAAATGATCGTTACAAAGCTACAGCGCTATGAACCGACGTTTACTCCCACGTTGAACTCATTAGAGCCTCCAAATGGCAGCGAAGTTGTGACAAGTCATCAATTTGATGAGAATGAATCGTATCAAAAAGAGCTTTCACTGTATAAAAACAATAAAAGCTTTTTTGAAAAAAATGAAAAAGCAAAGCTTCACGCTGCTTTACTAGAACGTATTAAGCCAGATGTTAATCACTACATTGCGAAAGAAGAAGCCGCTCTTCATTCACACTATACACATTTAGTGAATCAGTACATTTTAGCGCATAAACAGTCTGTATCTGAAGAATGGTATGATTATTACAAACAGCTGCAAGCTGCCGTGTCTGAAGAATTTCCAATTCAAGAATTGGTAAGTACAATGACGGTGCTAGAACATGTATTGGAGGAAAGAAAGGATCATTAATTTTTATGTCCACACACATAAATAAACGTTTACAGGAAATTGAAAAAGAATATAAGGTGGAAATTTTGTTTGCTTGTGAATCAGGCAGTCGTGCTTACGGACTCGACACGCTAGCGAGTGATTTTGACGTCCGCTTTATATACAAGTATAAAGCAGCACGCTATCTTCATCTCAATAGGCCGCAAGATGTCATTAATGTAATAAAAGGCAATTATGATATGCAAGGGTGGGATTTGTACAAAACCATTTATTTGTTTACAAAATCAAACCCTTCGCTTTACGAGTGGCTATGGTCGCCTGTTGTTTATTACCAGAAGTCATCGTTTGCTGAGCCTCTTCGGCAAATGATGGCTCAATCATATTCCTTAAAAGCACTGGGATATCATTATTTTAAAATTTTAACGATAAATAGTAAAAGAAATCTGATATCTTCTGTTACAATAGAGGATATAAAAGTGATGCTCCAACTGATTCGTGCATTTTTATCACTGAAAGTAGTAGTAAATCAGCGCAGTTTACCTGTCGTTTTATTTGCCGACTTATGTAAGCAGGCAAACCTTGACGATAGGCAGCAATCCATCATTGAACAATTTGTACAATGCAAGATAAGCGGGCAAGTTGTTTTTAATGAAAAGATGAAAAACTTTTTGGATAGCATTAAGAAAGAAGCTGTAGCGATAGAAGAAAACTTAAAAGAATTACCAGAAAAGCAAATCAGTCATGAGGACATTAACTTATTTTTACTAACTCAGCATAATATAATGGAGGAAAGAACATGAGTGTACATAAAGAAATTTCAGCCCATTCTAAAAAACAACATGAATTAGTACGTGCTTTTGCCAGCTTAGAAGCTCGACGCGAGCAAGCCATTGAAGCAGCTGTGCTTCTTTGCAAAGAAGGGAAGCCCTTTTCTGTAGACGGTATTAATGCTGTAACAGCGGAAATTAATGAGCTATCTCAAAAATATACCATCATTCCAGGCCGTAAAGTAGTAACAGAAGAAATGGTTAAAGAGTACGTAGCAAGAATATAAACGTGCTAAGCTCTGCCGTTTTTACCTTAATTTGAACAGGATATGACGCGCCGCTTAATCCATACTAATAGTGTACCAACGAGGTACAAATAGGAGGAGATAGCGATGGGTCGTCAAAAATTAGGTAATAAAAATGCGCAAGCGAACAACAATGCAAAGCATAATTATAACCAAGAGTTCTCTTCTGAGTTTAAAGCAAATCAGGCTCAAAAAGCAAAGCGAGCAAAAAGTGCAAATGACACTTATGCAGGGGAGTTTGCTTCTGAGTTCAACGTACAACAAAACCAAAACAATTCTGTTAACAAGAAGTTAGAAGCTAATAAAAGTGCAAATAATCAATATGGACAAGAATTCGGCTCTTATGCTGAAGTTGAATCTGCCAAAATGAATAATGCTGCACAAAAAAAGCGTAAAAAATAACAGAACTGTTTACAAAAGCGTCGGGATTAGTCTGCTCTGTCAGCAGATTAGCTCGGCGTTTTTTGTTGGGCAATATTTGCTTGGGTACGAGACGTAAATACATCGTAAACTATAGATGAGGTGAAGCAATATGAATAAAGGAATTGTCATTGCTCTTTCATCAATCAGTTTAGCCCAAGCACTAAAAATCCCGATTAAAAAGTATCAAACAGGAAAATGGGATATGCGGATGATTGCTGCGTCGGGTGGAATGCCAAGCTCTCATTCAGCCGGCGTATCTTCTTTGGCTACGTATGTAGCGTTAAAAAGAGGTGTTTCTACGATTGACTTTGCGCTAGCATCTGTTTTTGGAATTATTGTTATGTACGATGCACAAGGAATTCGAAGGCAGACTGGCGAAATTACTATTAAAGTGAATACGTTAGATGAAGAAATTGAAAAGCTTGCTGGTCTTCCAGACGGAGGCTTTCACGATTTGACGGAACAGCGCTTGAAAGAAATGCTTGGGCATCAGCCCGAAGAAGTGATTGGCGGAGCCATTTTAGGAGTAGCACTTGGAGCAATTGGCTATTTTTTAGAAGGGAAATCATAGTCAAATAGCCAAAAGTAAGCTAAGATAAAGAAGAACCTTTGCAAAAGGATGGGACGAAAAAGTGACAAAAACAGCTCAAACCGTTGAAGAGTATCTTCTTTATCTTGAAGAAAAAGGCTTTCATTTAGCAGAAGATGCACGTGGATTTATTTCATTTGGTCAGCAGTATACGCGTGCAGCTGACCAAATAGTCATATTTACAATTGAATGGACATTAAAAGTACAAAAAGAATTTGACGGCAGTTTTTTTGTATCTCTCCTCGAGAATTTGACATCAAATCGTATTAGCAATCAAAAACAAGCCATTCAATATTTAAAAGCATCAGGTATGATTTAAGCAGGATTACATTCCTGCTTCTTTTTGATTAATGGCTTGTCTGGCCAGCTGATCAGCACCTGCATTTTGAGAGCTAGGAATCCATTTTATAAAAAATAAATCAAATTGACTCGACAATTTGAGGGCTTCTTCCAGTAAAGGAGCAAACGCTTTATTTTTAACGTATTCTTGGTTCATTGCGCGGTCTACTAGCTGAGAGTCCGTTCGAAAAGATACGCTCGTATACTTTTTTTCTAAACAAATTTTTAATGCATGAAGAAGTGCATGGTACTCTGCTTCATGATTCGTCATTGTCCCAAGAGCAATAGCGTAGCGATGATGTTCACCATTCCCTTTAATTAAAATACCAGCTCCAGAAGGACCAGGGTTGCCAGCAGTGGCTCCGTCTATATAAACTTCAATCATCATACAGCCTCCTTGTTAAAACGATATAAGCTTAAACCATGTTTTTTTATCAATAGTATTGTATCATAAGTACTTCAGCTATTTTATATTAGCACGTATAAACGCTAAAATCCGCTTATTAGGTAAGAAAACTGTCATGAAAAGACATAATAGAAGATAAAATACAAAAAAGCAGAAAAAGTGTTGAATTCAAAATTGCTGATGAAAGGAATGCTCGTTATGAATTTCCAAATTGAATGGCATTATAAATCCACGAAACATAAACAGTTAATTTTCACATCCGATTTCACAGATGCGAATGAGGCGCTAATGATTGTGGGTGATTTAGAAAAAACAGGTCGAACGAAGGAAATTTTTCTACTTGATGAGCAACAGCAAAAATGGACTGTAAAAGAAGCGAAAAAGCTCTTACAGGAAGTACAGACCGAGCCTCACGATATTGTTGCATATTTTGACGGAGGCTATGAGCATGATACGCTCTTAGCGGGGCTTGGGGTTGTGATTTATTTTAAACAGAACAACCAGTCTTACCGAATACGACGTAACTCAAGACTGCAAGAGATTGAATCAAATAACGAGGCAGAGTATGCTGCTTTTTATTATTTAATACAAGAGCTTGAGGAACTGGGTGTTCATCATATATCGGTAACGTTTAGGGGTGACTCTCAGGTTGTATTAAATCAGCTGGCTGGGGAGTGGCCCTGTTTCGAAGAAGAGTTTAATCGGTACTTAGATCGAATAGAAGATAAAATGCAGGAACTCGGTATCCGACCCGTATATGAGCCTATTTCAAGGAAGGAAAATGAAGAGGCTGATCAGCTTGCTACTCAAGCTCTTCAAGGGATACCAATTGCTAGCAGGAAGCAAGTGTAACACACAGAACGAAATGGAGATGAACGAGAGTGGAACGTAAACAATTATTAGAAGAAGTAACGGAGTTATTGGATTACTACTGTAGTGATTGTTTTGTAAAAAAAACGTTTAATAAAGAAAAGGGCAAAACATACGCTCAGACGTTTTGTATTAAAGAGTGTACCGTAGGAGAAAAAATTAAGCAGTATGGAGATTTGCTGACTAAAAAGTAAGCGTGTATAATTTGCTGGCAGCAGCTTCATTCTATCCATATGGAGGTGTTCTTTCAATGGATAAGTTTTCAAATGAAGAAGTAACAACAGGATATAATGATTTAAAGCAAGTAGAAGTGTCAATTCAATCTGCTCAAAAGATGATTGGGACAGCTACGATGAGTATGAGTCCTCAGCAGCTTGAAGAGGCAACGAATGCGCTTAATGATGCAAAAGCACAGCTTCAATCTGCCAAAGCTCATGGCACAGGAGTAGACGAGCAATTTCTTCAGCAGTGCATGCAGTCTATCCACACGTGTGAACAGCAGCTTACTGAGGCCAAACGCTAGGTACAACAAAAAAGAGACTCGGAAAAGAGTCTCTTTTACTATAAAATAAAAAGATCTATTTATGATAGCTTAGTGACATTAGCGGCTTGCGGGCCTCTATTGCCTTCTACAATTTCAAAAGATACCTCTTGTCCTTCTTCCAAGGATTTATAACCTTCGCTTTGGATGGCAGAAAAATGTACAAATACGTCGCTGCCGCCTTCAACTTCAATAAAGCCATAGCCTTTTTCATTGTTGAACCATTTTACTTTACCGTTTTGCATAACTTGAATCCCCCTAGTACTGTGCAGCATCATGCTGCTGAAACTCGAATTATCATTTCCAATAGAGGTAAATGATTGGTTATATTATATAATAAGAAGAAATAAAATTTCAACATTAAAATTTCACTTTTCTGAAAATTAAATTTTATTTAAAACGAACGTAGTACATTTTAAATAAAAAAATTTCTTGCGAGATGAAAATAACTGAAAATTTAGTTTATAATAAAAGTATAGTCAGCATAATTTTAACGCGGTGATAAGGAGTGGATCGTGTATGTATCGTACACAAGTAAAGGGAAAAGAAATCATTTTGTTATTTTCAACGCTCGAAGCAGCAAAGAGCCGCAGCAACCTAGAAAAAGAACAAATTTATAAGCGAGTATTGCATTTAAATGAGCAGCTGTTAATGTTTCAAAATGGAACAAGCTTCACCATTGGCGATCCGTTAGGGTTAATTGTAGCTCAAGTGAAAAAAAGCGATTTGACAACCATATATATAGAACATATCATTGATAAACAGTTTATGTATGATGGAGATGGTCATCGAGGTGAAGTAGTGTAACAAGATGACACCTATATATGAAGAAGCGTACGGAGATACTCGTACGCTTCTTCATATGTAGGATTAAAAACATGTTATTTTACAAATATTAACAGAGATAAATGACAAATTTCAATAAATTAAAGAAGAACAGTGAAACCATGAATAGCAATCACCTTTTTAGCTAAAAAATATAGATACACATCATCTTATGTAATGAGATAGTTAAGCTTTAAAATCAATGAACACAAGAGGTTTTATAAAGCTTAAATTGAAAAACGTGTTATTGTGACGTTAATTAGAAGTAAGGTTTGGAGGACGCTATGGAAAGTAGAAAAAAATTGGATTTACTTGCTCTTGCTTCTGTGCCACTTATCATGACCCTCGGAAATTCAATGTTAATTCCGGTATTACCGGTGATTGAAAAACGTCTACAGATAAGCTCGCTGCAGGTATCCATGATTATCACGGTCTACTCAATTTTCGCTATTTTTTTAATCCCGATTGCTGGTTATTTATCAGATCGATTTGGCCGCAAGAAAATTATTATTCCCAGTTTGCTGCTTGCTGCAGTAGGAGGGGCTTTAACAGGCTGGGCTTCATGGCAAATGGCCAATCCTTTTTGGGTTATTTTAATTGGCCGCGCGATTCAAGGAATAGGTTCAGCAGGAGCTATGCCTGTTGTGATGCCTTGTGTAGGAGATATGTTTAAAGACGAGCAAGAAATTACAAAAGGACTAGGTTTAATTGAAACAGCTAATACGTTTGGGAAAGTACTAAGCCCAATACTAGGAGCTTTTTTAGCGGCTATGATTTGGTTTCTTCCTTTTTGGTTCATTCCTATCCTTTGCCTTATCTCGATTCTTTTGGTTATCTTTTTAGTAAAAGTTCCGAAAAATGATAGTTCTTCTGAATCTGAACAAAAAAAGAAAAATATTACGCAGTTTTTAAAGGATTTGAAGAAGACACTCAAAGAAAATATGGGATGGCTTATGGCTATTTTTATTTTAGGAGCCATTATTATGCTTGTATTATTCGGTGTTTTATTTTACCTATCCACCATATTAGAGGAGCGTTATCATATTGTGAATACGAAAAAAGGTTTAGTAATGGCTATTCCTTTGCTAGCTTTATCTATTTCTTCTTTTGTGGCAGGGAAAAAAGTAGGAAACAATAAAATCGTTATGAAGTGGTCTGCTTTTTTTGGCTTTTTATTGTTAACATGTTCTTTCATCATTTTATTTTTTAATACGTCTCTTTTTAGTATTTTACTCACTTTAGTGCTTGGTGGAATTGGAATCGGAGCAGCTCTTCCCAGTCTTGATGCACTTATTACAGAAGGAATTGAAAAGGAAGAGAGAGGAACCATTACGTCTCTTTACAGTTCGATGCGCTTTGTCGGAGTAGCAGCTGGACCTCCTCTTTATACATTGCTTATGAAGTGGTCGGACATGGCTGTGTTCCAAACGTCTCTAGGGATTAGTGCAGTAGGGGCAATTTTAGTTTTAAAAGCTATCAAACCAAAACCTGAAGGCGGCGTAAAACTGAAGAAAGCTGAAGTATGATTTTATGGAGCTGTCTTATGATAAAAGACAGCTCTTTGCTATTTCTAGCTCCGTCAATATGCTTAAATTTATATTGCATGTAGAAAAAATCCTTGAAATTTCTTATACTTCAATTTATAGACAGCAGATGCAATAGTTCTTATTTTATCGAATAAGGTGGTTTTAAATTGAGTATAAATTATCAGAAATTAAAAAGCATGGTGGATCACTATCAAATATTTGATCTTGTAACGTATATAACAGAAGAAGTACAAAGCCTTCAACCAAAGAGCCTTGCAGGCATTGTGAAAGAATGGTTAACAAACCTACAAACGGAAGAAGAGCTGTACGAGCTTATCCGCTTTTTTGATGAGGCTTTATTAAATCGTTTAAGCCGAATGTTAACGATATACGGCTATCGTCGATTTGGCTCCATTCGAATGGTGACTCTTTATTGTGATGATCTCCTACGTGAAGGCAAGATACTCGATGCTGATGATAGACTTTCTTTATTAATTTCTCAGCTGGATACGGACTCAGTTAAAGAAGAGCAGCTTGAGAAAATCTATTTTTTAAAGGTAAGAATTCTTTTAGAAATGAAACAAGTGGATGAAGCTTCTAAGTGGATGAAACAAGTAGCATCACATAATCAAAAGGGTATGGCTGACAGATGGGGTTATTTTTATTTGCAGCTCAATGACAGAATGAAAGCTGAAGCTTGCTTAAAAGAAGGAACGGAATATAAGGAGAACGGAGATTTTTGCTATGCAATGCTCGCGGACTTATATGCGTACGAAGGGAAGCATGAACAATCGCTTGAAACAATCAACGAAGCTATTGCCCGCTACCCGCAGCTTCCGTCTTTATATATGGATAAAGTGATGCGATTAAAAGATTTAAAAGAGTATTCTCTCTTGCTTGAAACGATTGAATTTATCGACTCAAAGTTACCCTATCACGATTATCAAGATTTTTTTACGCTGCTGCGCGCCGACATTTATTTTGAACAGCAGCAGCAATCTCAGCTTAAACATCTTCTCTCGACCAAGCGATGTTTAAAAGATTCACCCTATCACAAATTAATCGGAAAGCATACAGACGATAAATTCAATACAATCAAGCTTCCTATTGTGCCGATTGTTCAAAAAGATAATTATTGCGTGCCAGCCAGTATGAGTATGATGTTAAAACTTTTACATACCGAAAAAACACAGGATGAGATTGGAACGCGTATTTACGGAGGATTAGGATCCAAATTATCAACTGCAGTGAGCTACTTTGAATCTCTCGGCTTTGCAGCGGCGTTTTTTACAGGCACAGTTGAACAGTTTAAAGAACTATTAGACAAAGGGCTGCCTATTTTGGTCAGTCTGGAATTTGAACAAGCTTCCCACGTTCAAGTTGTATTTGGCTATGATGATGAACTTGAACTTTTTCATGTGCAAGATGCTAATTTTCTAAGTCCAACATATGTAGAGTATAAAAATTTTGATCAGCAGTATGCTAATTCGGGGTTTTTATCAATTGTTGCTTCTAAAGCGGCAGCGGATCTCGCTTCACTTTCTAAAGAGCAAGATGTGTTTATTCGTCAGCTGTATGACTTAATCGAACTAGTTGAAGCTGATGAAGAGACATACATTAACGAGCTCGTTTCTTTATTAAAAGCGAATGAGCTCGTTCCGTTTACGGCTATTTACAGTATGAAGCATTTGTACAGAAAAAAGCATGAAGCCTATATTCGTACATGTATTAATCATGTATTAGAGAAATATAGCAATCATGATTATCTTAAGCTTCACGCGGCATATGCCTTTTTTAAACTTGACGACAGTAAGGGAGCATCTTCTTTGTTACACCACATCAATAACAAAAAGCATAGCTCTTTTTATCACTATGTTAAGGGAAGAATTGCGTTGGATGAAGAGAAATATGACGAGGCCATTGAAGCACTGCGCAGCTCGCTGCAATTAGACGTAGAGCAGCATTTGAACTGGAGCTATTTAGCACTTGCATATATGTATCAAGGAAACCTCGAAAAGGCTTTTGAATGCTCGACTATTTCCTTAAATATGTATGGCGATGAACCTTATACAAAAATCAATCACGGACTTATTTTAATGGAGAAAGAAAGATACGCAGAAGCAAGAAATCTTTTTGATGCGTTATTAAAAGAAAACCCAAAAGATGCGCACAGCTGGTTTGAAAGAGCCCGTTGTGATGAACATTTGGAAAAGTTTCGTAAAGCTTATCGGGGATTTCAAGTAGCTAAACAGCTCTTGCCGACTGTTCCTTATCCATATCTCTCAATAGCTGATTTGTTACAATATCAATTAGAAAAAACAGACGAAGCTGAAAGCCATCTCAAAGAAGGCATGAAGTACCTCCCGAGCGACATGACAATTAGAGGAAGATTAGGCGATTTATACGTTGCGAATCAAAGATACGAAGAAGCTATTGCTCTGTATAAAGAAGGCTTAAAAATAGAGGAAGATGCCCTTATGTATTTGGGCTTATCTTATACGTATCTAGAAACAGGTGAACATTTAACAGCCGTTGATACGCTTACGCTCATTGCGCAGAAGTTTTCATCGAACAGCGACGTCATGTTGGACGCAGGCAGTATGCTTTTAGATGCAGCAAAACAAAAGGAGCTAGACAACCAAACGATAGAGTTTGGATTTGCTCTTTATGAAGAAGGAATCCATTTTGCTCAAACAGCGTTAGATGAAGTATTAGAAGCATATACGAGTTATTTAGAAGACACGGCTTTACTAACTCGTGGAATTAAGTTTTTAACTGCAGAACACCAAGAGCATCCTAATGAGATTTTGTACATGTGCTATTTAGGCATATTATACGAACAAGCCAAACAGCTAACGAAAAGTGAAGAACTTTATCATCAAGCGCTTCGTATCAAGCAAGATGTTTTGCCATATTATCGGTTAGGTGAAATATATCAATCAATGAATCGCATGGCTGAAGCAAAAGAGGCCTTCGAAAAATGCTTAACTCTTGATAAAACATTTGAAGCCGCTTATATGAAGCTTGCCGAAATGGCTTGTGAAGAACAAAATCGAACGGCTGAAAGGAATTGGCTGCTTCAATGGATACAGCTGAATCCTATGGAAGTAAACGTTGAGCACGCAGCTTCACTTTGTGAAACAGAGAAAGAGTATGAAGAACTGTTAGGGGTATTAAAGAGCGTAGAGGAAATGGTGCTGCCTCAATGGCTCGCTGACAGCCAGGCTCATGTGTATCGCCTAAAAGGAGACATTTCACAGGCTAAAACGTATCTAGAGAAGGCCCTTGAACTAGATCCACAGAATCCTGCTATTCGTCATCATCAGACAAAATGGCTCATCATGGAGCAGAGATATGAAGAAGCTAGAAAAATTCTTACAGAGTTACTAAGTGAGGATTCGGAAGATTACGCCCTATTTCAAACGTTCATGTCTAGCTTTCCGAATGGAAAAAAACTGTCTAGGCTTACGGCAGATTTAAAAAAGATAGAAGTGGAAAAACAAAGCAAAAGCATGTTATTTAAAAACGCAGCTGAGGCTTTAAATGAATATGCCGATTCCATCGTAGAAGAGCAGCAAGGGTCTATCTTCAAACGAAGCTTAGCAAAGTTCAAAGCAAAAACAAAAACGGTTATGCTGCTTGGTTTAACGATTGAACTGTATGAACTTGCTATAAAAACGGATAGGAATAATAAAGATGCTGTGCATGCATTTGCGGCTTTTTATGAACAAAAAGGCTTGATTGAAGATAGCATCACCGTGCTGAAAAAATCTCTGCATCAAAGCTGGGATTTTGATGTTGCCTATCATTTAGCCAATATACTTGTTAATATACATGAAAATGAACAGGTTGCACATGAAGCGCTAAACTTGGTTCAAAAACTTCTTGAACAGCAGCCATGTCATATAGATTTGCAGATATACCGAGGATTTATTTTGAGTAATCTTGAGGAAATAGAGAAAGCGGAGGCAGCTTTTCAAGAATTACTTCAGCAGCAGATTTATCAGCCGGACATATATGCAGGGCTAGCAAAACTGTATAACAAAACGGAACGTTATCACGAAACTGTTCAGCTTCTTCAAAAAGCGATTGAACAGCGTCAAGAGTATGAAGGGATGTATACCGATTTAGGTATCGCGTATCATTTAGAAGGTGAAACGGAAGCAGCAGCTTCGCTTATGATGACAAGAGTAGAAAGCGGAGACGAAGACCTTTTTATTCGCTATAACTTGGCATGCTATCTAGCTGTTCTTGGAAAAACTGCTTCTGCTCAGGAAGAGTTGGATTATGTTTTAGCGCACGATGAAACGGGAGAATTTTATGAATTGGCTATGGAAGACGATGAACTAAAAGGATTAACGGTAAGAAGGTGAAAAAAAGAAGCTGCGTTTCAGCTTCTTTTTTTATCCCTCTTTTGCAGCTTGTTTTTTCAAAGAAATCGATTCGGAGATTTCCAGTGCAAGGATGATAATGGTGCCAAGAACTAATCCGTTGCTTAAAAACGTAGTAACTAAAGGTGGCAACGTTGAAAAAGCTTGAGAAGGCAAAAACATAACCCCTATCCCAGATAACAACGCAATACCCGCTTTTTTCATCGCTTTTTCGGGCTGTTTGGCATGCTTGAATTCTCCAATTCCAAGAGCCATCATACCTGTAAAAACAGGAAAGATTGCCGCGTATCCGACGGCAGGAGGAAGAGCGGACATAATGGACGTTAAAGGAGTAAAGATACTTAGAAAAAGCAAGAGGCACGATGCTACAATAAAAGGAACTCGGCTATAAAGGTTTGTAGCTGAAATAAATCCACCGGAACCTGAAATAGGAACGGCACCGACACCTGAAAACAATCCTCCAAGCAGCTGGCTTATACCCGAAACCATTCCCGAACGCTTAATGTTGTCTTTTTCAATTTTTTCTCCTTTGTGTTTATAGACCGACTCAACAACACGAATAGAAGCGAGCATGTTTGTAATTAAAATGAGCGTCACAAAAAAAGCAGTAACAATCATATTCCATTCAACGCGGGGGGCTCCAAATACGAACACTTTAGGTATGTAAAATAACTGCGTCTGAAATTCGATAGGTTTAGCTAACCCCAGCAGTGCGAATACTCCCCAGCCTACACCGATACTAATAATAATGCTGAGCTTATTTAACGTCCGGTGCGATAATAAATAAAAAGTCAGCAGCAAAATCGCAGTTGAAGTTAGCGCAATTGGAAGTTTAATAGCTGAATTTGTTTCTGTAATGCCAAACATTCCTTTTAAAAAGGAACCGCTGAGCTGCGTCACTAATAAAATTAAATATGTACCGGTAACTGTCGGGGTAAAGTATTTTGCTAATTTATCAATGAGACCAAACAGGCTCATCAAAATAGCAATTATCCCGCTTATAAGGAGGGTGAACTGCAGCACGCGGAGCGTTTCGGAGTGAGAACCAAACAGAACGGTTCCAAGACTCGCATATAGAGAAAAGACGCCCCACCAAACGCCAGCTGGCCCTTCCATGATTGGGTATTTATGTCCTACAAACACCTGCAAGAGCCCGGATAAAGCCAAAATAAATAATGTTCGCTGTAAAAATTGAATAGAATCCGCTGCGTTTAAATGAAACTGAGAAGCAATTACAATAGGAACAATCATACTATTAGAAATCATAAATAAAAACCATTGTAGTGAAGCAATGGAGACTCGAAACATTGTTAACACCTCAATTAATGCCGACGAGCGGCTGAATGAACCAACAGATTGCTCTATTATTTTACCATGGGATTTCCAATTTGTAAGCGATATCTTGTTAAAAGGATGATGAGTAAAGTGTCAAAAAATTCAATATATTGTTGTAAAAAGAAGAAAGATAATTTATAATTTTCTTACAATTATAAATTATAAACATAAGAATAATTTATAATGAATTGACTAACAGTCAAGGAAGGAGGAGGAATAAGACAAATGAAACTATACCTGTCGGTTGATATGGAAGGAATTACAGGACTCGTCGATCACACAAATGTTCTACGAGAGAAAGAAAACTATGAAAGAAGCCGCAAAATAATGACGGATGAAGCAAATGCAGTAATTTATGCAGGCTTTAGAGAAAAGTGTTCAGAAGTTGTGGTAAATGACAGTCATTCGAGTATGAATAATCTCCTTGTTGAACGGCTTCATCCAGAAACTCAGCTTATTTCAGGAAGCGTAAAACCATATTCAATGGTACAGGGATTAGATCAGACTTTTGATGGTGCTATGTTTCTAGGGTATCATGCTAAAGCATCCATGCCTGGTGTCATGTCTCATTCTATGATATTTGGTGCTCGAAATATGTACATAGACGATACGAATATTGGAGAGTTAGGCTTCAACGCATACGTCGCAGGCTATTACGGCGTGCCAGTTTTAATGGTAGCTGGTGATGACCAAACGGCGCTGGAAGCACAGCAGCTTATTCCAAACGTGACGACTGCTATCGTCAAACAGGCCATTTCACGTTCTGCAGCCAAAACATTAACCCCCAAGAAAGCAGAACAATTACTTCAAGAAAAAACAGCCACAGCTATTCAGCACAAACACCTTGTTAAACCTTTAATTCCGCCTAAACACCCAACCTTACGAATAGAATTTGCGAATTACGGTCAAGCAGAGTGGGCGCATTTAATGCCCGGCACAGAAATTGAACCTGGAACGACGACCGTTCGGTTTCAAGCAAAAGATATTTTAGAAGCCTATCAGGCCATGCTTGTCATGACTGAACTAGCTACGCGCACAACATTCTGTTAGAAGGTGGGATAAAGGTGAAAAGTTATATTTTAAAACGATTTTTATCCATGCTTGTTACGCTGTGGGTAATTGTGACCTTAACCTTCTTTTTAATGCATTCGATTCCTGGCTCTCCATTTAATGAAGAACGGGCGACAAGCGATGCAGTTCAAAAAAATCTGGAATCATTTTATCACTTAGATGAACCGCTAGCTGTGCAATATATTCTTTATTTAAAATCCATTGTTACCTTTGACTTTGGTCCTTCCATTAAACAGCCGTCTCAAACGGTTAACGACCTTTTAGGAAGGGGGTTTCCAGTGTCATTTGAACTTGGAATGGTAACGTTAATTCTTGCGGTGATTTCCGGTATTACACTAGGCATTATCGCTGCTCTTAGAAGGAATGGAATAATTGATTACATTGCGATGAGCATAGCAGTTATTGGATTATCAGTTCCAAATTTTGTTATGGCCACGTTGTTAATTCAACAGCTTTCTGTTAATTTAAAAATTTTACCTGCTGCTACATGGACAAGCCCTTTACATATGATTCTTCCGACTCTAGCTCTCGCCACAGGCCCTATGGCTATTATTGCGCGTTTGACTCGCTCAAGCATGATAGAAGTACTAACTCAAGATTATATTCGAACAGCGCGTGCAAAAGGGCTTTCGCCAGTGAAAATTGTATTTAAGCATGCGCTTAGAAATGCTTTAATGCCCGTTATAACAGTTCTTGGAACGATTGCAGCCAGCGTATTAACAGGCACATTTGTTATTGAACAAGTCTTTGCTATTCCTGGCATGGGAAAATATTTTGTGGACAGTATTAATACGAGAGACTACCCGGTGATTATGGGCACTACGGTCTTTTACAGTTCGATTCTCATCATTATGCTTTTTTTAGTAGACATTGCTTACGGCATACTTGATCCACGAATCAAACTGCATAAGAAGGAGGGATAACGTGCTGGAAAAACAGGAGTATAAACAAACAATTCCTGATGAGTGGTTTGTGCCAAAGAAAAAAAAGAAATCTGAAGCCGAAGCAGTTGTAAGGCCGAGTCTTTCTTATTGGCATGATGCTTGGCGCAGGCTTGTAAAAAACAAGTTGGCCATGCTGGGTCTCTTTTTTTTAGTCATCCTCGTTGTGATGGCTATATTCGGTCCTATGTTTTCACCGCACAGCGTAACGAAAGCTTCTTTTACAGAGCAAAACCTTCCTCCTTCAGCTAGTCATTGGTTTGGAACGGATGACTTAGGCAGAGATATGTACACTCGGACATGGTACGGAGCTAGAATCTCTTTATTTGTAGGACTGATGGCAGCTCTTATTGATTTTATCATCGGTATAATTTACGGGGGATTCTCAGGCTATAAAGGCGGAAAAACAGATAACGTTATGATGCGCGTAATTGAAATTTTATATGGTCTTCCTTATTTATTAGTGGTGATTTTACTGATGGTGGTCATGGGCCCCGGACTTTCTACGATCATTGTGGCACTTTCCGTTACAGGTTGGATCGGGATGGCGAGAATTGTACGGGGGCAAGTATTACAAATAAAAAACTATGAATACGTACTTGCATCCAAAACGTTTGGAACAAAAACTAGTCGTATCATTAAGCGGAACCTGCTTCCAAATACGATGGGACCGATTATCGTTCAAATGACACTAACCGTACCAACTGCCATTTTTGCTGAAGCTTTTTTAAGCTTTTTAGGACTGGGTGTACAGGCTCCTTATGCCAGCTGGGGAGTAATGGCAAACGATGGTTTATCAACGATTCTATCAGGCTATTGGTGGCGTTTGTTTTTTCCCGCTTTTTTTATTTCTCTTACCATGTTTGCTTTTAATGTCCTTGGAGACGGACTGCAAGATGCACTTGATCCGAAATTAAGGAGGTAAGCAAATGGAAAAAATAATACAAATCAAAAACTTACACGTACAGTTTTCAACTTACGGAGGGCAAGTTCAAGCTGTAAGAGGCGTTAGTTTTGATTTACATAAAGGAGAAACACTAGCGATTGTAGGAGAGTCAGGGTGCGGGAAAAGCGTGACATCTCAAAGCATTATGAGGTTAATTCCGACACCTCCGGGCAGGATCACAAGCGGATCTATTTTATTTAAAGGCCAGGATTTAACGAAACTATCAGAAAAGAAAATGCGAGACATCCGAGGCGCTGATATTTCGATGATTTTTCAGGATCCTATGACTGCGCTTAATCCAACTCTTCGCATAGGTGAGCAAATTGCAGAAAATATTATGCAACATGAAAACATCTCAAAAGAAAAAGCAAAAGAAAAAGCATTTGAAATGCTGGAGCTAGTCGGAATTCCAAATCCTAAAGAACGCCTAAAGCAATATCCTCATGAATTTAGCGGGGGAATGAGACAGCGTATTGTCATTGCAATGGCCCTTGTATGCAATCCCGAAGTGCTAATTGCTGATGAACCTACCACAGCTCTTGACGTCACGATACAAGCGCAGATTTTAGAATTGTTTAAGGACATTCAGCAGAAAACTGATGTCTCAATTGTTTTAATTACCCATGATTTAGGTGTAGTTGCTCAGGTAGCTGACCGTGTTGCTGTAATGTATGCAGGAAAGATTGTAGAAATTGGAACAAGAAGAGACATCTTTTATACGCCGCAGCATCCGTATACAAAAGGATTGCTGCGTTCAGTTCCTCGCTTAGATTTATACGAAAGTGAGCTTGTGCCTATTGCAGGATCACCTCCCGATTTATTTGCACCTCCATCCGGATGTTCGTTCGCACCTCGCTGTCCTTACGTAATGGAAGTGTGTGATCGCATGTATCCTGCATCGACAAAGCTGAAAGAAAGTCACCAAGTGCACTGCTGGCTTCAAGATGAGAGAGCCCAAAAATTTGTAACAACTATAAGCTAGATTTATAGATGAATAGAGAACTTATGAAAGAGGGGGAAATGATGAAAAAAATAGGGTCTTTACTAATGATGTGTGTACTTATGTGTGCACTTGCTGCCTGTACGGCGACAAAAGATTCAGGCGCGGAGCCAGAAAAGAAGAGCAGTACAGCAAAAGAAGACGGTAAGGTCCTTTATATGAATAATGGCGCAGAACCTACGTCTTTTGATCCTCCTATTGGGTTTGATTCATATTCATGGAATATGCTTAATAACTTAATGGAAGGGCTGACTCGTTTAGGAAAAAGCGATGAGCCTGAAGGAGCAATGGCCGAGAAATGGGATATCTCTGAGGACAAAAAGGTCTATACGTTTCATTTACGAAAAGATGCTAAATGGTCAAATGGAGATGACGTAAAAGCAAGTGATTTTGTGTTTGCGTGGAAGAGGCTGTTAGATCCTAAGACTGGTTCTCCAGCGGCATTTTTAGGCTATTTCATTCAAGGTGGAGAAGAATTTAATACGGGTAAAGGTAGTGCTGATCAAGTAGGGGTAAAAGCGCTAGATGACAAAACCTTTGAAGTTACGCTTAAAAGTCCTCAAGCCTATTTCTTAAGTGTAGTTTCCAATCCAGCGTTCTTCCCGATTAATGAAAAAGTAGCAACAAAAAACCCAAAATGGTTTGCAGAAGCAGATTCTTTTGTTGCTAATGGACCCTTCAAATTAACTCAATGGAAGCATAATAGTAATCTAGTAATGGAAAGAAACGATCAGTATTGGGATGCTAAAAATGTAAAGCTCGACAAGGTAAAATGGGCAATTGTTGAAAATACAAACACAGAATATCAAATGTATCAAAATGGAGAACTAGATGTTTCTGAAATTCCATCGGATTTAAGTGAAAAGTTGTTGAAAGATGGAGATGTTCATATCGAAGACCAAGCGGGAACTTACTTCTACCGCTTTAACTTAGATAAAGAGCCCTTCCAAAACAAAAATATCCGTAAAGCATTTGCAATGGCTGTAGATCAAGATCAAATTGTTAATTTTGTTACAAAAAATAAAGAAAAACCAGCTCGCGGGTTCGTATCGTACGGATTTAAAGATGCAGATGGAAATGATTTCCGTCAAGCGGGCGGCGACTTATTAAAAACAGACGGCAAAGAAGCAAAAGCACTTCTGAAAAAAGGAATGAAAGAAGAAGGATATAAAAAGCTGCCAGCCATTACGCTAACATATAGTACAGACGATACACATAAAAAAATAGCAGAAGCCCTGCAGCAAATGTTCAAAGAAAATCTAGGCGTAGATGTGAAGCTTGCCAATATGGAGTGGAATGTTTTCCAAGAAGAACAAAAAGCGTTAAAGTTTCAGCTGTCACGAAGTTCATTTTTAGCTGATTATGCAGATCCAATTAATTTTTTAGAGAGCTTCCAGACAGGTCATTCAATGAACCGTACAGCTTGGAGCAATAAAGAATATGATGAGTTAATTAAACAAGCTATGAACGAAACGGATAATAAAAAACGTTTTGAGCTTATGTATAAGGCAGAAGGTATTTTATTTGATGAGATGCCGATTATTCCTATTCATTTCTACAACTATGTGTTTTTAATAAAAGATAACGTATCTGGAATTGTTCGTCATCCTGTTGGCTATTTAGATTTGAAGTGGGCAGATAAACAGTAAAGTGGAACTTTTCGTCAGAGGGGATTTTAATTCCCTTCTGACCCAAGTTTCACTTTCTTCATTTCTTTACACAAAAGGAGTGTAACAAATGATAAAACCTGAACGATTACAAAAAGGTGATACAGTAGCTGTTATTGCACCTGCTAGTCCGCCTAATCAGCACAATCTAAAAAAAGGAATAGCATATTTAAAAGAAATAGGATTAAACGTAGTAACAGGTGCGCATTTATATAAAAAAAACGGGTACTTGGCAGGGACTGATGAACAGCGAGCAGCCGATATACATGCGATGTTTGCCAATAAGGAAGTAAAGGCAATTATCTGTGCATGCGGAGGGTATGGAACGGCTAGACTTGCATCACAATTAAATTACGATTTAATTAAGCGAAACCCCAAAATTTTTTGGGGATATAGCGATATTACGTTTTTACATACGGCTATTCATCAGCGCACAGGTTTGGTAACCTTTCACGGGCCAATGCTTTCATCAGATATCGGAAAAGAAGAGGTTCATATAGAAACGAAGCAAACGATTTATCAATTGTTTTCTCATCGTTCTTTTTGCTATACGGATCAAATCAGTCAGCTCGAAGCTATTTGTGAAGGAGAAGCAACTGGGCAGCTAATAGGAGGAAATCTCACTTTGCTAGTAAGCACGCTTGGCACACCATTTGAACTAGATACAAAAAATCGAATTTTATTTATTGAAGATATTGATGAAGAACCGTATGAAATTGACCGTATGATGACACAGCTGTACATGGCCAATAAATTGCAGGATGCAGCGGGAATTATTATCGGAGATTTTCATAACTGCTATCCTAGAAAACGTACAGAGTCGCTTTCATTAGAAGAGGCGTTAACAAGTTACCTTACTTCTTTAAAAAAGCCTGTTATGAGAGGGTTTCGCATCGGACATTGCTCTCCTCAAACAGCTGTGGCGATTGGAAGTTATGCCACGATGTCGACTTATGAACGAATGGTGGAATTCGAATCGGGTATTACATTACCAAAAGATAAAGTCGAACGCTAAAGGTTAAACCTGCGGGGAGGATAAATAAGTGGTGGATAAAAAACTGTATTACGTCTGTGTGGCTGTGGCGACTGTTTGGACTTCCTATAACTCTAGCAGAGAAATAGATGACAATGCAACAAGTGCTCCAGTAAAACTAGATAAATGGCTAGAGCAATTAACGTATACACATCGGTTGGAGCTTTGTGAGAAAAATTTAGTTCAAACACAGCTGTTACTAGGAGAAGAAGTATATGTAACGGAAATGAAAGATAAATGGGCAAAAATCGTCATTCCTTCTCAGTTTTCTTCTAAAGATGAAAGAGGATATCCCGGGTGGGTTCCTTTTCACCAACTGATTTCTCAAGCTGAATATTCTCCGCTATGTGGACCAACGGCAGTGGTATCATCAAAGATTGCAACACTACAGCTAGCGGAAGAAGCCCTGCAAATTAGTTATCAAACGCAGCTGTCTCTTTTAAAAGAAGAGAAAGGGTGGCTAGAGGTTCAAACGCCGGTTGGGAATGGAAGAATAAAACGTCAAGATGCTGTTGTAATAGAGGATAGAAACCGTAAAGTGACAAAAGGAACTGGCGATATGATTATTGCAGCAGGAGAACAGTTTTTGAATCTTCCATATTTATGGGGTGGCATGAGTGCCTGGGGATACGATTGTTCCGGATTTGCTTATGCTACTCATAAAGCAAACGGATATCTTATTCCAAGAGATGCCACAGATCAAGCAAGGCAAGGGAAAGAAGTAGAATTAGCCTCTATTCAACCTGGAGATTTGCTGTTTTTCGCTCATGAAAAAGGTAAAGGATCTATCCATCATGTCGGTATTTATTATGGCAAAGGAAAAATGCTTCATTCACCTAAAACGGGTAAAACCGTGGAACTGATTGAATTAATAGGAACGCTTTATGAAGAAGAACTGTGCGCAGCCCGGCGCTATTATTAGGAGGTGGCAGCTATGACGATGAATCATTTGTTAGAAGTAAAACAGATGAGTAAATATTTTCCAATTGCCAATAAGCAGGTTTTGAAAGCAGTAGACGGTGTGTCTTTTCATATTTCGAAAGGAGAAACCTTTGGACTTGTTGGTGAATCCGGCTGCGGAAAATCAACTGCCGGGCGAACAATCATTGGGTTGTATAACCGTACATCGGGAGAGGTGCTTTATAAGGGAAAAAATGTGCATGAGCTATCAGAGAAAGAGAAATTTGCTTTTCATCGTAATATGCAAATGATTTTTCAAGATCCATATGCTTCATTAAACCCTCGTTCTACCGTGAAGGAGATTATCTCAGAACCAATGGAGGTTCACGGACTTTATTCGAATAAAAAAGAGATGCTGAACCGCGTGTATGAGCTGCTAGAAGATGTTGGGCTAAATCGTGATCATGCCAATCGCTATCCTCATGAATTCAGCGGCGGGCAGCGTCAGCGCATAGGGATTGCGAGAGCTTTAGCATTAAATCCAGAATGCATTATTGCAGACGAACCTATTTCTGCTTTAGATGTGTCTGTACAGGCTCAAGTAGTTAATTTATTAAAAAAACTCCAAAAAGAAAAAGGGTTAACTTATTTATTTATTGCACATGACTTATCGATGGTAAAGCATATAAGCAATCGTATTGGAGTTATGTATTTAGGGCATTTAGTAGAATTAACAACAAGTTCGGAGCTGTATCAAAAACCGCTTCACCCTTACACTCAAGCTCTACTATCAGCTATCCCTATTCCTGATCCTGATGTTGAGGATAATCGGAAGCGAATTGTTCTTAAAGGAGAATTGCCAAGTCCAATTAACCCTCCCTCTGGCTGCGTGTTTAATACGCGTTGTCCTCTTGCAGTAGCAGCCTGCAAAAATCAAAAGCCAGAGTGGCAGGAAGTTGAAGACAATCACTTTGTGGCCTGTCACTTGTACAACCAAGAGATAATGAGTAACAACTATATTGAAACAGCCGCGACAAAATGATGGAAAGAACAAGAGCGAAAATAGAAGATGCAGTTACTAAATGGAAGCGTAATAATAATGGACTAATACGTATTCATATTGAAGGAGAAGAATCCATACAGATTAATTCTTTTATTAAACAAAGAGCAGCAAGTACAATCAAGCTACTGCTTGCAATAGAAACGTTTCGTCAAATTGATGAGGGCATCTTGGCTTTAACATCTGTCATTCAAAGAACGGAAAAAAACACGGTTGGTGGAACAGGCGTACTTAGAGCTCTGCCACTGTTGGTACACATTAAAGTGGAAGAGCTGCTTACCCTTATGATGATTGTATCTGACAACACAGCTACAAATGAGCTCATTTCTTTAGTAGAATTTGAAAAAATTAACGAATGTGCTAAAAATCTAGGATTAAAGAAAACCGTTTTAAACCGCTATATGATGGATGAAACAGCTGTTAAAAGAGGGATTGATAATTATACCTGTGCCTCTGACGTAGTAAAGTGTCTAAGGGAAATATATGAAGGAAACCTTTTGCAAAAATCTAGTCGTGAAAAAATAATTAGAATGTTAGAAAGGCAGCAGTTTCAACATAAGCTTCCAGCACGTATAGGACCAGCGTTTCAAGTTGCAAATAAGACTGGAGAACTACAGGGAGCAGAACATGATAGTGCTATTCTCATTCGAGGTAATGAAACTTATTATGCCGTTGTTTTGATAGATGGACTAAGTGACAATGAACAGGGAAGGAGATTAATTGCTGATATTGGATACCTTCTGTCATCTAACATCTAAAAATCTTTTGACCATATACTTCAATAAGCGGGATTGGTTTGGTGCTTTTTATTTAATGTCTTCCATCAAAGAGAAACTCATATTTAATAATAATAAGTGCTTGTCTTCTCAGGTTTTGGTGAGACCATTCTTTGCTGTGCTGGATTTGTTCTAGTAATAGATAAACATGTTCTTTTTCATAAAATTTTATGAAAAAATAATGATAAATCATTCATCCTATACCAACTTATTCATATTTTTTATATAATAGAATAATAGTATATATTTTAAACGAATAGTGAATGTCTATGCAAAGCAGCAAGGAGCATGAAATTATTCGATTCATAAATGGTGGTGTATGTATGACAAACGAACATGTAATGATAGATATTATAAAAGCATTTAAACGCAATTCAACTGAATCTATTGCCATGGATTTAATTAAGGAAGTGCGAGGGACATTTAGTCCATTACCTAAATATATAGCGGATTTAATTGATGAGCTGAGAAAATTAAATTTAAAAGACGAAGTGATCAGTGTGATTTTGTATCAATCTGTATATGTGGCAGATCATCAATTTAATATTAAAGATACAATTACAAATCGTCAGTTTGTAAAAGATACGATTGAAATGGGCAGAAGATGGGTGCATCAGTACGGCCGAATTGAAACAGTAGAAGAAGCAATTCATATTGCAGAGCAAGTATCTACAAAAGAGGACTTGCCTCATCATTTGCAAACAGCAACAATTGACGAAAAAATTACGCTTGAGGTGCAGCTTGATCATCAAACGTATGAAATGTTAAAAAATATAGCGGTTTATTATGATCATCATTCCTATGAACAGTCAATGACTGTAGCAATTAATCGTTTATATACGCAGCTGCGCGATGCACAATCAAAAAATAGTTAAATGTCAAATCTCACATGTTCCGTGCACCATGTGAGATTTTTTAGGAGGTGAAAGATGCGCAGATGAAAACGTCTTGCTCCATCATTCATCAAAAGGAGGGAGAACATAGATGAGGGTATATTTATCCCCTCTTCAAAAAAAAGATGCTTCTAAAGTTTTTGCGTATTGGTCGGATGAAGAGGTTACTAGATATATGAATATTGAGCCGTTTACGACGCTTTATCAGGCGGAAAGCATGATTGCACTTCTACAAAGTTTGATGAAAGAAGGGAAAGCAACACGCTATGCTATTCGATTAAAAACTTCAGATGAGATCATTGGAACCTGCGGTCTAAACCGTATTGATTATGGTGAAAAGCAAGCAGAGATAGGCTATGATTTAGGCAGACCTTTTTGGAAAAAAGGCCTCATGACAGAAGCGCTCTGCCTTTTGCTAGAAAAAGCTTTTGAAGAGTTTCATATACAAGAAATTGAAGCAAAAGTTGATCCTAATAATAAAGATTCAATTACTCTTTTAAAAAAATTCTCGTTTCAACTAGAAGAGACGTATGAGTCAGATGATTGTACTTGTCTATACACCGTCA